>JBMYYE010000007.1:0-41569 GCA_049609065.1 Halocynthiibacter sp.
CATCTGCGTTTTCCAGTTCAGGAATGTCGATGATAACGGATTCGAAATCATCATGTTCGTGATCATGGTGGCCATCGTGGTGGGATGGGCGCGCCTCAAGATCATCTTCGGCCGCGGCATCAAGGCCCAAAATAACCTGAGGATCAATATTGCCATCGGTGATCGGCAACATGGGCACGTTGCGGGGTGTTTCGGCGGCAATGATATCTTTGGCTTTTTGCATTTGCTCAGGCGTAGCAAGATCCGCCTTCGACAGTAAAATGATGTCCGCGCATGAGATTTGATCTTCAAACACTTCAGAAAGCGGCGTTTCGTGATCAATGCCTTCATCGGCTTCACGTTGGGCATCGACGGCAGCCACATCAGGGGCAAAACGACCATCTGCGACGGCTTCGGCGTCAGCCACAGCAATCACGCCATCCACGGTGATTTTGGATTTGATCGCAGGCCAGTTAAAAGCCAACAACAACGGTTTTGGCAAAGCAAGGCCAGAGGTTTCGATCAAAATGTGATCGGGAGGCGTCGGCAGCGCCATCAAGCTTTCGATCGTTGGAATGAAATCATCCGCGACAGTACAACAGATGCAGCCATTTGCCAGCTCGACGATGTTTTCTGCAGGACAGTTTTCATCAGAACAAGATTTTAAAATCTCACCATCAATGCCGAGGGTGCCAAATTCATTGACCACAATCGCCAAACGCTTATCGCCTGCGTTGCGAATGAGGTTGTGAATGAGGGTGGTTTTTCCGGAGCCAAGAAAACCGGTGATCACCGTAACGGGAATTTTACGAAGCGCTGTCATTTGCTTGTTCCTAATGCTGGAATACGTGAAAGTGTTTGTTTTTTGAACGTGTCAGAGCGTTCACGCCATGGGATGATTCCATCCTCTGATTTTGCGTATTGCGCGGCGCCATCAAGGATATCTTGGGCATGTTCTATGGCATCCATATGCCCGTAAACATAGGTCCATTTCCCATTTTGAGCGAGTGCAACCGCAGATCCGCTTTTACACGCAGACAGGCATTTCACGCCCTCAATTTTGACACCTTCTGGCGCGCCCATTTCCGTGAGTGTATTGAAGAGCACCTCACCTGGGCGCAAACCGTCTTCGGGGATTTCAAGGCCCGCGCGGCATGTGGTGCACACATAAAGCGTTGCATTTGTTGTCATTTTCCGCCCTTTCCAAGACCAGTAAAATAAGGGGAGAGGACTGAAAGGACACACCTTTGCAGACCGCGAGACACCCCGTTCGCTATTGCATATCACTTCTGGCAGGTCTCCCGGCTTACGGCGTTGGGCAAAGCCCAGTGGATCAATCCTTCCCGGCAATGCCAGTGGATTTGACCCTCATCCGATCACGGTCGCGGGGGCGGCTGTTTTTAGGTTCATTTGGACGAAAACCGTCGTATTTGAACCGTATTACATTCCCTCTTCGCTTGTCATAGACAAGAACCAGAAACTCATTTACGGATAATTGATATCTAACGTCAAGTGACGAAATGAATTTAGTTGGAAGGCCTTTTAAATATGGTTGAAATCGATCCCAAAGACGCAGAGCGCCACGCTAAAAAAATGGCCAAGAAGAAAGCCGCGCGTGATAAAATCATGGCCACCAAAGATGGGGAAAAAGGGCTTATCATCGTGCACACGGGCAACGGAAAAGGCAAATCATCGTCAGCTTTTGGGATGATTTTCCGACACATCGCCCATGGGATGCCGTGCGCGGTTGTGCAGTTTATCAAAGGTTCAATGGGCACGGGTGAACGTAGCCTGATCGAAGACCATTTTAGCGACCTGTGCCAATTTTACACGATGGGCGAAGGCTTCACATGGGAAACCCAAGATAAGGCGCGTGACATTGCGGCGGCAAATCGTGCGTGGGAAAAGGCCAAGGATTTGATCCGAGACCCTGAAATTTCCATGGTGCTTTTGGACGAAATCAACATCGCGCTGCGCTATGAATATATTGATCTGGATGAGGTTGTGACATTCCTCAAAACCGAAAAACCTGAGATGACCCATGTGGTTCTCACGGGGCGAAATGCCAAAGAGCCGCTCCTTGAAATTTCTGATCTCGCAACTGAAATGGCGCAAATCAAGCATCCGTTTCGCGCAGGAATCAAAGCCCAGCAAGGCGTTGAATTTTAGGAGTGATGTTAATGGGAAAGGCGCTGATGATCCAAGGAACGGGGTCCAATGTGGGGAAATCCATGTTGGTCGCGGGCCTGTGCCGTGCGGCGGTCAAACGCGGGCTTTCTGTGCGGCCGTTTAAGCCGCAAAATATGTCCAATAACGCGGCCGTAGTTGATGGCGGGGACGGCGAAATTGGCCGAGCCCAAGCGTTGCAGGCTTTGGCATGTGGTGTGGCGACCCATGTGGATATGAACCCCATTTTACTGAAGCCCGAAAGTGATCGCGGGGCGGCCGTTATCGTGCAGGGCAAACATCACGTGACGTGTAAAGCGCGGGACTATTCCAAATTAAAACCAAAACTAATGGCGCCAATCCTAGAGAGTTTTCAGCGGTTGAAAGAGCAATCCGACCTTGTGATCGTCGAAGGCGCGGGATCCCCCGCTGAAGTAAACTTGCGTAAAAATGACCTCGCGAATATGGGGTTTGCGGTGGCGGGTGATGTGCCTGTGATCCTTGCGGGCGACATTGACCGCGGCGGGGTGATCGCGCAAATGGTGGGGACCAAAGCAGTTTTGTCTGATGCTGACCTCACCCAAATCGAAGGATTTATGATCAATAAATTTCGTGGTGACCCGACGCTTTTTGACGATGGTTATCAGATGATCGCAGATCAGACAGGCTGGCGCGGCGTGGGGGTGTTGCCCTACTTCCCCAATGCGCATTTTTTACCCGCAGAAGATGCGCTTGATCTTCGAGGTCGCGCTTCTGAGGGCGGTTTGCATGTGGTTTGCCTCGGCTTATCACGGATCGCAAATTTTGACGATCTTGATCCACTTGGGATCGAGGACGGCGTAAACCTCACGATATTACGGGCGGGGCAACCCATTCCAGGTGACGCGGATTTGGTGATCATTCCTGGAACAAAATCCACAAGACAGGACCTTGCCTTCATACGCGAACAGGGCTGGGATATTGATCTTACGGCGCATATTCGTCGCGGGGGTCATGTGCTTGGGATTTGTGGCGGCTATCAGATGCTTGGGCAGCTGATCGATGATCCCCATGGGGTCGAAGGCGATGTAGGGCAGTCGATCGGGCTTGGCCATTTGCAGGTCGAAACGGTTATGACACCTGAAAAAACCCTCACACAGGTTGACGCGATACATGCGGCAACGAGGGCGGATATGTCAGGGTATGAAATTCACATTGGTAGCACCGAAGGCGCGGATCGCATACGCCCGTTTGCGCATGTTTCGGGGGTGCCCGAAGGCGCGCAATCGGAAAATGGACGCGTGGTTGGAACCTATCTTCATGGATTGTTCGCGGTGGATGGTTTTCGCCAAGCATACTTGCGTGGATTTGGCGTCGAAAGCGGCACGGCATATGGTGCGCGTGTGGAGGCGACGCTAGATGAACTCGCCGCGTTCATGGAAGAGCATCTCGATCTGGATGCCGTATTTGAAATGGCACGCTAAGGGGTGAGAGCGATCTCAAGGCGCGAAAACTCCGCCTCATCTGCTGGCAATCCGAGCCTAATCCAGCGATCCGAATAAGGAAAAATCCGCGACCAAATATGTGATTTCGCAAGCGCGATTTGTGCGGCGGTGGCATCGGGCGTTTCATAGAGCCTGAAAAGGAGGCTCCCACCGACACATGACCACCCTGCGGCATGGGCAATCGTATCACACCGCGTCACATCACTTTGCAAGCGGGTGATCGTGGTTTTCGCCCAGCTTGCATCGTTTAATGCCGCTGCCCCGATGAAAAGCGCATTGCCCGCCACAGGCCATGGACCGGCCATATCTTGTAAATCTGCGATCAATTCAGCGGCGCCTAGGATAAATCCAAGCCGCACCCCCGCAAGCCCGTAAAACTTGCCAAACGACCGCAGCACAATAAGCCCATCACGCCCCGCTTCAGGGGCGACGGAATGGGATGGGTAGGGATCAGCGAAGCTTTCATCCACGATCAAATGCCCTACGGTTTTCGCCAGTTTTAACACTGTGTCGCGGGTGAAAATTTGCCCGTCTGGATTGTTCGGGTTGACGATGATTGCCACATCGGCGCCTTCAAGATCGGAAAGGGTTGCGACTTCTTTCACGGGCCAGCCTGCGTTTTTAAAGGAGGCCGCATGTTCGTTATAGGTGGGGGCCAAAACCCGCATTTCACTCATGGGCAAGTGTCGCGGCAGCATCTGGATGGCCCCTTGGGCCCCCGCCGTTACAAGCATAGGTGCGCGTGTTCCATAGGCCTTGCGCGCGGCGGATTTTGTGGTCTCAATCAGGCTCTTGGTCGGGAGCGCCGTCCACATGTCTTCTGGCATATTTGGCACAGGGTAAGGGACGCGGTTGATCCCCGTGGATAGGTCAATCCAATCGCGCGCCGTCCCACCATATTGGGCAATGGCTTCGTCCATATTTCCGCCGTGATCGCGTTTTGCCATAGGGTATCCTATCCGAGAAGTGAGAGGGCGATGAGGGCGGCAAATGTTGCCATCATGCTCCGCCGATAAAGAACGAGCGCGTCGTCAATGTCGCTGATAATTGCGCCGCGCCCCGTTTCATTTACCCAAGGGTCGTCAGTTTGAATGCCGTCATAAATCCGTGGGCCCGAAAGACGAATGCCAAGACACGCCGCCATGGCGGCTTCGGGCCAGCCTGCATTTGGCGACCGGTGCAAGGCCGCGTCTGATTTCATCACGTCGAGTGCCGTTTTGCGTGCGCGCCCACAGATCGCAAAGAGCCCACCCGTGATCCGTGCAGGGACCCAATTCACCACATCATCGGTCAATGCGCTAAAGCGGCCAAAATGTAAGTAGCGGTCGGATTTATGGCCGATCATGCTATCAAGTGTGTTGATCGCTTTATAGCCCGCGATGCCCGGAAGGCCGAAAAGAGCCCCCCAAAACAAGGGTGCGATGACCCCATCGGACGTGTTTTCGGCCAAGCTTTCGATGGCGGCGCGAATGACGCCGCGCTGTGATAGGGTCTTGGGGTTGCGCCCAACGATCATGGATACGGCGCGACGTGCGCCCGCAATGTCACCTTTGCGGATCGGGTCCCCGACCGCGGCCACATGATCATGGAGGGAGCGAATGGCGACGAACGGCCATGCTAAAATACCCAAAATGACGGTGCCCAAACCCGTGTCAGGCAGCAGGCACATGATAAGGGCCGCTATGATCACGGTCACACCGATTGTGATCATAGCTGTGAGCGTGCCGTTTTTGCGCCGCACCGCTGCGTCCCCTGTATTGAACTGCGCTTCAAGGCGCGTGATGCCCGCGCCAATCCATGTCACGGGATGGCCGATTTGGCGAAACAGGGCATTGGGCCAGCCGATGATCGCGTCGATCAAAATGGCTATGGCCATGGCGAGGGTGAAGCTCATGATGGGCCTCCAAAAGAGAATTGGCACAGCCCGCGAAGGCCAGATGCCGTGAGTATAGCCTGTGCATCTTCTGGAATGCCACCGCGATCAAAGAGAAAGCCGCGCGCGGATCCTGTATGGGCAACAACCACGCCCAAAGCCCCGATTTCTTGTGCGATATCAAATGTCGGGTCATCGTGGTGCCCGCGCGTTTTATGATTACGTTGCGCGGATAGGGTTGTGAGCTGGGCCATATCGTGGAGTGTGCGAATATCGGGCCATTTGGCGATGAGATCGGTGATATCCGCGAAGTTCGCATCTCGTGCATCGGTGCGTTCGGATTTATCCAAGAACCCACCGATGAGATCCCCTTCAGGCAAAGGTGAGAACATGGTATGCACCGCACCCGTGCGAGAGGCCCAAAGCATATGATCCGCGTTGGGATACATAAGGGGATCAACGGCCCCTTCGGTCTGAAAGCAAATGCGTGCGATATCTTCTGGTAAGAGGTCAGGTGAGAGTGCTTTAATGACGGCCACGCGCGCCGCAGTAGAGGCGCCTGCGCCGCCCCCTGCGGGCATGTCATGGGTGAGGTGAAACGCCCCCGATTTTTCGGCGCTTAGAGCATGAAAGAGGGCGTCGATGTCATCTGTGTTCAAAATATCTTGGGGGGTTTGCGTAAAGGCAAATGGTCCAGTCTTGTGGCTCAGGCGCACGTGAAGTTTGGGGCAGGGCAAAGAAATGAGCGCAACATCACCATTAGGTCCCATCCGCCCTTGGATGAGTTCCCCAAAATGACCCGCAATGGAAATGTCGTGCGTCGCCTGCATCTGAAGCATCCAATTGATAGAACGTGACAGCAGTGTTAAGACCTTTTCTCACGGATAATCAACTTGAATTGCGATGGGTTATCCACGTCAGACGACATGAAGGGGGCGATAATGGCTGTAATATTGGTGACGGGCGGGGCGCGCTCTGGCAAAAGTGCCTATGCGGAAACGCGTGTGTTGGCCAGTGGTGAAGCGCCTATCTATATCGCGACGGCGGAGGCCTATGATGATGAAATGCGCGCGCGGATCAAGGCACATCAGGATCGACGTGGGCCAGAATGGTCGGATATTCACGCCCCTTTGGATTTGGTTGCGGCCCTTCGCCAAAGCAACGGTTCGGGGGTGCGGCTTGTGGATTGTTTGACGCTTTGGGTGACGAATCTCTTGCTGGCGGAGCGTGATGTCACGGCGGAGGTTGATGCGCTGGTTGCGGAACTTGAATTGCAAACATCGCCTGTGATCCTAGTGACGGGGGAAGTGGGGATGGGGATTGTCCCAGAAAACAAGCTCGCCCGCGCCTTTCGTGATCACGCAGGCGCGTGCAATCAACGAATTGCCGCCGCAGCCGATGAGGTTCAGGTCACAATATCAGGCCTGCCACTGCGCTTAAAATAGGCGGCATTGATCCTGAAAATGTCGCTTTTTAACTTGACGATATGACGCGTTCTACGCTTAAGTGAACGCCACATATGGTGCCCCGAATGAAGCAAAGCTTTGGGGCCGAAATGGGAATGGGGAAGGATGGACCAAGTGGCGGCATCCCAAACCCCAGCCGCCCCCGCGACTGTATGCGCTGAGTCTGTTTGGATATCCACTGGAGCAATCTGGGAAGGTCAAGCAAGACATGGATGCGCGAGCCAGGAAACCTGCCAGATGTGAGAAACATTAACCGCCGTCGGGTGTGACGGTCAGGAGAAAAATATGCATATCGAACCAGGCGTCGTTACCGGCGCAAAAATCGCCCTTTCATACGCAACAGCCGCAGGTGCAGGTGTTGTTGGCCTTAAAATGGCGTGGGACGCACTCAAAGAAAAAGGTCTCGTATCTTTGGCCATGCGCGCATTGGCGGCAACCGTATTGGTGTTCACATTCTTTGAATTGCTGCCACATTATCCCGTTGGCGTGTCTGAGGTGCATTTCATCCTCGGGTCTACATTGTTCCTCGTGTTTGGTGCGGCACCCGCTGCGATTGGCCTGACGCTTGGGCTTGCAATCCAAAGCTTCATCCTTGCGCCATTTGATATCCCGCAATTTGGCATGAATATGACAACTTTGCTTGTGCCGCTCTTTGGTTTGAAAATGATCGCGGATCGCATCATTCCGGCCTCCACACGCTATGTGGATATCAGCTATAAACAAACACTTGCGCTTTCAACGGCTTACCAAGCTGGTGTTGTGGCTTGGGTTGGTTTCTGGGCGTTTTACGGTCAGGGCTTCGGCGCAGAAAATCTCGCCAATGTTGTGACATTTGGCGGTGCATATATGCTTGTTGTTTTGATTGAGCCTCTTGCGGATCTTGCGGTTCTGTTTATTGCAAAAACACTACACAAAGGTGTTCCAGCAGCGCTTGTTACGCCACGCCTTTTTAGCGCAGCCTAAGCGGTGGCGTATACTGATTTAAAAAATGGCCTCAATCGTGGGGCCATTTTCATTTCTCACCCCCTGTTTTAGGACAGAGCCACTATGCTTGATCTTATTCTCATCGGTATTGGGACGGGAAACCCTGACCACCTCACACGTCAAGCGGTCAAAGCGCTTAACGGCGCGGATTTGATACTGATCCCCTATAAAGGATCAGAGAAAGCGGATCTCGCGGCGCTGCGGCGGGAAATTTGCGATGATATTCTGACATCTCCAACCCCGATAGAAGAGTTTAAATTGCCTGTGCGGGACCCTGCGATCGAAGATTACATTGATCGGGTGAACCAGTGGCATGATGCGATTGCGCAGTGCTGGCTTTCGGCGATGGATGCGCATCCGACTGCCACGCGGGTTGCGCTTTTGGTTTGGGGGGATCCGTCCCTTTACGACAGCACGTTGCGCATTGCACACCGTGTGAACGAAAAACGCGCAACACAGGTCGAAGTCATCCCCGGCATTACATCTATGCAAGGCCTCACAGCCGCGCATCGCATTCCGCTAAATGCGCTAGGCGGGCCCTTTACTGTGACCACGGGACGACAGCTCCGCGATCATGGCTGGCCGCAAGGTGTGGACCGTTTGGTGGTGATGCTTGATGGGGATTGCGCGTTTCAGACCCTTGATCCTGCGGGCATCCACATTTGGTGGGGCGGGTTTGTTGGTATGGAAAACGAAGTCATCCGCTCGGGCCCTTTGGCTGAAATATCCCAAGACATTATCGATACGCGCGCTGGCGCAAAATCAGACCACGGCTGGATTATGGATATTTATATCCTCGACCGTGCGCCTCAGACATAGAAAGAAATACCATGCTCACTGCATCAGACGCTCTTAAAGCTGATATCCAAACTGCGATTGATTTGAAAACAAAACCCCCGGGATCATTGGGGCGAATCGAAGAATTGGCGGCGCAAATCGCGGCGCTCAAAGAAACCACGAGCCCTAAAATGGACAGCTGTCAGCACATCATTTTTGCCGCTGACCATGGGATCGCAACCGAAGGCGTATCCGCCTTTCCACAGGCCGTGACCCAACAAATGGTCCTCAATTTCTTAGGCAACGGGGCAGCGGCCAATGTGTTTGCGAACCGTTTGGATGTACCCGTGATGGTGGTAGATGCAGGCGTTGCAGGAGAACCTATTGAGGCTGACGGTCTTATCTCTCGCCGGATGGGCGCAGGGACGGCGAGCTTCCTTTCTGGCCCCGCGATGAGCAAGGACGTGATGGCACAAACCTTTGCTGCGGGCGCGGATTTGGTGGCCACATGTGACGCGGACGCCATGAGCTTTGGCGAAATGGGCATCGGGAATACGGCCACGGCGAGTATGCTCATCCATAAACTCACGGGGCTTGATCTTGAAACCCTCACGGGCCGTGGGACGGGGCTTGATGATGACGGGTTAAACCGTAAACTTGCGATCCTTCAAAAGGCGGCCGCACGCACGGGTGACCTATCTGCTGATGACATTTTTGCGGAATATGGCGGGTTTGAAATCCTTATGATGGCTGGGGCGATGATTGCGGCGGCTGAGGCACGCAAAGTTGTGCTTGTGGATGGGTTTATCGCAACGGCGGCTGCGCTTGTTGCGCTAACACGGGCGCCACATATTCGTCCTGCCATGGTGTTTTCGCACCTCTCCGAAGAGGCAGGCCATATTGCAATTCTCACACATCTTGAGGCCAAGCCGATTTTGAACCTTGGGCTGCGTTTGGGCGAAGGCACAGGCGCGCTTTTGGCGTGGCCATTGGTGCGGGCTTCTGCGGATATGCTCAATAATATGGCGACATTTGCGGATGCAGGCATCAGCGGTAAAGACGAATGACCCCGAAAGAAGAAATAGAAACCGCGCGTCTGGCATTTCAGTTCATGATGCGCTTTCCTATTCCTGAAGGCGCAGATTTTGACGCGGCGCGCATGGCGCAATCTGTGCGCTATTACCCTATGGTGGGCGCGGTTGTGGGGGCTGTCGCCGCGCTGGCCTATGTGTTGTGTGCTGCTTTGGTGTCCGTGCCGTTTGCGCCAGTGGCTGCCATTGTGACGGCAATGTTTGCAACAGGGGCGCTCCACGAAGATGGGCTCGCC
Source organism: Halocynthiibacter sp. (assembly GCA_049609065.1). Classification (GTDB taxonomy): domain Bacteria; phylum Pseudomonadota; class Alphaproteobacteria; order Rhodobacterales; family Rhodobacteraceae; genus JBMYYE01. The sequence goes on from JBMYYE010000007.1 coordinate 10,057, forward strand.
GATTTGGTTGATGGGTTTTGGGGTGGCCATACCCGTGAACGGCGCCTTGAAATCATGCGCGATAGCGCCATCGGAAGCTACGGAACCCTTGCTTTGATCTTGATCGTTTTGGCGCAATATGTGCTGCTGTCAGACCTGTCGATCGCGGCGGCGGTGGTTGCGCTTATTGTGGGGCATGGGCTTAGCCGCGCTGGTGTTGTGGGCCTGATGCAAATGGGAACCTATGTGCGTAAATCCGGGGCGGGCGAGAACCTTACTCAGCGGATGGATGATGACGGGCGACTGGTTTTTGCGGTGCAAGTATTGGGCCTTCTTTTGCTGGGGCTTATCACATTTGGCGTTTTGCCTATGGTGGGATCCGTTGGAGTTATGGCTTTGGTCTATTGGGGTCTTTCGACGCTCTCGGATCATAAAATTGGCGGGTATACTGGCGACGTTTTGGGGGCTTTGCAGCAGTTAAGCTATGTTGGATTTTACCTCGGCCTTGGGGTTCTGGTGTGACGTCGCCACGGCGCATAACAATTGTGCGCCACGCGCCTGTGATATCTGATGGGTGTTTTTACGGGCGGCGGGATTTGCCTGCGCGTTGTGATGATCCTGCCGCGTTTTTGGCGTTGCGACAGGCCTTTCCCGCGCCACAGACAGTTTGGTTGAGCCCCGCTTTGAGATGCATGCAAACAGCAGCCGCCATTTGGCCTGATATGGATCTGACTACGGCGCGGCAGGACCCTGATCTCTGGGAACAAGATTTCGGAGCATGGGAAGGTCTTCCATATGATGCTCTGCCTGATATTGGCGTGAAAACGGGGGCGGAGCTTTCGGACTATCGGCCGAAAAACGGCGAAAGTTTCGCGGACTTATATCGGCGCACGATCCCCGTATTGGAGCAATTGATGGATGCTGGCGGTGGCGTTATTGTGGCCCATGCTGGCACGATGCGCGCCGCATTGTCTTTGGTGGATGGGGAAATTCACGCGGGGCTGGCCTATCATGTGCCAAACTTATCTTATGTCACGATCGAAGCCAAAGAAGCAGGAATGACGGCGTATCTTGGCTTTGGCGTAGAACCGGCAAAAGGCGCGTAGGCTGCGCCGCCGTTTGTGCGGACTATGTCGTTTTCTGCAGTGCAGCTTTCCTTGTGTGCCGTATTGTTGTAGTATTGGTAATAATATATTACCAATGAATTCAATAACGACACGTTGCGCGGAGAGAAACGTATGAAAGCCCAAGAATTTTCGAAAATCTTGATTGCCAATCGGGGTGAGATTGCGATTCGCATCATGCGTGCTGCAAATGAACTTGGTAAGCAGACGGTTGCCGTTTTTGCGGAAGAAGACAAGCTAAGCCTCCATCGGTTTAAGGCGGATGAAGCTTACCGAATTGGGGCGGATCTTGGGCCAGTTGCCGCGTATCTTTCGATTGAAGAAATCATTCGTGTCGCAAAAATGTCGGGGGCGGATGCAATCCACCCAGGCTATGGGCTTTTGTCGGAGAACCCTGACTTTGTGGATGCGTGCGTGGCCAATGGCATCGCGTTTATCGGCCCCAAAGCGGAAACGATGCGCGCTTTGGGTGACAAAGCGTCAGCGCGCAAAGTCGCGATGAAAGCGGGCGTGCCCGTTATTCCAGCAACCGAAGTCTTAGGCGATGACATGGATGTGATCCGCGCGGAAGCGGGTGAAATTGGCTATCCTTTGATGCTTAAGGCGTCATGGGGCGGCGGTGGCCGTGGCATGCGCCCGATTATGGGCGAAGATGAGGTTGAAACCAAGGTTCTAGAAGGCCGCCGTGAGGCAGAATCGGCCTTCGGGAATGGCGAAGGGTATCTTGAAAAAATGATCCTGCGCGCACGCCACGTTGAGGTGCAAATCCTAGGGGATCAACATGGTGGCATGTATCACCTTTTTGAACGTGATTGTTCCGTGCAGCGACGCAATCAAAAGGTGATCGAACGCGCGCCTGCACCCTATTTGAGCGAAGAGCAGCGTCAAAAACTGGCGGCGCTCGGCTACAAAATCTGTAAGCACGTAAATTACGAATGCGCCGGCACGGTCGAATTTTTGATGGATATGGACAGCCAAGAATTCTATTTTATCGAAGTGAACCCACGTGTTCAGGTGGAGCACACCGTCACCGAAGAAGTCACGGGTATTGATATCGTGCAAGCGCAAATCAAAATCGCCGAAGGCAAACCCATTGCCGAGGCGACCGGTAAGGCCAGCCAAGAGGATATTCGCCTCAATGGCCATGCGCTACAGGCGCGGATCACAACCGAAGATCCGCAAAACAATTTCATCCCAGATTACGGTCGGATTTCGGCGTATCGCTCGGCCACAGGGATGGGCATTCGCCTCGATGGGGGAACGGCCTATTCGGGCGGTGTGATCACGCGCTACTATGACAGTTTGCTGACCAAAGTGACGGCCCATGCCCAAACGCCAGAGGCCGCGATTGCGCGCATGGATCGGGCGTTGCGGGAATTTCGTATTCGCGGCGTGTCGACGAATATCGCATTTGTTGAAAACCTGCTGAAACATCCGAAGTTTTTGGACAACAGCTATACCACCAAATTTATCGATGAAACGCCTGGGCTGTTTAACTTCAAAAAACGCCGTGATCGGGCGACAAAAATCCTGACTTATATCGCGGATATTTCCGTGAATGGACATCCGGAAACCGAAGGGCGCGCGACACCATCCGCGGATCTTATTGCGCCACAAGCGCCTGAGGCGTCATTAACCTATGAGGCGGGGACGCGGGATCTTTTGAATGCCAAAGGACCACAAGCGGTTGCCGATTGGATGTTGGCGCAAAAGCAGCTTTTGCTCACAGACACGACAATGCGTGATGGGCATCAGTCGCTTTTGGCGACGCGGATGCGCTCCATTGATATGATCAAAATCGCGCCATCTTACCGAGCAAATTTGCCGCAACTGTTTTCTGTTGAATGCTGGGGCGGGGCGACGTTTGATGTGGCGTATCGGTTCTTGCAGGAATGCCCATGGCAGCGGCTTCGCGATTTGCGGGATGCGATGCCAAATTTGATGACGCAGATGCTTTTGCGTGCGTCAAACGGCGTAGGCTACACGAATTATCCTGATAATGTGGTGCAAGAATTCGTGCGCCAAGCCGCAGATACTGGCGTGGATGTGTTTCGTGTCTTTGACAGCCTTAACTGGGTTGAAAACATGCGCGTGGCCATGGATGCGGTGATTGAGCAAGACAAGGTTTGTGAAGGCACGATCTGTTATACTGGTGATATTTTGAACCCAGATCGGGCCAAATATGACCTGAAATACTACGTATCGATGGCCAAGGAATTGGAAGCCGCGGGCGCACATGTGCTGGGGCTAAAGGATATGGCGGGGCTTTTGAAACCCGCAGCTGCGCGGCAGCTTGTGAAGGCGCTGAAAGAAGAGGTCGGGCTTCCGGTGCATTTTCATACCCATGACACATCTGGAATTGCCGGCGCGACCATTTTGGCGGCGGCTGATGCGGGTGTTGATGCGGTTGATGCGGCGATGGATGCGTTTTCTGGCGGCACATCACAGCCCTGTTTGGGTTCCATCGTCGAAGGTCTTGCCCATACGGAGCGCGACACTGGCATTTCCATTGCTGCCGTGCGCGAGATTTCAGACTATTGGGAACAGGTGCGTGCGCAATATAGCGCCTTTGAAAGCGGCCTGCAGGCCCCCGCGTCTGAGGTCTATCTTCATGAAATGCCAGGCGGTCAGTTCACCAATCTAAAGGCCCAAGCGCGGTCTTTGGGGCTTGAGGCGCGTTGGCCTGAAGTGGCGCAAACCTATGCGGATGTGAACCAGATGTTTGGCGATATTGTCAAAGTGACACCATCTTCAAAGGTGGTGGGTGACATGGCCTTGATGATGGTGAGCCAGAACCTCACACGTAACGATGTGGAAGATCCTGACAAAGACGTGGCCTTCCCCGAGTCGGTGGTCGACATGATGCGCGGCAGTTTGGGTCAGCCTCCTGGCGGGTTCCCAACGGGCATTCAATCGAAGGTTTTAAAAGGCCAAGACGCGTTTACAACCCGCCCAGGGGCATCGCTTGCGCCCGTGGATTTGGAGAAGACGCGCGCAGATTTGAGTGCGGAACTCGAAGGATTTAAAGTCGATGATGAGGACCTCAATGCCTATCTCATGTATCCAAAAGTGTTCTTGGATTACATGGGGCGTCACCGGATTTACGGCCCTGTGCGGACTTTGCCCACACGGACGTTTTTCTATGGCATGCGCGCGGGTGAGGAAATTTCAGCTGAAATTGATCCCGGAAAGACCATTGAAATTCGGATGCAGGCCATTGGCGATGTTGATGAAAATGGCGACGTGAAAGTGTTCTTTGAACTCAACGGCCAACCACGCAGCATTCGCGTGCCGAACCGCATGGTGAAATCTGAAACCGAAACACGTCCCAAAGCCGAAGCGGGTAACCCAAACCACATTGGTGCCCCAATGCCAGGGGTCGTGGCCACGGTTGCGGTGAGCGTGGGGCAAGAGGTGAAAGAAGGTGATCTTCTTTTGACGATTGAAGCCATGAAAATGGAAACCGGCATTCATGCGGAACGTGATGCTGTGGTGAAGGCTGTGCATGTCGCCGCCAGCAGCCAAATCGATGCCAAGGACCTCATGATTGAGCTGGAATAGGCTCAGGATTAGAAACGTAAAAAGGCACCCAATTGGGTGCCTTTTTTGATAGATGGATGCGTATTTTATGCCGTAGCGTTTAGTGCTGCACGGATCGTATCGACCAGCTGATCGATTTCCTCTTTCGTGATAATGAAAGGGGGCGAGAGGGCGATGATATCCGCTGTCACGCGAACCATAACCCCATTATCGTAGCAATGTTGAACGATTTCCGCGCCGCGGGCCCCTGCCGCACCGTCACGAGGCGCAAGCTCAATCCCTGCCACCAATCCAAGATTGCGAATATCAATGACATGAGGCGCATCACGCAGGGAATGCATCGCGTCTTCCCAATACGGGGAGAGATCCGCGCAGCGCTCAAAAAGCCCCTCTTCTTTATAGGTATCAAGTGTTGCAAGCGCGGCGGCGGCCGCAATGGGGTGGCCCGAATAGGTGTAGCCGTGGAAAAGCTCAATCGGGGTGTCCGAGTTGTTGACAATCGTGTCGTGGATTTCATTTTTCACCACGCAGCCGCCCATAGGAATGACGCCATTTGTAACGCCTTTGGCGAAGGTGATGATATCAGGCGTGACCCCAAAATAATCCGCAGCTGTGGCGGTACCAAGGCGTCCGAACCCTGTGATGACCTCATCAAAGATAAGCAAGATGCCGTGTTTGTCACAAATGTCACGGAGCCGCTGAAGGTAACCTTTGGGCGGCATCAACACCCCTGTGGAGCCTGCCATCGGTTCGACAATCACAGCCGCAATGGTCGATGCATCATGCAGCGCCACAATCCGTTCGAGATCATCGGCTAAATTCGCGCCGTGTTCGGGACAGCCTTTGGAAAATGCGTTTTTTTCCAAATCATGGGTGTGGGGGAGGTGATCAACGCCCGTTAAAAGCGTGCCGAATTGACGGCGGTTTGTGACAATGCCGCCAACGGAAATCCCGCCAAACCCTGTGCCGTGATAGCCACGTTCACGCCCAATGAGGCGGGTGCGTGTGCCCTGACCTTTGGCACGTTGATAGGAAAGTGCGATTTTTAACGCGCTATCTACGGCTTCTGATCCGGAGTTTGCAAAAAACGTGTGATCCATGCCTTCGGGGAAAACCTGAGCCAAACGATTGGCCAACTCAAACACTTTGGGGTGACCAAAATTGAAGCAAGGCGCATAGTCGAGTTCCTCAACCTGACGTTGCACAGCCTCACGGATGAGGGGGCGGTTATGACCCGCATTCACACACCACAACCCCGCAGCCCCGTCCAAAATATCGCGGCCATCGTCGGATTTATAATGCATCCGGTCCGCAGAAACGAGCATTCGAGGATTGGCCTTAAATGCTCGGTTTGGGGTGAATGGCATCCAAAAGGGACCAAGGTCATTGGGGCGATTTGTGGGTGAGGCCATGGGCTTTTCCTAACTAAGGGTTGGTATTGGCCTTGAACTAGATTTCAGGCATATTTTTTTGTCAATCTGCAAATGTGACAATAAGGTCGCGTTTGGGCTGCGTTTGTAAAAAAATAGACCGCTATTTATATGTTGGCATGCGACAAATGGGCAGACCTATTTTATCAAAGGATAAGCTTTTGAAGCATTGACTCTCACTTGGCATGCGCTATAAGCCCCAAATCTCGCCTGAATAGGGCGGGTTTTGGTGTTGGTGGCCCTTGCAAAAGGATGCCTGTCAATCGGTGGAATGATCCACTGGGAGAGGACAACGCCCTTCAACAAATTAGAAGGATATCAGTCGTGACCAAACGTACGTCTGCCAAATACAAAATCGACCGCCGCATGGGTGAAAACATCTGGGGTCGTCCTAAATCACCAGTAAATCGTCGTGAATATGGCCCAGGCCAGCACGGTCAGCGCCGTAAAGGTAAATTGTCTGACTTTGGTCTTCAGCTTCGTGCGAAGCAGAAGCTTAAAGGTTACTACGGTGATTTGACTGAGAAACAATTCCGCCGCATCTTTAAAGAAGCTGAACGTGTAAAAGGCGACACAGGTGAAAACCTTATCGGTCTACTTGAGCGCCGTCTCGATGCTGTTGTGTACCGCGCAAAATTCGTGGCAACTGTATTTGCTGCGCGTCAATTTGTGAACCACGGCCACGTGACTGTAAACGGTCAAAAAGTGAACATCCCATCTTACCGTGTTAAAGAAGGTGACGTTATCGAAGTGCGTGATCGCTCCAAGCAAATCGCAGTTTTGATCGAAGCAACACAATTGGCTGAGCGTGATGTACCTGACTACATCGAAGCAGATCATTCCAAAATGAAAGCGACTTTCGTTCGTACTCCTGGTCTTGGCGATGTGCCATATCCAGTGATGATGGAACCGAACCTCGTGATCGAATACTACGCTCAGAACTAATTTTCTGAGCCGACATTCGAAAAGGCCGCGGGGGAAACTCCGCGGCCTTTTTGCGTCTGGCCACATGGCATATGGATTGCTAAACACGTCCTGAAAGGGAGTATCATGTCTGAGCAGAATAAAACGACCCCGACACCGCAACCTGGCATTATGGATATCGCACTTTACGTGAGCGGCGCGTCCCATATCGCAGGCGCGAACGAAGTGATTAAGCTGTCTTCAAACGAAAACCCTTATGGCCCGCCGCCTGCTGCGATCAAAGCACTCCAAGACGCGGCACAGGCAATGCATCGCTACCCCAACACAGATCACGGGCCGCTTCGCAATGCGATTGCGAGGACCCGCGGACTTTCTGCGGATCGTATTATTTGCGGTGTGGGCTCTGACGAAATTATTTCATTTCTGTGTTACGCTTATGCAGGCGTCGATGATGAGGTGATCTATACGGAACACGGGTTTTCCATGTATAAGATTTCGGCGCGCGGGGCGGGTGCTATTCCTGTTGTTGTACGTGAAAAAAACCGCGTGGTTGACGTCGATGCGATCCTTTCTGCCGTGACAGAGAAAACCAAAATCGTATTTGTAACGAACCCCGGAAACCCAACGGGCACACGGGTGCCTGATGCGGATTTGGCGCGGTTGGTGGCTGCGCTGCCGGCTCATATTGTGTTGGTTTTGGATGGTGCATATGCGGAGTTTTCTGACGGCTTTGATGGCGGCGCGTCCATGGTCGAAGCGCATGAAAACGTGGTGATGTTACGTACGTTTTCAAAACTCTACGGACTTGGCGGTTTGCGGGTTGGTTGGGGCTATGGGCCCAAGCCCATCATCGATGTGTTGAACCGTTTACGCGGTCCTTTTAATCTCTCTGCCCCTGCGCTGGCGGCAGCAGAAGCCGCACTGAGTGAAACGGATTTCGTGGATATGTGCATTCGTGAAAACGCCCGCCTTCGGACGAAACTGGCCACGGCATTGGCTGCACTTGGTATTGTGTCTGATCCCTCACATGCGAATTTCGTCCTTGCGCGCTTTGACAGCGAACAAGCGGCCGAAACGGCGGATGCCATGCTGCAATCCAAGCGGATTATCACCCGACGCGTTGGCGGCTATGGATTTCCAGAAGGCCTACGGATTACAATCGGGGATGAGGCGGCAATCGATGCTGTGATTGACGCGCTTACCCTTTGGAAGGAGGCCCAATGATGCGCCAGACATATAATAAAGTGGCCCTTATTGGCCTCGGCCTGATTGCGTCTTCCATTTACTGGGCTTTAAGGCGCGCAGACTTCAAAGGCGAAGTGGCCGGCTTCGCGCGCAGCGCAGAAACCCGTAAAACCGCGCGTGATATTGGGCTTTGTGATGTGGTTTGTGACACGGCGATTGAGGCTGTGAACGACGCGGATCTCGTGATTTTATGTGTGCCTGTGGGGGCCATGGGGCACGTGACCAAAGACATTGCGCCACACCTCAAAAAGGGGGCTGTTGTTTCTGATGTGGGTTCAGTAAAGCGCGCAGTCATTGATGCGGTGTCCCCACACCTCCCTGAAACCGTGCATTTCATTCCGGCGCATCCCCTTGCAGGGACGGAGCATTCTGGTCCAACGGCTGGGTTCCCAGAACTCTACGATAATCGCTGGTGCATCCTTATTCGCGAAGAAAATACGGATGAGGATGAAGTGACCAAACTCCGCGCGTTTTGGGAAAGTTTGGGGGCAAATGTCGATGAAATGGATGCGGACCATCATGACCTCGTGTTGGCGGTGACATCACATGCACCGCATTTGATTGCTTACACAATGGTTGGCGTGGCGGATGATTTGCGCCGTGTCACCGATAGCGAAGTTATCAAATACTCTGCTGCAGGCTTTCGTGATTTTACGCGGATTGCGGCGTCGGATCCAACCATGTGGCGTGATGTGTTTTTGAACAACAAAGAAGCGACGCTTGAAATTTTGGGCCGTTTTACAGAAGAACTCTTTGCGCTTCAGCGTGCCATTCGCATTGGCGATGGGGATGCGCTTTTTGACTATTTCACACATACTCGTGCGATCCGCCGCTCAATCATTGATGCAGGTCAGGACACCGACGCGCCAAACTTTGGACGCTCCTAATGAAAATTTATCTATCTTTGTGCTTAATGATGTTGCCAACTGCGCTTTGGGCCGGTGCCGTGGATTATTCATATTTTCCGCGCAAAAATCCGTTTTATAAAACCACACCTGTGGTGGAAATTGTCGATCCAGCGCCCGTGCAAACCGAAGTCGCGCCCATAAAAATGGCACTTGGAACACCCCAAATTGTGGTGCGTCCAAAGCGGCGGCCAAGTACCTCTACTTATACACCAATTGCGCAACGTGAAGCCCCACGCGAAGTGGCACCCGCAGCGCGTGCGGAACCTGTGCGCTCGATGCGTGTGATTGGTCCAAAACGGCGACCTTCCACACTTAAGCCTGCAGCGCGCACACGCCAAGCATCCGTCACGCCAAACGCCAATCCCATACGTGTTCGAAAAATCTCAGGGTCACAAGGACGTGTCTGTGGCGATCGAGGTATTATAGGGCAAAAAGCCCCTTCCATTAAAGGCAAAATGAAAGGGTGCGGCGTGCGCAACCCTGTGCGCGTTACCTCCGTTGATGGTGTTTTGCTGAGCCAGCCCTCTTTGATGGATTGCAACACGGCGAAGACGCTCAAAAAATGGGTAAACAAAGGCGCAAAACCCGCAGTTGGGCGATTGGGTGGTGGCCTAAGATCGATTAAAATTGTTGCCCATTATTCTTGCCGGACCCGCAATAGCCAGCGTGGGGCAAAGATTTCTGAGCATGGAAAAGGCAAAGCGGTCGATATTGCGGCATTTGGGTTGAAAAACGGCAAAACCATTACGGTCCTCAAAGGATGGAACAACAAACACCAAGGTAAAATTTTGCGCCGTATGCATAAGACAGCCTGCGGACCCTTTGGCACGGTTTTGGGTCCGAAGGCCAATCGCTTTCACCTTGACCATTTCCATTTTGACACCGCTAAACATCGCGGCGGGTCCTATTGCCGTTAATTAACGCAGCATTATGATCGGCGCGGGGCCCGCAGGAATGGGGCCAACAAAGGTGAGACCTTTTTTGAAGGTGATCGGCATATCGAGGCTCTCGTTGCTCCCGTAAAGGCGCGCAGCAAAAGTGAGAACCCCTTCGATGACCTTTAAGGTGTCTTTTGGCACGGTGCCGCTTTCTTTGACCGCCTTGAGCAATGTTTGCCAATTTTCCGCCTTGATCTGCACGGGACCCGTGGGGATACCTTTGGCATCAACTGTGACGCGTCCTGCGAGTTTGATTTGAATATCACCCCATTTTGCTTCTGCAACGCTGAGGTCAATAACGCGCGGTTGGGGGCGTTTTGCTTCTATGGCATCTAGATCCCAGGGACGATCAAATTGGATTTGGGCCGTGACCTGCAACGTTTCAACAAATTCGGGCAGAGCACGGGTCTTTTGTAATGTCTTTGCGTGTTTTTGCGCAGGCTTGAGGTTCTTTGCGGTGAATTGAATGTTATATGTCTGCGCATCATCGGCTTGATCCATCGTAAGCAACATGTGATCAGCGCTTGTTTGTGCGCCATCCGCTTCCGTAATCAGGAGCGCATCACCCGTGATCGCCGCATGGCTGAGGCCAAGATTTTCACTCAACACAAGCTGGAGATCCGCGGTGAGGTCACGGGATGCCAAAGTGATCTGCCCGCGAGGTGTTGCAAATTTCTGTGTCTTTGGAAAACGGAGTTGCATTTTTTGCGGCTGATACACAGGGCTTTGAAATGTGATGTCAGAGGCGGACCATGCAATGCCTGTTTTGGGGTCGGCAAGGGTTGGGGCCTGAATTGTGACTTTATTGGTTAATGGGAAGCCGCCCGCCTCCATGGATTGATGTTCGGCGACCCAGCCGTCTTTCTGGCGGTCCTCAAACCACGCTTGAAAACCAGTTTTGAGACCTGAACCGCCCAAGGCCCAAAACCCAGACCATCCAACCAGAACCAAGACGATACAAACGATAATTGCTTTTACTGGGCTTTTCATGTTCACTCTTTCGCTTTGTGTTGGTTTCATGTTTACAGGGCGAAACGTGAAAGGGCCAGAAATGAGCAAAGATTTTTGGGTATTTGGGTATGGGTCTCTGCTTTGGAACCCAGGTTTTGAATATGTCGATCAAAAGGTGGCAACGCTTCAGGGTTATCACCGTAGTTTTTGTATGCGCTCAATCCACCATCGTGGCACAGAGGATGCACCAGGACTCGTGCTTGCGCTTGATGAAGATGAGAACGCAAATTGCGCAGGGATTGCCTTTCGCGTTGCAGGCGCACAGGCGGATGACGTCATGGCATATCTGCGTGAGCGTGAACTCGTGTCGGCGGCATATTTGGAAAAGACCCTCGATATTATCTTGCATACTGGCGAAATAGTGCCTGCGATAAGCTATGTGATTGATGCGGATCACGGGCAATATTGCGGGGGATTACCGCTCGAAGAACAGGCGCAGATCTTGGCGACAGCGGTTGGTGGGCGTGGTCCCAATTGGGAATACCTTAACAATACGGCCTTGCATCTAAAAGAGTTGGCGCTCGAAGATGCGGACCTCAACTGGTTAATGATGCGCGTGGCTGAATTACGAAAGCAGACCCGCTAGCGCATTTTCCTTGGCGTTTTTGTGTTCTGCGCCTATCTTACGCTCAAAGAGTGAAAGAAAAGCGCAGGAATTCACCATGGGGCAGTCCACGAAAAACGCACGATCCTTTTTTTCTCATCCCATATCCCAACTGATTTTAATGGTTGGTGTTGTGGTGTGTGTGGCTGTGGGTGCGTGGCTTGCATATGGAAAAATTGCACCGGTTTTCTGGGCAAATCCATGGCTAAATGGCTTTATTATACTGGTTTTTGCCATTGGTATTATGACCTGTTTTTGGCAGGCGTTCCAATTGATTGCCTCTGTGGGTTGGCTTGGTCGCTATACGGGGCCAAATGCCGAAGTGTCCGCCGGGCATGCGCCACGGCTGCTTGTTACATTGGCGGCTCTTCTATCGGCGCGCGAAGCCCGCGATATGCGAATTTCCACCACTTCAGCGCGATCTATTTTGGACTCGGTGGCCACACGAATTGAAGAAGCGCGCGACATCACGCGCTATATTGTCAATTTGTTGATCTTCCTTGGCCTTTTGGGGACGTTCTACGGGCTGGCGACCACTGTGCCCGCTTTGGTGGATACCATTCGCTCTCTTAGCCCTGCCGAAGGTGAAGGTGGAACCGATGTGTTCGCGCGCCTTATGGCGGGTCTTGAACAGCAATTGGGCGGCATGGGTACGGCCTTTGCATCGTCTTTATTGGGCTTGGCGGGATCTTTGGTCGTTGGGCTGTTGGAGCTGTTTGCAAGCCATGGACAAAATCGGTTTTACCGTGAGCTTGAAGATTGGCTTTCAACCATCACGCGCCTTGGGTTTTCCTCAGGTGAAGGGGATGAAAGCGGGGTCGGAATTGTCCTTGATCACATGACCGAACAGATGGAAAGCCTGCAGCGCCTCTTTTCACAATCTGACGCCGCACGGGCCCAAACCGATGCACGGATCACGGGGCTAACGGCAGCGATTGAACGCATGATTGACCATAATGATAGTGGATCACAGACCCAGTTGGAGCAAATCGCAAAGACCCAAGACAAAATTGCAGAGCATTTGGTCCAGTCCCCGAATGGGGAAGATGCGGAGGCACGGATGCGCTTGCGTAGCATTGATGTTCAGCTTTTGAAGTTGCTCGAAGAAGTGTCAACAGGGCGCCAAGAAACCAACCTTCAACTGCGCCAAGACATGCGATCCTTGGCGCGTGTGATTGCGGATGCGGCGGGCTATGATCCTGACGCCCAAGAGAAGAAAGACTAAAAATGGCTCTTGCGCGGCGCAGTGGTCAGAAGTTTCAAGCCTCAATCTGGCCGGGTTTCGTGGATGCGATGACGGCATTGTTGCTGGTGCTTATGTTTGTGCTCACGATTTTTATGGTCGTGCAATTTGTGCTCAAGGAAACGATCACTGGCCAAGAAAGCGAACTTGTCGAGTTGGGGGCAGAAGTGCAATCACTGGCGGACGCGCTTGGTTTGGAACGTGGCAAAACCAAGGACCTCGAAGGGGAAGTGTCAGGACTTCAGACCGCGTTGTTTGCGGCGCAAGAGGATCTCAAATCCCAGTCCAAGCAGATCGTAGATTTTGAAGCGCAAGTTTTGGCTCTTTTGGGGACGCAACGCGAAAACCAAAAACGTATAGGGGCTTTGGAAACGGAAACGCAAACGCTCGCGGATGAAAAATCTGCGATGGAACTGGCTTTGGCAACTGCGCGTTCTGAAATCGATTCTAACGTTGAAGCTGCGCGACTTGCCGCTGCGAAACGGCAAGCTCTCGAAGCATTGATTGCGGATTTAAAAGTCAAAGGTCAGGAAAAAGAGACCGCGCTGACACAGGCGGAGCAAGAACGCTTACTTGAAGCAGAAGCGGCCAAAGCCCTTCGTGCACGTTTAAAAACCGCGGATGCGGAACTCACTGCAATGACCTTGGCTTTGGAAGAAAAGCGCGCGCAGGCCGAAGAAACCTTGACCCTTCTGGCTGCGGCACGCCTGAAGCAGCGAGAAGTAGAAGGCCAGAAACTGAGCGAAGCGGAAAAGCAAGCGGCGCTTTTGGCATTGGCGCAGGACAGTTTGAGCAAAGAAGAGGCCAAATCGGCCGAAAGCCTGCGAAAGGTTGAGGCGCTTAATGCACAGATTGCGGCACTGCGCTCACAGCTTGGCAGTTTGCAAGACATTCTCGATGCATCACGGGCCAGCGATGCGGACGCAAATGTGCAAATAACCGCATTGGGATCCCAGTTGAATGCAGCCTTGGCTCGCGCGGCAGCCGAAGAAAAACGCCGTCGGGTCCTTGAAGAAGAGCGTGCGGAAAATTTGGAGCGCTATAAATCGGAATTTTTTGGAAAACTGCGTGATCTTTTAGGGGCGCGTGAAGGGGTGCGTGTTGTTGGGGACCGGTTTGTGTTCTCGTCTGAGGTGCTCTTTGCATCGGGCGGGGCGGAACTATCAGAAGCGGCGAAACCACAATTGTCTCGGGTTGCGCAGCTTTTGCAAGATGTCGCAGATGACATTCCAGAGGGAATTGACTGGGTCTTACGCGTGGATGGGCATACGGATAATATTGCGGTTTCGGGATATGGGAAATTCTATGATAATTGGGAATTGAGCCAAGCGCGCGCACTTTCTGTTGTGCGCTATCTGGTTGCGGTTGAGGGAATGGACCCAAGCCGCATGGCAGCGGCAGGTTTTGGGGAGTATCAACCGATTAATCGCGAAAATACGCCGCAAGCGCGGGCGCAAAATCGCCGGATTGAGCTTAAGTTTACGGAAAAATAGCCCCGCTTGAGGCAGGGCTATTTCTTAGTCGACCGTTAGAAGCGGAGGCTTCTTTTGTGAAATGCGCGGTTTGTCGGGTTGGAGATATTGTAAGTCAATTTTCCCCTCCTTAATGCCCACTTTGACCATGCCACCTTTAGAGAGTTTCCCAAAGAGGAGTTCCTCCGCGAGAGGTTTTTTGATGTATTCTTGGATCACACGGCCAAGGGGACGTGCACCCATTTTGTCGTCATAGCCTTTGTCAGCGAGCCACGCGGCCGCGGCACGGGTCAATTCGATCGTGACGTTTCGGTCAAGAAGTTGGTTTTCAAGTTGTAGAACAAATTTTTCGACAACTTTCAAAATAACGTCTTTGCCCAATGGCGCAAAATTGATGACCGCATCAAGGCGGTTTCGGAATTCAGGTGTGAAGGTCCGCTCAATGGCTGCAGTGTCTTCGCCTTCGCGGCGTTCACGCCCAAAGCCGACGGCTTCTTTGGCTTGCTCGCTGGCCCCTGCGTTGGATGTCATAATCAAAACAACATTGCGAAAATCAACGGTGCGCCCGTTGTGATCCGTCAGGCGGCCGTTATCCATCACTTGGAGGAGGATATTGAACACATCTTGGTGCGCTTTTTCGATCTCATCGAGCAAAAGGACACAGTGGGGATGTTGATCAACACTATCGGTGAGAAGCCCACCTTGATCAAAGCCAACATAACCCGGAGGGGCCCCAATGAGGCGCGACACCGCGTGCTTTTCCATATATTCGGACATGTCAAAGCGTAGAAGTTCAACGCCAAGCGTATCAGCGAGCTGCTTTGCCACTTCGGTTTTCCCGACGCCTGTGGGGCCTGCAAAGAGGTAGTTACCAACAGGTTTTTCCGGCTCACGTAGACCCGCACGAGAGAGTTTTACCGCCGAAGATAGGGCCTCGATTGCGGTGTCTTGGCCAAAGACGACACGTTTGAGGGATGTGTCTAAATCTTTGAGGACAGTTGCATCATCCTTTGAAACGTTTTTGGCCGGTATGCGCGCGATTTTTGCGACGATGGCCTCGATTTCTTTTGTGCCGATGGTTTTGCGTTTCTTCGTTCCGGTGAGGAGGTGCTGGGCCGCGCCTGCTTCGTCAATGACGTCAATGGCTTTGTCGGGGAGCTTGCGATCAGACATATAGCGCGATGACAATTCGACAGCCGTTTTGATGGCATCCATTGTGTAGCGAATATTGTGATGTTCCTCAAAATATGGCTTGAGGCCTTTTAGGATCTTGATGCTGTCTTCGACCGATGGTTCGTTCACATCAATTTTTTGGAACCGGCGGCTAAGGGCGCGGTCCTTTTCGAAATGCTGACGATATTCTTTATAAGTGGTGGATCCCATACAACGGAGCTTCCCGCCTTGAAGCGCAGGCTTCAGAAGGTTTGAGGCATCCATCGCGCCGCCAGAAGTTGATCCAGCGCCGATGACCGTATGGATTTCGTCAATGAACAAAACTACATCGGGATGTTCTTCGAGTTCTTTCATCACGGATTTTAGGCGCTCTTCGAAGTCACCGCGATAGCGTGTCCCCGCAAGGAGCGCGCCCATATCAAGGGAATAGATCGTCGTTTTTGATAGGATTTCAGGTATTTCACCCGATATGATTTTGCGAGCCAAACCTTCGGCGATGGCTGTTTTACCAACGCCTGGATCCCCCACGAGAAGCGGATTGTTTTTCCGGCGGCGGCACAAGATTTGCACGCAGCGTTCCACCTCATGCATGCGCCCGATGAGAGGATCTACATCCCCGTCTTGGGCTTTGGCATTGAGATCAACGCAATATTTTGCGAGCGCTTTTTCCTCTTTGGGATCGCCCGGGGTCACCTCAGCTTCGAGATCATCAATACCTTCTGGTTGACGCATTTCATCGAAGCTCGGGTTTTTAGCAACACCATGGGCGATGTAATTCACCGCATCGTAGCGGGTCATATCGTGTTCTTGCAGCATGAAGGCGGCATTCGAATCACGTTCGGCAAAAATCGCAACGAGGACATTGGCGCCAGTTACTTCCGCTCGCCCTGAGGATTGCACGTGGATGGCTGCGCGTTGGATGACACGTTGGAAGGCGGCTGTTGGGACTGCTTCTGAGCCTTCGATATCGGTGACGAGGTTGATAAGATCGTCTTTGATATAGGTCTCAAGCTCTTTTTTCAAAAGAGCCATATCCACATCACAGGCTTGGAACACTTGCATTGCATCGGGTTCATCCAAAAGCGCGAGCAAAAGATGTTCCAATGTCGCGAATTCATGCGAAAGCTCATTTGCATGGGCCAGCGCGGAATGGATGGTGTGTTCCAAAGTGTTCGAAAATGAAGGCACGATATCTGTCCTATATTAGGTTGTCCTCAAAGGCGTGAATTCCTTTTAAAGCATCTTTCTTAAAGTTCGGTGTTCCTCGCAGAAGTTCAAGGCGATTTTCGGTTCTTTTGTGTGAAAACGGTGGAAAACTGCTCGAAATAGGTGAATTTCATTCAAAAATTGTCTTTTCGGGCGCGCAGTTCGGCGAAAACGGCCGCGTCGGGGGCCTCAGCCATGCCGAGTCTGCGTTTGAAATCCGCATCCTTGGCCCGCAAAAACGGATTGGTTTGCAGCTCAAACGATAAAAGAGCGGGATTGGTGGGGATGTCTTTGGCCCGCATCGCGTCAATTTCTTGGGCGCGGCGCAAAAGCACGGGATTGTCCCCATCCACAGAAAGCGCAAAAGCGGTGTTGGCTTGCGTGTATTCGTGGCCCCCATAGATGAGAGTATCTGAAGGCAGGGTCATCAGGGTTTCAAGGCTGGCCCACATTTGATCAGGCGTGCCCTCAAACAGGCGACCACAGCCCATCACCATTAAGCTATCGGCGCTAAAGAGCGCGTTAAATTCTGGAATGTAGTAGGCGATGTGGCCGATGGTGTGGCCGGGCACATCAATGATGTCGATCTGTAGGCCTTTGATGTCCACGCTGCCACCGGCATTCACTGCAAGGTCAAGGGCGGGCAGGCGGTGTTCATCCGCTTTGGCACCCACAAGGATTGGGCTGTGATGTTTTTGGAGCTGCGCAAGCCCATCCACGTGATCCCAGTGGTGATGCGTGATCAAGACATAATCAAGGGTCCAGCCTTCGGCCGTGAGTGCGGCTTCGATGGGGGTGGCGTCCGGAGCATCGACAAGAAGGGTCGTATTCGTATCCTCCTTATGGATGAGATAGGCATAGTTGTCGTCCAAACAGGGGATCGTGAGAATGCGGTCAGCCATAGCGGGATCCTTTTCAGGTCAGTTTAAAGAAAGAGTGAGGCGGTTCTTTGTAAATGTCCAGATCTGATAGCTCTTGTCAGACCTAAGGTTTTTCATGTTAGGTATGAAATAGACCTCACCAAAAGGCAGCGGACGACATGCATTTGGATGCGACGGATTTACGACGTTTTTATTACCGGTCGGCCTTGGGGCGCGCGGCGCAAAAGGCGATTCGTGATCAAGTGCGCGTTCTGTGGCCTGATACCAAAGGTCAAACCGTGGCAGGCTTTGGATTTGCTGTGCCGCTTTTGCGGCCGTTTCTTGGCGAAGCGCGCCGTGTGGTTGGCTTGATGCCTGGACCACAAGGCGTCATGGCGTGGCCCGCAGGGGAACCCAATTTATCGGTGCTGTGTCATGAAACCATTTGGCCCATAGACACAGGGAGTGTTGATCGTCTTGTGCTGTTGCATGGGTTGGAAACCTCAGAACGGCCGCGTGATTTGCTCGATGAATGTTTTCGGGTGTTGGGGCCTGGGGGACGTGCGCTTTTCATTGTGCCAAACCGTGCGGGGCTTTGGTCGCGGGGGGATGCCACGCCGTTTGGCTTTGGGCGTCCTTACTCTTTGGGCCAGCTTGAAAATCAGCTCAAAACGGCGGGGTTTGTACCAGATAGTCACCGTGCTGCGCTGTTTATGCCTCCGTCACAAAAACGGTTTTGGTTGAAAACGCAACCTGCGTGGGAACGGATTGGGCGCAGTGTGTCGATTTATTGGGCGGGTGGTGTTTTGATGGTGGAAGCCACGAAACAGGTCTACGCCCCGAGCCAAGGCGGATCTGCGGTTTCGGTGAAAAACCCACTCAAAATCCTAGAGGGAATCGCGCAGCCCGAGGTAAAGCCAATTTAGCCGTTTGCGGTGGAATATGTGCGGAGCGTTCGAAACATTCTTGTCACGTTAGCGCTAAATGTGGGGCGTAATGACGCAGAGAAGTGAAATCAATTAATTTTTTTGGCGCGACTTGCCGTGTTTTCCCCTCAAGACTGTTGCGAGCAATGGGTGCGTCTGTTACATCGGGCGCGATTTAGTGCGTAATCTATCGGGTTGCGTATGTGTGAAGAGCGCCTCGCGGGAACCATTGGTTTCCAACGGGCCCAGACATCGGAAGGGTGGACGTGTCCGAACCAGCTTCGATTTCAACAGGCATAGCGGAACGCTATGCAACAGCCATTTTCGAATTGGCTATCGACGGCAAGAACCTAAAGGCTGTTGAGGGTGACATTGACGCCCTTGATGCTGCTCTTGCTGAAAGCAACGATCTTGCAACATTGATTGCGTCGCCTGTTTATACGCGGGACGAACAATCAAACGCCATTCAGGCGGTTGCTAAGAAAATGAAATTATCACCGATTATGTCGAATGCTTTGGGTCTTATGGCCACGAAGCGTCGTCTTTTTGTGTTGCCACATCTTGTGACGGCACTCCGAGGGTTAATCTCTGAGGAAAAAGGCGAAGTGATTGCTGATGTGGTTTCCGCAAAAGCATTAACTAAGACACAATCAGATAAGCTTGCCAAA
This sequence comes from Halocynthiibacter sp., assembly GCA_049609065.1. Lineage (GTDB taxonomy): Bacteria > Pseudomonadota > Alphaproteobacteria > Rhodobacterales > Rhodobacteraceae > JBMYYE01. Next base: position 29,308 of record JBMYYE010000007.1, read on the forward strand.
ACGCTTAAAGCGCAGATTGGCAAGGATGTGAAAATGAATACGGCTGTTGATGAAGATCTCATCGGCGGTCTTATTATTAAGGTGGGCTCGAAGATGATTGATACGTCAATCAAATCCAAGCTCGGTAACCTCCAGAACGCAATGAAAGAGGTCGGATAAATGGGAATCCAAGCAGCCGAAATTTCTGCGATCCTTAAGGACCAGATTAAAAGCTTTGGCCAAGAAGCTGAAGTGACCGAGGTTGGTCGCGTACTTTCCGTCGGTGACGGGATCGCGCGTGTGCACGGTCTAGATAACATTCAAGCAGGTGAAATGGTTGAGTTTCCTGGCGGTATCCGCGGGATGGCTTTGAACCTCGAAGCAGACAACGTTGGTGTTGTTATCTTCGGGTCTGACCGTGACATTAAAGAAGGCGACACAGTGAAGCGTACAAACGCGATTGTGGATGTTCCTTCTGGCGACGCGCTTTTGGGTCGCGTTGTTGATGGTCTTGGTAATCCATTGGACGGCAAAGGTCCGATCAAAACCAAAGAACGCCGCATTGCAGACAGCAAAGCACCAGGCATCATTCCACGTAAATCCGTGCATGAGCCAATGGCGACTGGCCTCAAATCTGTTGACGCGATGATCCCGATTGGCCGTGGCCAACGCGAATTGATCATTGGTGACCGCCAAACTGGTAAAACAGCTGTGGCACTCGACGCGATCTTGAACCAAAAATCTTACAACGAAGCCGCTGGCGACGATGAAAGCAAGAAACTTTACTGTGTATATGTAGCGGTTGGCCAGAAGCGTTCAACAGTTGCACAGCTCGTGAAGAAGCTCGAAGAATCCGGCGCGATTGAATATTCAATCGTTGTGGCTGCGACGGCGTCTGATCCTGCACCTATGCAGTTCTTGGCTCCATATGCGGCGACTGCGATGGCGGAACATTTCCGCGACAACGGCCGTCACGCACTTATCATCTATGATGATTTGTCAAAACAAGCCGTGTCTTATCGTCAGATGTCACTTCTTCTTCGTCGTCCTCCTGGACGTGAAGCCTATCCTGGTGACGTTTTCTATCTTCACTCTCGTCTTCTTGAGCGTTCATCAAAACTGAACGAAGATAACGGCTCTGGTTCATTGACGGCGTTGCCGATCATTGAAACACAAGGCGGCGACGTTTCTGCGTTTATTCCGACAAACGTGATTTCCATCACCGACGGTCAGATCTTCTTGGAAACTGAATTGTTCTACCAAGGTATCCGTCCAGCTGTGAACACAGGTTTGTCCGTGTCTCGTGTTGGGTCTTCTGCGCAAACCAAAGCGATGTCTTCTGTTGCTGGTCCGGTGAAACTTTCACTTGCTCAGTACCGTGAGATGGCGGCGTTTGCTCAGTTCGGTTCCGATCTCGATGCATCCACGCAGCAGCTTTTGAGCCGTGGCGCGCGTTTGACTGAACTTATGAAGCAAGCTCAGTACTCACCGCTCACCAATGCTGAAATCGTATGTGTGATTTACGCAGGCACCAACGGTTACCTCGACACTGTCGACGTAAAAGAAGTTGGCCGCTTTGAGGCAGGTCTTTTGAACCACCTCCGCCAAAATCACGCTGCTCTTCTCCAAGATATCACTGACAATGACCGTAAGGTTAAAGGTGAGCTTGAAGACAGCATCAAAGCCGCGCTCGACGCATTCGCAGCGGATTTCTCGTAAGGACCGATAAGGGGCGACTATGCCAAATCTTAAGGACCTAAAAAATCGGATCGAGAGTGTTAAAAACACTCGTAAGATCACTAAGGCCATGCAGATGGTCGCGGCGGCTAAGCTCCGTCGCGCCCAAGACTCTGCTGAAGCCGCGCGTCCCTATGCCAGCCGCATGAGCGCTGTCATGGGGTCTCTCGCGGGATCAGTAGGTGGCTCAGATAGTGCACCGCGTTTGTTGGCTGGCACGGGTGCTGATCAAATCCATCTTTTGGTGGTGATGACAGCAGAACGTGGGCTTTGCGGTGGCTTTAACTCGTCAATTGTGAAAAAGGCGCGTCAGTCTGCGCTTGAACTTCAAGCGGCTGGCAAAACAGTGAAAATTCTCACTGTTGGTAAAAAAGGCCGTGAGCAATTGAAGCGTGAATTTGGCGTACTCATGATCGACCATGTTGACCTCACTGAGGTTAAAAATGTTGGTTATGTGAACGCTCAAACTGTGGCGAACGATATTCTTGCACGCTTTGATGCAGATGAGTTTGACGTTGCAACACTCTTCTACGCCCGCTTTGAAAGTGTGATCGCGCAGGTGCCAGTGGCCCAGCAGATCATTCCAGCAAGCTACGACGCAGAAGGTGATGACGCATCCGCCAGCACGCTTTATGATTACGAACCGTCAGAAGAAGGCATCCTCGCCGACCTTCTGCCACGGGGTTTGACCACGCAGGTTTTCACAGCTTTGCTTGAAAACGCAGCGTCTGAGCAAGGTGCTCGGATGTCCGCGATGGACAACGCCACACGTAACGCAGGCGAAATGATCGACAAATTGACAATTGAGTTTAACCGCTCACGTCAAGCAGTGATCACGAACGAGCTTATTGAAATTATTTCGGGCGCTGAAGCGCTCTAAACCGGAGAAACAACATGGCAAAAGCAAAAGCAACCGGCAAGATCACACAGGTGATCGGTGCTGTTGTGGATGTTCAGTTTGAAGGGGATCTTCCTGAAATTCTGAACGCCCTTGAGACCTCAAACAATGGTGAAACGCTTATCCTCGAAGTGGCGCAGCACCTTGGTGAAAACACAGTTCGTACAATTGCGATGGACGGGACTGAAGGCCTCGTTCGCGGCGCTCCAGTTGCGGACACAGGCGCACCGATTTCTGTTCCAGTAGGGACAGCAACATTGGGCCGCATCATGAACGTGACTGGCGTACCAGTGGACGAAAAAGGTCCAGTGAAAGCGACAGCAACACGTCCGATCCACGGCGATGCACCTGCGTTTTCTGAACAGTCAACTGAAACTGAGATTTTGACCACTGGTATTAAAGTGATCGACCTTCTCGCACCTTACACAAAAGGTGGTAAAATTGGCCTCTTCGGTGGTGCGGGTGTTGGTAAAACAGTTCTCATCATGGAATTGATCAACAACATTGCGAAAGTGCACTCTGGTGTGTCTGTGTTCGCGGGTGTTGGTGAGCGTACACGTGAAGGCAACGACCTTTACTACGAAATGATCGAATCTGGTGTTATCAACGTTGATAACCTCGAAGAATCAAAAATTGCGCTCGTTTACGGTCAGATGAACGAACCTCCCGGTGCGCGTATGCGTGTTGCGCTTTCTGGTCTTACTCTTGCGGAGCAGTTCCGTGACGAGTCTGGCTCAGACGTTCTCTTCTTCGTGGACAACATCTTCCGCTTTACACAAGCTGGTTCTGAGGTGTCTGCGCTTTTGGGTCGTATTCCTTCTGCGGTTGGCTATCAGCCAACACTCGCAACCGACATGGGTGCGATGCAGGAACGGATTTCATCCACAAAATCAGGTTCTATTACGTCCGTTCAGGCCGTTTATGTTCCTGCGGATGACCTTACCGACCCTGCGCCTGCGACTTCATTTGCGCACTTGGATGCGACAACAGTTCTTGACCGTGCGATCTCTGAGAAGGGTATCTACCCTGCGGTGGACCCACTTGGTTCAACATCGCGTCTTCTTGATCCATTGATCATCGGTGAAGAGCACTACAAAGTTGCAACAGACGTTCAGCAAATCCTTCAGCGTTATAAATCTTTGCAAGACATCATTGCCATTCTCGGCATGGATGAATTGTCAGAAGAAGATAAACTCGCTGTGGCACGTGCTCGTAAAATCGAACGCTTCTTGTCTCAACCGTTTGACGTTGCGAAAGTATTTACAGGTTCTGACGGTGTTCAGGTTCCTCTCGAAGATACAATCAAATCGTTTAAAGCTGTTGTTGCTGGCGAATACGATCACCTTCCAGAAGCAGCCTTCTACATGGTTGGCGGCATCGACGAAGTGATCGCGAAAGCAGAGAAGCTCGCAGCTGAAGCTGCTTAATCTTTAGACCGTCCCTCTTTGATCAAGATCTTGGGGGGGCGGTCTTATGACTGTTAAGGACGAAGGAGTCTTTAGATGCAATTTGAATTGGTATCTCCAGAGCGCAGCTTAGCTTCGCTTCAAGTGACCGAAGTCCAAATCCCAGGTGCGGATGGCGACCTTACGGCGATGGAAAACCACGCGCCGCTCGTGACAACTTTGCGTGCAGGTGTTTTGAAAGTGTCTGGCCCTGAGGGTGCACAAGAATACGCTGTAACAGGCGGTTTCGCAGAAATCGGTGCCGATGGCACAACGGTTTTGGCTGAAAAAGCTGTTCTTGCGGCGGATATGACGCAAGACATGATGGCAGACCTCATCTCTGCGGCCTCTGCTGCGGTTGAAAATGCCAAAGCTGATGCCAAAGACATGGTTGCCAAGCAATATGCGGATCTTGAGGCGCTTGCCGACGCATTGGGCCTTAAGGCTTAAGTCAATTTTTTATCAAACTCGGCGGGCAAAGTTCGCCGAGTTTGATTTCTTTGAGATTTCTATATAGGTTATTAATTATTTTTAGAGCAATTTTAGCTAATGAAAATATTTAACACACATAAACTTGGCGTAGCCCAAGGCGAAGCCGTCCTTTTTTCTGACTTTCAGCACAATGGTGAAATGTGGTCCGGCAAAGGTCAGCGAACACACAAAGAAGACGTTATATTTCCCGAAGCATTTGATGACGTGCCTATGGTTCAAGTGGGGTTTTCGATGTGGGATTTTGATTCAAAGACCAACCAGCGTGTGGATCTATCCGTCGAAAACATCCAAAATGATCGTTTCACAATTGTTTTAAAAACGTGGGGGGATACGCGTATTGCGCGCGTGCGGGCCTCATGGATTGCCTTCGGCAGCAAACGTTCCAGCGATGATTGGGACGTCCTCTAGGCGGGGCCCTGAGAAATAGTAGATGCATGTATCCGTGTCATTTGCTACCGTTCAGATGAGCAGAAATTGGAATACGTATCGTGTCTACCCTTGTTGTCACATCAATGCGCGACGAAGCCGTGCATTGTCTTGAATGGATTGCCTATCATTTGGCGATCGGGGTGTCGCATTTTCTAATCTACAGCAATGATTGCTCGGATGGTACGGACACCATCTTAGACTGTCTACAAGAAGCAGGTATCGTTACTCATGTGCCCCATACGCGGCGTGGTGAAAAAACCATCCAATGGCAAGCCTTTAAAGCGGCCTCCAAACATGAAGCGTTGACGCAATATGATTGGGTCTGCGTTCTTGATAGTGATGAATTCATGTCCCTTGGTGCGGGCCTTCAAACGGTGGATGATTTGGTGGCGGCCTTGCCCACTGGGACGGATGCGGTTGCGATGCCGTGGCGTCTTTTTGGCAATAACGGACATAGCACACGGCCTGATCTCTTGACGCTCGAAGCTTACACTATGGCAAGCCCGGACGATATTTTGTTGCCGCTTTCCTATTTTATGAAAACACTATTTCGCCCCTCGGCTTTCCGCGAATTGGGGGTGCATCGCCCAAAAAATAAAGCGGATGCATCGGCCAATTGGGTGGACGGATCGGGTCGGCCACTTTCCGTAGAATTTGCACAAAAACAAGGGCGCATAAACCTCTTTGGGTTGAGCACAGGGCGCAATTTGGTTGAAGTGAACCATTATTCCATTCGCTCGACGGAGGATTTTTTGTGCAAGCGTCTTCGCGGATTACCCAACCGCGAGACCCGCGAAATTGGCGTTGGTTACTGGGCGGAGCGGAATTTTAATATGGTGCCCGTGCCACGGATTTTGGACAAACTAGCACAAACGAAATCGACATTAGAGACGCTATTGGCGCTTCCGAATGTACGCGACCTGTCTGCCCGTGGTCATGCCCATCATCAGACGCAATTTGCTAAGATGATGGTGGACCCTGCCAATGTGCACCTCATGTGGCAACTAACGCTCGCCGGCGATAGCCGCGCACCAAGCCGTGAGGATTATACTGCCCACGCAGCGCGGGTTGCGGCTGTGAACGGATACCACAATGGGCGGTAATTTGTCTTTCGACCATTTCGAAATGTCAGCAGGGCAGCGCGGTCACCCTTCTCTTTTTGATGCCGTTGTCGAGCCGCGTGGCGATCATGATGTGGCGATGCTTTTCTTCCTTCCTGAATTTGAGCCAGGCCAAATTCAGTGCCAATCCCCGTTCGAGATCATTGAAGAAAAAACCATCAACGCTGCAGTGGTGGCGCAGATTTGCATGCCCCATGGAACAGACGTGCTACCGCTTTTGATTGCAGGGCAGGGGGTTGAGGTTTTGCTGTCTCCCCCTTTGGTGGACGCGTTTGAAGGCGACAATGTCTTGATGGCGACACGCAACGGGGAACCTGCGGAACGTGTTGTCGATTTTATTTCTTATCACGCTGAATATCACGGGGCGCAGTCCGCTCTCATCCTTTCGCGGGAAAGGCCTGATGAAGGCCCCGCTTTTATAAAAACCCTTCATGACCTGTGCTCTAAGATCAAAGGCTTGCGGCAAATCTTGGTGGTGACGGCGAATTTTCCGCTCGGGGACCCTACGCTTCCCTCTGAGGCGCATCCATACAATGTGCCATCTGCGCCTGGAAAAGACCGGATGACTTTGCCAAAGCCTGACCCATGGACGTCACCTTTGGGGCTGCAATCCCTGTATGAATTGTTTCACCGGAAGTTTTTATCAAAAGCGCGAGCGGTGGCGAATTTGGAGGTCAATGACCTGGTTCATTCGGATCAAGGCACCATGTTTGATGCGGCTGTGGCCTCCCAAAATGGCAGTGTCATGCTCTTGGGCACGCCCGTTTTCCCATGGCGTGTGCGAGAGGGGGATACGCCCCACTTTGCGGATCATGTCTGTGTGCAATTTGATAGCAACGATCGGCGGCGGCGCTGGTGTGTCGCCCCCTTGCGCGCGCCTGAGACAGCCATATGGCGCCTTACCCGTGTGGTGCGCGCCGAAGCCACCGAAACGGAGGTCATCGGGTTCCATCGTTACATGGCCCTTAGACATCCAAATGTCAGCGCGTCAAAGCTCGCGCCAAAAACGAGTTTGATTGAAGATGCCGCGCTTCTCAAAATGGCGCGAAAACATTTCAAACACAAACCGGTGCGCCCGCCAAAACTCGACGTGAAGGCAATCCAAGAAAAAGCGAAATCCGTATCGCCTGAGACGGCAAAAACGACCATTATCACAACGATGAAAAACGAAGGCCCGTTCATTTTGGAATGGCTCGCCTATCACCGTGTGATTGGGGTGACGGATTTTCTTGTCTACACCAACGATTGCACCGATGGCACGGACACGATGTTTGATCTTTTGCAGGACAAAGGCATCCTTCAGCATCGGGAAAATCCGTTTAAATCCACTGATTTAAAACCGCAGCACGCGGCGCTTCAGGCGGGCGAAGATGAAGACATCATCAAAAATGCAGATTGGGTGGTATGCATGGATGTGGATGAATTTATCAATATTCATGTGGGGGACGGAACGCTAAAGGATCTGTATCGCGCGGTTCCAGATGCCAACATGATTTCAATGACATGGCGGCTTTTGGGGAATGGGGATGTTCATGAATACGCAGATGAGTTTTTGCTTGAACAATTCACGCAATCCGCACCAGAGCTTGCACGAAAACCACATCAAGCATGGGGGTTTAAGACGCTCCACCGTACGCTTGGTATTTATAATAAATTAGGCGTGCATCGGCCAAAGGGGCTTAATCCACAATATTGGGATCAGGTGCATTGGGTGAATGGATCGGGCCGCAAGATGCCGAAAACGGCGTATCGCAATGCGTGGCGTTCAACGGTTTCGACCTATGGCTATGACCTCGTGTCGCTGAACCACTATGCCGTTCGATCTGCGGAAAGTTTCCTTGTTAAACGTGACCGCGGACGGGTGAACCATGTGGACCGGGACCAAGGCATTTCCTATTGGTTTCGCATGAATAATAATTACGAAGAAAATCGCACAATACAACGCATGATCCCACGCGTGCGCGCTGAATTTGAGCGCCTCTTGGAGGATCCTGATATTCGTGCGGCGCATGAGTTTTCAGTGGACGCCCACAGAACCCGTATCAAAGAATTGCGCGCCACCGAAAACTATGAAACCTTTTATGGGGAATTGACGGGGGATCGCATGGAAAAACTTGCACGCTTGCATACTCATTTCGGTGCGAATGTATTTTTGCAAGGCCCACAGGTTGTGCCTGAAGATATTTTGAATAGAACGCCAGAAGGCGACTGGTTTTTCACCGTTGAAGACGGCGAAACCACCCATTAGGCCAATGAATTGAGAGGCATAAAATGAGTACATTACCAAAAATATCCAGCCTATGGATCGGCGGGCGTTTGTCGTGGTTGGAACAGTTATGTCTGGTGTCATTTGCCCATGCAGGCCATGAAACGACGCTTTATACCTATGAGCATATCGACAATGTGCCCCCCGAAGTGAACCAAAAATCAGCTGAAGATATTTTTCCATCAGAACCCATGTTACGCCATGCGCGTACCGGATCACCTGCGATCCATGCGGATATGTGGCGGCTCAACCTGTTGGCGAAGCGCGATGAAATCTGGGTTGATGCGGACATGTATTGTTATCGCCCATTTGCCTATAAAACGCCGTTTGTGTTTGGCTGGGAAAAGCCGGGCCTTATTTGTAATGCGGTGTTGGGGTTGCCCCAAGATAGTGAATCTCTTCATCAAATGTTGGAGTTTTTCAAAGACGAATACGCAATCGCACCATGGCTGAAACCATGGCAGCGCGCGGAACTTGAAGCCGAGGCAGAAGCCGGTCGGCCGGTGCATATGACCCAGCAGAACTGGGGCTTCACAGGGCCTGCGGCGGTGACGTATTTCCTAGAAAAAACGGGCGAAGCCAAATATGCTCAACCCGAAGCGGCCTTTTATCCGGTGCCGTTTAAACCACGCAATCATATGATTATGACGCGGTTTAATATTGAAGAACAATATCTTACCGATGAAACATGCGGGGTGCATTTTTGGGCGCGCCGCATGAAACCGCGCCTTGAAGAAAAAGAGGGTGGTGTGCCACGTGGTGGGAGTTTCATGGATAAAGTCATGAAAAAGCACGGCGTTGATCCACTTGCCGCGCCCATTCCAACGAAACACAAAACGGATGATGAACGGTATCACGATGCCGCTTTTTGTGCAGAGCTCGCGCTAGAAGCCTTGGCCAAAGACGCATCCCCCGAACTCATCGCGCGCAAACATAATGTGGAGCCACGTTTTGTAAAACAATGTGCAAAACATCTACGTGAAAACGCGGCGCTTACTTTTAAGGATTACAATTACAAAAACTAATCACTTGGTTTTAGAAACGAAAGCCACGGCCCCCATTGGGTGACCGTGGCTTTTTGCTGTTCGGGGGTCTCGTGTGTTTAGAGAAGACCCTGATAAAGCGGATCGAGCGTTTCATGATCAAAGAGCGATGACACGGATGTGCCATGCCAAATGTTGGAAATCGCTTGGGCAAACATCGGCGCTGTTTTCACGATGCGAATGTTTGGGCAATCTAAAACAGGTTGCGTTGGCTCGATGCTATCAGTGATCACGAGGCTCTTCATCACAGAATTTGTGATGCGCTCAACCGCAGGACCAGAAAGCACACCATGTGTAATGTAGGAATGTACTTCGGTTGCGCCATTTTCAATGAGAACTTCAGCCGCCTTGCAAAGGGTGCCCGCCGTGTCACAGATGTCATCAACAATGATACACGCTTTGCCTTTCACGTCGCCGATCACGGTCATTTCCGCGATTTCACCTGGCTTTTCGCGGCGCTTATCAACGATGGAAAGCGGCGCGTTGATCCGTTTGGCAAGTTCACGCGCGCGCGCCACACCACCCACATCGGGGGACACAACCATCATATCATCGCGACCTTTAAAGTGGTGCATGATGTCGAGTGCAAAGATCGGAGACGCATAGAGGTTGTCCACCGGAATATCAAAGAAGCCTTGGATTTGCGCAGCATGGAGATCCATGGTCAAAACGCGCTCGATACCAGCCCCGGTGAGCATATTTGCCACGAGCTTTGCAGAAATCGGCGTGCGTGCTTTGGTACGGCGGTCCTGGCGGGCATAGCCAAAATAAGGAATGACGGCGGTGATGCGATCTGCTGATGAGCGGCGAAGCGCATCGGCGATCACCAAAATTTCCATCAAATTGTCATTGGCGGGGTTGGATGTTGGTTGAATAACAAACATGTCTTCGCCGCGCACATTTTCGAAAACCTCAACGAAGATTTCGCCATCGTTAAACCGCTCGACGCGGGCATCAACCAGTTCGGTTGAGAGACCGCGATGCATAGACAAACGTCGCGCGACTTCGGTGGCAAGCGTACGGTTGGCGTTCCCAGAAATGAGCTTGGGTTCGTTGGGCTGTGGCATGGGATTGATCCTTGGGTGAGCAGCTAGAGTAACAGAATCGTAAACGTGCCCCCGATTAGCATCTCAGGCCTGTTTTGCATAGATGATTGACCGTAATTTGGCGTAAAACAAAGGAATTGGGATAATTTTGAAACGCTACGTCAGAAGGGGTGCAGGCGCGGCAAAATTTTAGTAGAGCTGTGAAGGACGCGTAGGCACCGCCCGCGCATTCTCAAATCTTGGATGGTCACATGTCAAAGCTCAATGCAACCCGCCCATATATTCGGGAATGGGGCACAGAAAATTCACAGAACGTTTTACTGCTGCATTGCTCAAATGCCCATTCAGGTGCGTGGAACGCTTTGGCGAAAGCCTTACCTGACTATCATTTGACCGCTTATGATCACCCCCATCACGGGCGTTCACCCAACTGGGATCCCGAAATGGATTTCCACACGCAATCTTATGAAATGGCGCTGTCCGTTTTAGAAGAAAATGGACCAATGCATCTTGTCGGGCACTCGTTTGGTGGAACTGTGGCGTTGCGGATGGCGGCGATGCGGCCTGATTTGGTTTTGTCATTAACCGCGATTGAGCCCGTTTATTTTATCGCGGCGTTGTTACACGCGCCGGACATCTACACCCGCTATATGGATGGATTTCTTGGGCTGAAGGCTGACATTGAGGCTGGAAACCTAGAAACCGCTGCCAAAGCCTTTACCACTGAGTGGGGAACGGGCATCGCGTGGAATAAGCTCCCAGAAGATATGCGAACCTATATTTGTGATCGCATTCACCTCATTGCGCAAACGGCCCCCCAAACCCACGAAGATCAGGCTGGGGTTTTCAAACATGGCAACCTTGATGCGTATAAAGGCCCCGCTCAGCTCATTTCAGGGGAGGATAGCCCATGGATCATTCCCCATGTGATGGATGGGATTGCGCAATACCTGCCCCATGCCAGACGGGATGTCGTGGCGGGTGCGGGTCATATGCTTGCGCTGACGCATCCAAATGAAATGGCGAAGTTTGTGCGTCGGATCACAGGCTAGCCGCGGCTAGATATGGGCCACAAATGCATCGATGGCGTCTTTGCTGGTGTTCCAGTCACAGACAAGCCGCGCCGTCAAAAGCGCATCAGGATTATCCCCCTCAAGCGCACCTTCCCACACATAATAAACGGCTCCCGCATCCTGTAGGCGTTGATGGGCGGCGCGCGGGAATTTCGCGAAGATCATATTGCCATCCACAGGGTGGTCAAATTCAACACTGTCACTCTTTGCCAATTCATCTGCGAAATACCGCGCGGCATCATTGGCGGATTTTGCGGTCTCAAGCCACAAATCATCCGTTAAATAGGTTTCCATCTGGGTGGATAAATAGCGGTGTTTTGAAAATAAATGCGCACCGCGTTTGCGGCGCAGTTCAAACTCCCACGCATGTTTCGGGTCGAAGAAGATAACGGCCTCAACCCCCATAAGCCCATTTTTGGTACCGCCGAAGCTCACCGCATCAACGCCGGCTTTCCATGTCATTTCGGCAGGGGTGCAGCCAAGTGCAGTTAGCGCATTGGCAAACCGCGCCCCATCAAGATGCACCGGAAGATCAAACGCCTTTGCAACGGCACAGATGTCCTTAATTTCATCCAGCTGATACGCAGTCCCAAGTTCCGTGAGCTGGGTGATCGAAACCGGTCCGCGCTGTGGGCCATGCACGCCGCGTGTTTCTTCGCCCAAAATGGTGTCACGTAAATCAGTGGCCGTGAATTTGCCATCGGCGCTGTCGATGAGGGTGAGCTTGCCACCC
>JBMYYE010000008.1:0-41365 GCA_049609065.1 Halocynthiibacter sp.
GATGTTGGCGCTGAGAATGCCCAATTCGCGGTTGGGAAAAACGCTTCATGGGGTTGAACGACAGTCTTACGGGGACCTCCTTTTGGCGCTTTCGGTTGGGCTCTGTTTGTTCTTAGCGGGGGACAGGATTTACCTCTATGTCTTGCCGATTGCGGTGCTGACGCTTGCAGATGCGGCAGCCGCATTAGCCGGAAGCACATATGGCACGCGGTTTTTCAACGTAGAAGAAGGGCAAAAAAGCGTAGAAGGCAGCGCCGTTTTTTTCGTGGTCACCATGCTTTTGTCGATGATCTGTCTGATGCTTATGACCTCTTTCGAGCCCGAAAATATTATCGTGCTATCTTTTATCGTGGCGGGATTTGGCGCGTTTGTGGAAGCGTCCAGTTGGCGCGGGTTTGATAATTTGTTTTTGCCGATGGGGCTTTTGATTTTTCTTGCTGTCCACGCGGAAAGCACGCTACTTGAATTGTTTGTTCTCATCCTTTTATTTGCAGTGAGCATTTGGGCGTTTCGCGCCGCTGCGCCAAAAATTGGGTTGAGCAAGCACGCGGCAAACATCTATGTGACGGCTGTCTTTTTACTGCTGGCAGTGACCGCGCCTCAAAATGCGCTTATTCCGATATTGGTGCTGGTGGCCCATGCCTGGAGCCGCAATTCCGCGCCATGCCGAAGCGCATTTCCTGATCTAGATATCGTTGCGGGATTGGCGCTTGTGAGTTTTGGCTGGTTGGCTTTGGGCAAAGTTACAGGCTGGAATGCCGTATCGTTTTACGGACTTACCGCGATGGGGATGATGGTTGGGCTGTGTGGCTTGGCGGTGTCTCGGTTTTTAATCCTGTGGCGTTTGGCTGTGATCGTGTGCGTTGGCTTCGGGGCGTGTATAGTGCGTGCGGTCGCGCTTGGTTTTAACCCTGATACGTCAAATTGGAATGGCCCAATGTGGATCGCGACGATTGGTTCTTTGATGGTTGTCGGAGGGAGCGTGGGGGGATTCCCACATTTGTTTTTGCACGGGCGTGTGATAAAAATAACGGTGTTATCACTTGTTGTGCCACTTGGTATGTATCTTCTATCGATTGATTTTTTGAACCTTTTTGCGGGGCATAGTTCATGAATAAACAGGAATTCACGTCCGATGGGGCAAAGGTAACGGTTTATCTTGATGGTCCCAACTGGAACAACAAGCCCACGGCCACATTGGGGAAATTCACCTGTACATCTGCCAAAGCTGGGCATGATCTTTTGCAAGAAGCCGTTTCGTTCGTGCGTCAGCAAGGAATTGACCACGTTATTGGCCCGATGGACGGAGATACATGGCACAGCTATCGTTTTGTGACATATTCAGATGACAGCCCTGCATTCCTTATGGAACCGACCAATTCCGGTCCTGCTTTGGAGGCGTTTAAAAAGGCAGGATTTTCTGCCATTAGTCACTATTTTTCTGCGCGTGTGCCCCTTGTGAACGCTGCCCAAACCGCGCCATCTTCAACCGACAGTTTTCGAATTGAAACATGGGATGGAACAAATCCAGAAGGTCTCTTTGCGCAGGTTCACGCGCTGTCTACCCAAGCCTTTTCTCAAAACGCTTTTTATAAGCCGATCTCGAAAGAAACGTTTCTGGCGATGTATATGCCTTTGGTTCCGATGCTCAAGCGTGAGCTGATTTTCTTTGCACGGCGGCCGGATGACACATTGGCGGGCTTTCTTTTTGGCACGCCAAACTATGCCGAAGGCCCAACGCCTAACAGTGTGATTTTAAAAACCTATGCGAGCCTTGCCAAAGGGGCAGGGCAGCATTTGGCATATGCCTTTCATCAGGCCGCACGAAATGCGGGATATGAAACGGCAATTCATGCGTTAATTCATGATGATAACTTGTCGGCCCAACGCAGCGCCTCAGAAGGCGCTGATATTTTCCGCAGATATGCGCTTTGGGGATTGCGCTTGAATGACTAGCCTGCTCGACTCATTTCAAGAGGCCGTGGCCCGCCACCCCGATCACGTGGCCATTGTTGATGGCACAGGTCATGAAACCACATTTTCCGCGTTACAGATGCGCTCTGAGAGGCTTGCAAATGCGTGGCGCGCCCGCGGAGTACGCTCAGGGGATCGGGTGCTGTTGGCGATGCGAGTTGATGCAGATCTATACGCTGCCCTTGCGGCTTTGTGGTCGCTCGGGGCGACGGTTGTTTTGCCTGAGCCTGCTATGGGGCTCTTTGGATTACGGCATGCGGCGCGGGTGTCTGGTGTGTCTGCTTTTTGTAGCTCAGGGGCGTATGGGGTGCTTAAATTTCTTATCCCGGAATTATGGACATTGCGGCACCTTCGCCCAAAAGGATCTGATCGTACGCGCCCTGATTGCCTTGCGCCAAAGCCCGATGATTTGGCTTTGATTTCGTTTACGTCAGGCACGTCTGGCGCGCCCAAGGCCATCCCGCGCAGCCATAGTTTTCTCGCCGCACAGCACCGCGCGGTTGCCCCTTTGTTGCAAAGCGATACCGCAGAACGGGATTTGGTGGCATTTCCGGTTTTCGTGTTGATTAATATCGCCAGCGGACGCACGTCGATTTTGCCAAATTGGAAAATGGCGCGCTTGGCCAAACTGACTGCGGATGGTTTGCAAAACTGGGTGACAACGCAGCGTGTGACGCGGGTTTTGTTGCCGCCTGCGCTGTGTGAAAAACTGGCGAAGATACAAATTCCAGAGAGGCTTACAGCCGTGTTTACGGGCGGGGGGCCTGTGTTTCCCGATGTCGTGCATCAGCTTCAATCTGCAAAGCCGGGTCTGCAAATCCACGGTGTCTATGGCTCAACGGAGGCAGAGCCCATTGCACATTTGGATGCCGGAAATATTCCTGAAGATGATCTCATGAAAATGCAAACGGGATTTGGTTTGCTCGTTGGGACCGTCGCGCAAGACACAAATGTGCGGATTGTAGATCATGAAATTCAAGTGGCCGGAGATCATGTAAATGCGGGGTATCTTGACCCACGCCATGATGCGGAAAATAAAGTGCACGACGGTGATGTGATCTGGCACCGCACCGGGGATGCAGGATATTTTGACGCCCAAAAACGGCTGTGGTTGTTAGGGCGTATCGGGTCACAGGTTGATGTCGCTGGCAAAGACGTATTCCCATTTGCCCTTGAAGTGGCGGTGCGTCAGTGGATCGGTGTGGGCCAATGCGCTTTGGTGTCAGTTTCAGGCGCGGCGTGCTTGGTTATTGAGGGTGACACACAGCATCTGGATCTATGGCATGCGCAGGCGGCTCAAATGGGGGTGGAAACGGTGACACCCGTTGCAAAAATCCCCATGGATAAGCGCCATGCGTCAAAGGTTGACCGCGTCGCTTTAATTGCGCAATTGACATAAGACGCCGCCACATCCGAGAGGATATCAGGTTGTATTTTTTTCACGCATCCACGGCAAAATAGGTACCTTTTGTGCATGGGGATCGACGGCATGCCTGTTGCATAGATACTCGAGATAGGATCCCGCTGCAGGGAGGCCCGATAAGGCATGGGCGATTATTTTCTTCTGGTGCCCATAGATATGCACAGAATACACATGGTCCGTTTCGATTTCTGGGGCTGGGAGATGTGGCGCATGGAGTTTCCAAAGATGCTCGGTCTTTAAGGGATAGAAACTGTCTATGTGTGAGGCATGGATGTCCTCATTTGTTTGCTTTAGGAAATGGCCAAACGCTTTGGGGCCAGAGCAGCCCCAAGGCAGCGCTTCGATCCCCCAAGTTTCGCCATTATCTGTGCGTTGCTGATTTATGCGCTGGAGCCGCGCGCCACGCCAAGGTTGTGACGGGTTCGGAGCCATTACAAAATCCAGCATCATTTTTAAGGTTTTAGAGCTTTGCGGCAATCCCAACACGCCTGTTGGATATGTCTCTTGTTGTGAGGGCGCAAAAACATAGGGGCTTTCAAAATCAAAGGGGCGGACGCAATACGCATCGAGATCGACCCAAATAAAGCCCATTTTTTGAATGAGGTGGAGGCGAAAGATATCTGAAAAAACTGCTACGCGATGCCGGTCGTTATCCGCAATGTTAAATGCGGGCGGCCAGAGCACCTCTGAAGGGTGTCGGATCTCTGTTCCATGCGGGATGCCGCGTAAATCTTCAGCGGTGTAAAGTACGAAACGATGCCCGTTATCCAGAAAGGATTTGATACAGAGCGTTTCCAGCCATGACAGGTCTGATCCATGCCAGAAACTCGATATAACAGGCAGGGTGGCGTTTGCGGTCATGGGCTTAAAACCTTGTCGTGAGATCTGCGTCGTAAGGTGGGATCTTTTGCAACCCATATCTCAAAGTGACATGTATTTATGTATTGCGCAAATAGGGGCTACGATGCCTTTGGGGGTATAAAAGCGCGAACCTATGCTTTCTTGCGGCGCATAACTTTGCTAATGTTGCCTGATTGCAGTTTTTGGGGCTTGGCTGAGCAACAATTGATGCCCCCTAAAGGATGATTTTATGACCGCAGAATTCTTGTTTATTACATTCACATTGTTTCTCGCAGGCATGGTGGCCGTGCCCTTGGCGTCGCGCTTTGGGTTGGGGTCCGTTTTGGGGTACCTCATTGCAGGTATTGCCATTGGGCCTGTGCTACATTGGGCGGGTGTGGACGTGATTGCGCTACAGCACTTCACAGAATTTGGCGTGGTCATGATGTTGTTTCTCATCGGGCTCGAAATGCAGCCGAAAGTCTTATGGGCCATGCGCGCGCGGATTTTTGTCATGGGGGGATTGCAAGTTGGCTTGACATGCCTTGGGGTGATGGCTGTTGCGATGTTGTGTGGCCAGCCTTGGACAGTGTCGCTGGCCATTGGTTTGATTTTTGCCTTGTCTTCCACTGCAATTGTGACCCAGACGCTCAACGAAAAGGGGCTGATGCGCAGCGATGGCGGACAGGCGAGTTTCTCCGTCTTGTTGTTCCAAGATATTGCCGTGATCCCGATGTTGGCGCTGATCCCGCTTTTGGCGTTGCCAGAACTGGCTGACATTTTGCATCATGGGGATGACCATGGCGGTGGACATGGCGATGCGGGGCTAAGCCTTAGCCTCGTTGACGGTTTGTCAGGTTGGCAAACTGCACTGGTGACGGTGGCGGCTGTCGGGTTTGTGATCATGGTGGGGCGGTATTTGACGGGCCCGGTGTTTAGATATGTTGCGGGCGCGCGCCTTCGGGAGTTGTTTGTAAGCACGGCTTTGATGTTTGTGGTTGGTATCGCGCTTTTGATGACAATGGTGGGTTTGTCGCCTGCGCTTGGGACATTCCTTGCAGGTGTTGTGATGGCCAATAGTGAATATCGCCATGAACTTGAAAGCGATATTGCGCCGTTTAAAGGGATATTCTTGGGCGTCTTTTTCATCACCGTTGGGGCGAGCATTGATTTTGCGCTGCTTGGTGCAAATCTGAGTTTGATAATCGGTTTGACCCTCGGGTTGATTGTTTTAAAGGCGCTCGTGATATTTGTGCTTGGGCATGTCTTTAAACTTAAGGGCGGGGATAAATGGCTTTTTGCTCTGGGACTTGCGCAAGCGGGTGAATTTGGCTTTGTTTTGGTGTCATTCACGGTAGCAAATGCCGTGGTTCCTGCGCCTGTTGCTGATATTTTGTTGTTGGTTGTGGCTCTGTCAATGTTGCTGACGCCTGCACTCTTTATTGGGTATGATAAAATTATTGCGCCGCGATATTCGCGCCAAGAGGCGCAAGGGGCAGACGACATCACGCCAGATGCTAAGATTATCATCGCAGGTCATGGGCGATTTGGTGGAATTGTTAACCGCGCGCTGCAGGCGGCGGACTACAATACCACCGTGATTGATTACAGCAGCGAGCAACTGGAAATGCTACGTGCATTTGGTTTGAGCGTGTATTTTGGCGATGCGACGCGTCCGGATCTTTTGCATGCGGCAGGGATTGAAGAGGCCAAGATCCTCGTCATTGCGATTGATGACAAAGACGCCATCACCGAACTGGCCCGACATATGCAAGACCATCACCCCCATGTCCATGTCGTGGCGCGCGCTGTCGATAGGTGGCATGTTTATGATCTATGGGCGGTTGGCTGTCGTGATATCATCCGTGAAACCTATGACAGTTCCGTGCGTGCTGCGCGTTCAACCTTTGAAGCCCTCGGGTTTTCACGTCCCAAAGCAGAGCGCCTAACCCGTGCCTTTGAAGAGTTTGATCGCACTATGATGACGGAATTGGCGAGCGTTTATAACATCAATGATCCAGATTCCGATTTGAGCGAATATTCCCGTGTTGTGCGTGAGAAAACAGAAGATTGGGAAGCAGAACTGAGAGCTAAAATGCAAGCAGCTCTGCACGGCGACGAAGAACAGTGATGCCGCGCTAATCTTGGATGACGGCGTTTTCCCATTCGGTTAGAAATTTTTGTCGTTTGAGTGTGTCTAGATACGTCATCAGGGCGGGATCGAGTTCTATAGTGATTTGCTTGGTTTCTGCCGCACGCGTATTGAGAGGCGGCAACTGTGCCGTGGTGGTGTCTGGGTCGACTTGTAAAGCAATGAGGTGTTGGATGAAGGCCTTGGCTTGGGATGGCTGCGCGGCCTTTGCGGATACCATAGCCGTGCGCATCATCGTGGTTGGAAAGTCGGCGGGTAAAATAATTTCCAATGCGTTGGTGTTTTTCGAACGGGCGGCGGCGTAACTCCCAAGGACGTTATAGGCCACGGCAATGCGGCCATGAGACAGATCATCGATCATGTCACCCGAACAACAATACAGGCGGACATCGAGCGCGCCCATGACTTCCATTAAGCGCCAATAGGTTTCGGTTGCGCGTGCGTCTTGGGTCGCAAATAAGTAACCTAGCCCAGATTTTCGAATGTCATAGGTGCCCAAACGCCCGCGAAACACATGGGGGCGCGCCCGGATGGCTTGGATCAATTCTTGCCGCGTTTTGGGTATGGGATATCCGGCAAATGCGGCTTTGTTGATGACAATGGCGGCAGGTTCTGATGTGAACGCAAAGAGGCTTTGATGCCACTGTGCCCATTTAGGGTGTGCGATATCAGGAAGACGCTGTGCGTAGCCATCATTTGCAAGCTTAAGCTGCAAATCCATCGCACTTGAAATCACCACGTCAAACGCATCAGGATCTGCGCGAAAGCGTTTGTTTATATCGGCGGTGCCTGTGACCATATAATCAATGGAAATTGACGGATGGGCTTGGATGAAGTTTTCGATTACAGGCGCAAACAAAGACGTGTCTGTGCTTGAAATGATCCGCAGCGGTGGTGTGCCAGCCTCTGGATTAAACAGGTTTTGATCTTCCCACGCTTGAGCGCAGACGATTTGGGGCAAAATCCATAGAATTAGAGTGATAATATAGCGCATGTACCGCCCCTTTCTTGGTTCGAAAGACGCAACTCACCACCATGGGCGTTTGCGACATCTTGGGCGATGGTCAGACCAAGACCCGATCCGATGGTCCCTTTGGCATTCTTACCGCGCGTAAACCGCGTTGTAAGTGTGTGAAGTTCATCCATCATAAGGCCAGGGCCGGTGTCACAGACCTCAATCTGTACGTTGGGGTGCCCCGAAACGGTGATGTCAACATAGCCTTCAGCTGGGGTGTATTTAAGAGCATTGTCGACCAAGTTACGCACGGCATTTTGAAGCAAAACCGGATCTCCAGAATAGGAAAGCACCTTGTCCCCATGAAGTCGAATTTTAATGTCTTTCATATCGGCAATCGGAGTAAGGCGGAGCGCAAGGTCTTGGACCAGTTCAACAAGATCAATGTCTTGGCGCTCAAGGTGATCTGCGCGAAACGTGATCATAGCATGATCAAGAAGCTGCCCCGCCGCACGGGAACTTTCGTCGATGGCGCGGACC
This sequence comes from Halocynthiibacter sp., assembly GCA_049609065.1. Taxonomy (GTDB): domain Bacteria; phylum Pseudomonadota; class Alphaproteobacteria; order Rhodobacterales; family Rhodobacteraceae; genus JBMYYE01. The sequence continues at coordinate 7,885 of JBMYYE010000008.1, forward strand.
ATGGACCGCATGGCGTGCCGATTTTCGGTTGCGTTGACACGCTGTAATGTGGCCTCCGCATAAGAGCGAACTGTTGCCAGTGGGGTGCGCACCCGGTGGGCGGCTTCTGCGATAAAATCTTCGGATTGCTTGAGCGATTGATCAAGCCGTTTCATGAGTGAATTGAGCGACGTTACCAGCGGGAGCATCTCAACGGGAACAGGTTTTTCAAATGGCCTCAGGTCTTGGGGGCCACGGCGTGTGACGGAATTTGTTAGACGCTTAAACTGACCAATGGTGATGGAGGCCGCCCAAAAAGACAAAAGGGCAACAAGGGTAAAAAAGCCCGCCCCAAAGAGCGCCGCATTGCGCGAAATCTGTTTTAAAGTACCTGCTTGTGCGTCTTGGGTTTGGGCGAGCGCAATCCAAATTTGAATGCGTTTATTGGTTCCAATAAGGGTGCGGTTCATGGTGACCAAACGTATCGTTTCACCGCGAAACTGTGTGGATTTAAAATGGGGGCCGCCTTCGGGTGACGCGGGTCTGGGACTTAAACTCTGGTAGCCTGATAAAAATGTATCATCTTGGTAGAGGGCGTAGAAAATGCGGTCATCAGATTGGGTGCCCAACATAGAAAATGAGGCATATGGAATGTCAATTTCCACGCGGCCATTTCGGATGGCTGCGGCATCCAATATGGATGTTGCAGAGGCCCCAAGGATGTTATCTTGGCCTTGTTGCGCCACTTGGGTCGCGTAGTTGCGGATCGCAAAAAATAGCAATAATGCGAGGATGGCAGCCCCGCCAATTAAAGTTATAACCAAGCGGTTGCGCAAGGATCCAGAGGTGAGGTGACTAGCGGTCATGTTCAAGCCGATAACCGAGACCTCGTAAGGTGGTGATCCTGAGGTCGGAATTCTCAAGGTGCTTTCGCAACCGACCGATGTAAACTTCTATCGCATTTTCTGAGGCGTCGTGATCATAGGAAAACAATCGATCAGCAAGCTTTTGTTTGGAAAAAACTTGACCTGGGGCATTGATTAAAACTTCCAAAAGCCGCAATTCGCGGTTGCGCAAAGTCACATGCATTCCGCGCACGCGCAGAGTGCCTGCGACGGGATCAAAAATGATGCCGCCTGTTTCAATTACGGTTTGCGCCTTGCCGGCTTTGCGCCGTAAAACGGCGCGACAACGGGCTTCTAATTCCGCATGATCGAAGGGTTTTGTGACATAATCATCCGCCCCAAGATCAAGAGACCCGATTCGATCCGAAACCTGGCTTCGGGCGGTTAACACAATGACAGGTGTGTCCAAATTCCCAGCCCGATGCGTTTTTAGAAAGCTGCGCCCATCCCCATCAGGCAACATGATATCCAAAAGAATGAGATCGTATTCGCCGGTTTCAACAAAGGCCGTTGCGTCGCTTAATTTTTCTGCATGATCAACGACATGCCCATCCAATGATAGTCGGAGAGATACCGCATTCGCGAGCTCTTGATTGTCTTCGATGAGGAGAAACTTCATGGGGATATGTATCGCTTTGGGCCTGTGATGGAACCGTGTCAGGCTCGTGTCAGGTTGCTGTGTTTCACTGTTTTCAACTGACCCGATATGCGGACAGTTGTCAAATGGGAGAAAAAAATGACGACATTTATTCTGGGCCGTCGCGCCCTGATCGCGACTGCTGTTGCGGCGCTGAGCTTTGCTGCTCCTGCGTTTGCAGATGGCCATAAAGTTTTAGACAGCATCCATTTCCTTATCCCCGGTGGCGCAGGTGGCGGCTGGGACGGCACAGCGCGCGGCACAGGTGAGGCTTTAACTGAAGCCGGTTTGGTCGGCAGTGCCTCTTATGAAAATATGTCTGGTGGCGGTGGCGGGAAAGCCATCGGATATTTGATCGAAAACGCAGAAAGCAACCACGGCACGTTGATGGTGAATTCAACGCCGATTGTTATTCGTTCACTCACGGGGGTTTTCCCACATAACTTCCGTGACCTGACATTGGTTTCAGGCACAATCGGCGATTATGCCGCAATCGTTGTCGGCAAAGACAGCCCAATCAACGCGATGGATGATCTGATGGCGGCTTACGACGCGAACAAATCAGGCACGGCCATTGGCGGGGGATCTGTTCCAGGTGGCATGGATCACTTGGTTGCGGCTATGGTGATGGAAGCTGCGGGTAAAAACGCGCTTGATGTGAAATACATTCCGTATGATGCAGGTGGCAAGGCAATGGCTGCGTTGCTTTCTGGTGAAATCGCGGCGCTTTCCACGGGGTTCTCTGAGGCGGTTGACCTTGCCAAAGCGGGCGAAGTGAAAATCATTGGCGTGACCTCAGATGAGCGGGTGGCCGCGGCCCCTGATGCGATGACCATGAAAGAGCAAGGCATCGACACATCCTTCGTTAATTGGCGTGGGTTCTTTGGTGCGCCAGGGCTTCCTGCGGACAAGCTGGCTATGTACCAAAAGGCCATCGCAGAGATGTATGACACACCTGAATGGGAAAAAGTGCGGGCCCGTAATGGCTGGGTCAATATCCATAATTCAGGCGATGACTTCAAAGCCTTCTTGGAAAACCAAGAAAAGGTCATCGGAGAACTGATGAAGAAGCTTGGCTTCCTTTAAACCTTACATACGGCAGAGCAGTGATATGCTCTGCCGTTTTGCCAATTCTGGAGGGATGAAAATGGCACTGGATCGTTGGATCGCGCTTATTTTACTAGGTGTTTGTATCATGTATGGGTATGCATCTTGGTTTACAATGGATGGGAACTTGGCCCCTTTCATGCAAAGAAACCCGATCTGGCCGAGTACCTTTCCCAAGGTGCTTTCGCTCCTTGGCATCATTGCCTCCACAACTATTTTATTGGGCTTAGAAAAGTCGGCGATAAAAGAGGCCGAAATTGATTATCGCCGTTTGGGGGAGTACCACATCGGGCAAGCGGTGGCGCTTTTGGTTTTGATGCTGGTCTATGCACTGTGTTTGCGCCCGCTTGGCTTTTTGTTTTCCACCTCTGCATTTTTGATCTTAGGGGCTTTCACGCTTGGGGAACGTAAATGGCACATCATGGTGCCAATTGCAGTGATCGCAACGGTGCTTGTTTGGTCGCTCGTGCAGCAGGTTTTAGGGATTTATATGCGCCCTTTGCCGGGCTTTTTGGGAGGTTAATATGCTTGAAGGACTTCTAATCGGCCTACAAACGGCGTTTTCGATTCAAAATCTTTTGATGGTCATTGGCGGCTGTCTTATTGGGACGTTTATTGGCATGTTGCCTGGACTGGGCCCCATGTCAATTATTGCGATTATGATCCCGATTGCGATCTCAATGGGGGATCCGTCTGCGGCGCTCATCTTGCTTGCTGGGGTGTATTACGGGGCCATTTTTGGCGGCTCGACATCCTCAATTCTTTTGAACGCGCCAGGTGTTGCAGGGACCGTCGCCTCAAGCTTTGATGGCTACCCGATGGCCCGCCAAGGCAAGGCAGGCAAAGCGCTCACTATTGCGGCAATCGCGAGCTTCGCAGGTGGCACGATCGGGGCCATTTTACTGATGATTTTTGCACCTGCCTTGTCGTCGGTGGCATTGTTGTTCCATTCGGCGGAATACTTTGCCCTGATGGTGGTGGGCCTGTCTGCGATTGCCGCATTTGCGGGCACGGGGCAGGTTGCCAAAGCGATGATCATGACCCTTTTGGGGTTGATTATGGCAACCGTTGGGGAGGGTGCGCTCTTTAATTTGCCGCGCTTCACGATGGGGATCATGGACCTGCAATCTGGGTTTGGGTTTATTACATTGGCCATGGCGATGTTTGCTTTACCTGAGGCGCTCTTCTTGGTTTTGAAGCCAAAGGAGTTGCAGGGTGATGATGGTAAAATCAAAGATTTACGCATTAGCAGAGCAGAAGCTCGCGCCATCGTTCCTGTCATTGGGCGCCAGTCTATCCAAGGGTTCTTTATCGGGGTTTTGCCGGGTGCCGGTGCCACCATCGCGAGCTTTCTTGGCTACGCTGTTGAGCGCAATATCGCACCCAAAGCGGAACAAGACGAATTTGGTAAAGGGTCGATCAAAGGGCTCGCGGCCCCCGAAACGGCGAATAATGCGGCGTGCACAGGATCCTTTGTGCCTTTGTTGACGCTTGGCATTCCCGGTTCTGGGACGACGGCGATTTTGCTTGGGGCGCTCATTGCGTTGAATGTCACACCTGGCCCGCGTTTGATGATTGATGAGCCTCAAATTTTCTGGGCGGTCATTATGTCGATGTTTATCGGGAATTTGGTGTTGTTGGTTTTGAACCTCCCTCTGATCCCATATATCGCAAAAGTGTTGGCTGTGCCGCGTAACTACTTGATCCCGTTCATCTTATTTTTCACATTGATGGGGGCGTATATCGGGCAAAACAATGCAACTGAATTGTTGTTACTGGTGGCGTTCGGTGTGTGCGCGACGGCATTGAAGTTTGCAGATTACCCATTGGCCCCGCTTTTGATTGGCTTCATTCTAGGCGGCATGATGGAAGACAACTTCGCCCGCTCGATGCAGCTTTATGATGGGGTTGCCTTTATCTGGGAACGCCCGATGACTTTGGGGCTTTTGGTAATTGCCGCCATTTTGGTGGTCTTGCCAAGCTACCGTGCGCGGCGCGCAAAACACAGAGCCGCCGGTGTGGCAGACGGGGATTGATTTTAGGAGAGCGTGGGGTCTCTCCTAAAGAGTGTCCTATATTGGCCCTTATCACGTGCGGCGTGCGTGATTTGGGTTTTTATATGCTTCGGGATAGGGGGACGGTTTAAAGGGGCCCGCAGGGATAACCCCGTTCCATGATCGGCCGAAATACCCCTGTCTACAATGAGTGAGAGCACTGCTATCTGCGACGCCATCCATGGCGTAAACGCGGCATAGCCAGTGCCATATATGCGGGTAATCTAGGATCTTGGCGCCATTGAGCTTCATCCGAAGATAATAAATGGGATCATGACGATAGAGGGTCGGGAACAGCCGCAAATCGGCTTCGGTAAAGCTGTCGCCCATTAAAAAAGGCCGCCCATCGGAAAGCCGGTCCTCTAACATATTCAGTGTGTCAAAATAGGCCGTAAAGGCCGCGACATAGACAGATTGATCAGAGGAAAACCCTGCCTTATACGCGCCATTGTTGATCGTTGTGTAAATCGTTTCATTGAGCGCATCGATATCGGCCCGTATCTGCATGTCCGACGGGTAAAGAGCCATGCGCGTTGTATCCTTTATGGAACTCCCGAGCGCGACGGCGTGCTCATCCAGCATTCGAATGATTTCGGCGCTTTCATTGTTGACGATGCAGTGGTTGATTTTGTCATAAAGAATTGGCACGGACTGTTCCTCGGAGCCCTCGGCACGGTAGATGTCCTTGGCCAAGCGAAACCCGTGCCCGGTGCCTGTTTCGGCGGTGCATTCTGGCAAAGGGCGTTGTGTCAGTGATGCAATGCGGTTGGGATTGAATTCCCATAGGTTGGGGCCTTTGGGGTCTGCTTCATCTGTACGAGTGGGGAAGGCCACATCCAACGTCATACTGTCTTGTAAGCCGAGCACATTTCGCGCCAAAACAACGCGGTGGCACCATGGACAATTTAGAGCAACAAACAGGTGGTATCGCCCCGGCTCGGCGGGGAAATTGGGGTCGCCAATGCTATGGCGAAATCCGCTAACGCCGCGCACGAATTCCCCTCGTGCGCGGCGGGTGGCAGCATTGGATTGATTTTCTTGTATGGCCGTGTCGCCTTTTGTTGGGGTCATGATGTCTATCCTCTAAGACGGTGATGTAAAATGATGGGCACGGCCAATTCTTCTTCGTCACTGAGATGCCGTTTTAAGAAGGCTTCGATCGTGCCCATTGTGCCATGTAAATGACCTGTTTCGTCATATGCTTGTGCCTCATCAAGCTGTGTCAGTTTGATCGCACGGTTGGCTGTTTGCGTGAAACTATCCAAAACCAAATCGAGATTGGCGTGGTCTTTCTCCAATACGTCAAGGCCCGCGTCAAATCGGGCGTCTGCAGCTGCAAGTTCGGGAAAGTAAGTGCGGTCTTCCCACCCATGGTGCCCATGGAGATTGCTCACCAGCGCATGGCCATAATATGACAAACGCTTGGCAAAGTCATCTGCGGCTATATTGTGATCGAGGTAGGTTTCCGCATCTGTGCGAATAGAGGTTGCCAATCTTCGAAACAGTCTATGCGCCCCAAGCCATTGGCGTGTTTTTTCCTTGAAGCCGGGGTGCGTTTCCCAGCTGTCACGGGGATAAGAATTGAGCAAGATTTGCATTTCACTTGGCATATTTTCTGTACGAATATTAAATGTGTTGAGCATTGTCTTAGTCCTTTCCCGATTGATATGTGGCGTGTTGCATTCAGGTGTTAGAGCCAACTTTGCACAGCAAGGGGTGCATTTGTGCACATCATGGGGGCCCATGAGCGCGGCATGTCGAGTGAAGAGAGGGCGCATTTGGGCTTTGCTCGGGGATGTATATACCCTATGTTTCCACTATGACGGAAAATGAAGACACAATCTTAAACGCCCTTCCTGCAAAGCTTAAAGATGCGCGCAAGGCAAAGGGGCTCTCGCTTGAAGTGATCGCAAACCTAAGTGGCGTGTCGCGCTCAATGGTAAGCCAGATTGAGCGTGGCGAAAGCAGCCCGACCATTGCGACCCTTTGGAACCTAACGCGGGCTTTGGGGGTCGATTTTGCAGGCCTGCTTGATCAAAATGAACAAGGGGATCGCATCGATGTTTTGAAAGCATCAGACGTCCCAACCATTGATAATATGGGGCAGGGATGTCGCATCGCAATTCTGTCACCACCAGAAGAAGCGGGCGGCCATGAAGTTTACGACATTTCGTTTCAAGCCTCAGGGCAGCTCACAAGCCCACCGCATGCGCGCGGCGCGCTTGAACAGTTGACTGTTTTGGAAGGCGCGGTGCGGGTCACTTCTGGGCATGCAGCCTCTGATCTTCAGCGCGGAGATACCGCAAGATATGCGGCAGACGTCCCGCATGTGATTGCGGCTCAGGGTGGGGCTGCGCGCATTTTTCTCATCGTGAAAACAACACATAGTGCAGTTTAGCGGAATTTATTTCGGTATATTGGATTTTAGTATTGCGGAAAAATATCCGTTATGCAAGAAATGCGGGCATTGAAGGAGATTCCAATGCCCAAAGCCTTTCTAACTGATATTGAAAATACCTTGGTTCAGATCGAAGCCGATGGTCTTTATAAACGTGAACGCCTCATCACGTCTGCGCAGGCTGGTGTGATCGATGTGGGCAATAAAGAAGTTATCAATCTATGCGCAAATAATTACCTTGGGTTGGCCAATCATCCAGATTTGATTGCAACGGCGCAAACTGCGATGGATGCCCATGGTTTTGGCATGGCAAGCGTACGGTTTATTTGCGGGACGCAAGATCTTCATCGGGCTTTGGAACAGCGCCTTGCCGCGTTTTTAGGCCAAGAGGATACGATTTTGTTTGCGGCGTGTTTTGATGCGAATGGCGGGGTGTTTGAACCGCTTCTTGGGCCAGAAGACGCGGTCATTTCCGATAGCCTTAATCATGCCTCTATCATCGATGGCATTCGCCTGTGCAAAGCCAAACGCTATCGCTATGCCAATAATGATATGACCGATCTCGAAGCAAAATTGAAAGAGGCCAGAGCCGCAGGGGCGCGCCACATCATGATTGCAACGGATGGGGTGTTTTCCATGGATGGGACCCTTGCCAATTTGCCTGCTATTCGGGCTTTGGCGGATGCCTATGACGCGATTCTTATGGTGGATGATTGCCATGCGACGGGGTTCATGGGGCCGCGCGGTGCGGGCACGCCAGATCATTTTGATGTCGATGTTGATATCTTGACGGGCACCCTTGGCAAAGCTCTTGGTGGCGCCATCGGCGGCTATATCGCAGGGTCACAACCCGTGATTGATTTGTTGCGACAGCGCGCACGGCCATATTTGTTTTCGAATTCTCTCCCGCCTGCGATCGTTGCTGCAGGCATGGAGGCAATTCGCTTGGTGGAAGACGGAAACGCGCTTCGTGCAAACCTCTTTGAAAACACAGTCTATTGGCGCCAAGGACTGACAGAGCTGGGTTTTGACCTGTTGCCAGGGGAACATCCAATTGTGCCTGTGATGCTTGGCGAAGCCAGCTTGGCCCAAGACATGGCCGCACGGCTTTTTAAGGAAGGGGTCTATGTTTCGGGCTTCTTTTTCCCTGTTGTGCCCCATGGGCAGGCGCGCATTCGCACACAGATGAACGCCGCGTTGAGCCGCTCAGATCTTGATCATGCCTTGGCGGCCTTCGCGAAAGTCGGCCGCGAATTGGGGGTGATCAAATGACCGCGAATACGATGAAAGCGCTGGAAAAATCAAAACCCGTTGAAGGTCTTTGGATGGTTGAGGCCCCCGTGCCAGAAATCGGGCCAGAGGATGTGTTGATCCGCATAAACAAAACGGGGATTTGCGGCACGGATATTCACATTTGGAATTGGGATGATTGGGCGGCGGCTACGGTGCCGGTTCCGATGATTACCGGTCATGAATTTGCTGGCGAAATTGTCGAAATGGGGCGCAATGTAACGGGTCTTTCTTTGGGGCAGCGCTGTTCTGGGGAAGGCCATTTGGTGCAAACCGATAGCCGCCAATCGCGAGCGGGCAATTTCCATCTTGATCCCGGCACACGTGGCATCGGGGTGAATGAACAAGGGGCGTTTGCACAATATCTTAAACTTCCAGCCTTTAATGTTGTGCCGCTTCCAGATGATATTCCCGATGAAATTGGGGCGATCCTTGATCCCTTGGGCAACGCGGTCCACACGGCGTTGAGCTTTGATCTCTTGGGCGAAGACGTCTTGATTACGGGCGCAGGCCCGATTGGGATTATGGCGGCGGCTGTTGCGCGGCATGCTGGTGCGCGCAACGTGGTTTTAACGGATATTAATACGGCCCGTTTGACACTTGCGGAAAATGTAGTGTCATCAGTGCGGACCGTTGATGTGTCCAAAGAGGACCTCAATGATGTCAAACATGAGTTGGGCTTAACAGAAGGATTTGATGTTGGGCTTGAAATGTCTGGGAACCAAGCCGCGCTTGATCAAATGGTAGATGCGCTCGTGATGGGGGGCAAAATCGCGTTGTTGGGGATCCCACCTGGGAAATCCCCCGTGAATTGGAGCCATATCGTATTCAAGGCGATTACCATTAAGGGGGTCTATGGGCGTGAAATGTTTGAAACATGGTATAAGATGATTGCCATGCTTCAAAATGGTCTCGATGTAAGCCGCGTAATCACCCACCGTTTCCCGGTTCAAGATTTTGCTCAAGGGTTTGCCGAAATGAAATCTGGGCGCTCTGGGAAGGTTGTGCTTGATTGGGGATAGGTCCCACCCTGACACGGTGCCCCCGGTAGAGGGGGGTGCTTGCAAAGGTTGCCTTTTTGCACCTTTTCCAAAATACCATCACATAAGTTTGATGCCTGATCCGCTATGCCTGATGGTATTTTGGGCCGAAGAATGCTATATATCTTTCTTTAAGTATGCACAATTATGGTTAAGCATACACAATTAAGGAAATTTGCCTGTAATCCAAGGGGATGTAGGGTGAATGGGTGCTATAGATGGCAGTCTATTATAGTTATAGCAATGCTATTTTTGGAACGCAGAGCACGGTTGGTGGTTCGGCGTTCAACTATAATTTTGCACCTGCCTCTGGATCTAGTTGGAGCTGGACAGGGAGCACGACGACTTTCCTTGTTGAAGAACAAGACGGTGCCTCAAACTACAATGGCGATCCCACAAATGAAACGGTGTCCGCACAAGAACAAATCGGCGGCACCTGGGAACAAACCACCCAAATTGGTGGCGTCGCAACGCAGACGATTTATGATTTCACATTTACGGTTACGGCCCCAGATGCGACGGTGTACCGCGTCGCGGTTATTGATGTTGACCTGAATAATGATGACGATTTGAGTGACGCAGGAGAAGACGGATATTACCTTGTCTTCCCTGATGGTGTTCCGCCGGCGGGTGTAACATATACGGTCGGGTCGATTTCTAATAATGATGATTCTATCCCGCATGCCACCCTTGGCGCGACGGTGGTTTGTTTTGCTGCGGGTACGATGATTGATACGGATCTCGGCGCGTGTCTCGTTGAGGATTTGCAGGTTGGGGATCTTGTCAAATGCGCGGCGGATGCTTTTGAAACGGAATTTTCAAAACTGCGGTGGGTTGGGCGCCGCATGCTGTCACGACGAGAGCTGTTGGATAACCCAAAGCTGCGACCCGTGCGCATTGTTGCCGGTGCGTTAGGGGATGGCCTTCCGCAACGTGATTTGCTGGTCTCGCGCCAACATCGCATGCTTCTTCAGTCAAAAATCGCCAAACGCATGTTTGGTCAGGATGAAGTTTTGATTTCGGCAATCAAACTCACGACGCTTCCAGGGATTTATGTGGATGATCGTGTCGAAAGTGTTGGTTATTTTCATCTGCTCTTTGATGAGCACAAAATTATATTTGCTGAAAATGCAGCGACGGAAAGCCTTTTTACAGGGCCTGAAGCGCTAAAAGCGGTTGGCCCTGAGGTGAAAAAAGAAATTTTGGCACTGTTTCCTGAGCTTGGTGATCACAAATATGCCCCAAAGCCAGCACGCTATATTCCATCAGGGCGTGAGCAAAAACAATTTGTTGCACGGCAACAAGAACATAACCGCTAGAACTGGGTCCCCAATAGAGGGCGCAACCGATTTTGGTTTTGACTTATGTCACACGCCGTTCTTGTTTGCTCAAGGCAGGTTTAAAAGACCCCATAATCAGCTCAATCGCTAAGGGAATGATGTTTGACATCCCCACCAGCTTTTCCGTGCTTTCCAATTGATGGAAGGCGGCGCTAAGCGTGCCGTCAGGAATAGACGCCTGTGCCAAGTTGAGCAATTGAGGCATCATTGGAACGAGGAATACGAAGGCGTTAATGGAGAGAAAAGCAGTCATGGCAAGCTTAATACGCATCCACCATGCCCGTTCATGAAATCCAAACCAAAGGATCATGTCCGTCCCAATTTTGAGCCCAAGACCTGCAAGGATCAAGATATACGCGCTTTGCATTTTGTAGGTGAAAATGGTGACCGCGACTTCAGGCGTTGGATGCGGATTAAGTATGCCGATCACGATGTGGGACAATATCCCGCCCACATACATGATCGTGCCAATCTCAGCGATAAAGTGAATAATTTTTTTCATTATGTAACCGTTTAATTCCCGCTTACCCCGAACTCGCGAACGGTGTCACAAAGCCCAACCACCCGTCCAACGCCATTACATTAAGGACGGTGTGATCAGTCATTGTCATTTCTTTTGTGAACCTACCGAAACTCGAAGGCTTCGGTGTGGATTTTGGCGCGTGTAACACCTTCTGATTTCAGGTCTTTCATGATGCCATTGACCATCGGTTTGGGCCCGCACATGAAATACTCATAGCTGTTCAATGGATCAGGTAGCTTTTGCTTCATCATATCAACGCGGGCGAAATGCCCTTCGTCTGAGAAAAGAGGAACCAAGGTGACATTTTTCAAAGCCGCCGCGCGGTCCTTGAGTTCCTCAAGGTAGATGGCATCGTTTTTGTCACGCGCCGCATAGACCAAATGGATGTCGCGTTCGTCATCTGGTTGCATGTCGCGCAACGAAGCAAGCATCGGCGTCAGGCCAATTCCGCCAGCAAGCCAGATCTGTTTTGTTCCGCCTTTACGTGTATCAAACCGGCCATAGGGTCCTCGCACTTGGATCGTCCCACCTGGCTTGAGGTCCTCACGGACCTTACGCGTCCAGTCGCCCAATACTTTGAGCGTGAAACGTAAATGTGTATCATCTGGCGCGCTGGAAATGGTGAAAGGATGCGGTTCGTTCCAGTCTTTGCCCTCAATTTCAAGGAAGGCAAATTGGCCCGCCTTGTGCTGCATTTTTTGGCCAATGGGGGACAAAACCAGCTCAGTTGCGCGTTCTAAGGCGTTCACTTCGTCGATACGGTAGGCATAAGCCGTGCGTTTATTCATCCCGAACATGGAATAGAGATAGGACGCTATGCCAAGGATGGCCGCGCCTAAAATAATCGGCATTGATGGGCCGAAGGTGTCCATGAAGGCGTCTGGCGCCGTGAAGAAATGCAACGTTGCCAGAACATAAACCAACCCCATGGCTTTGTGCATGGGGCGCCAGCGGCTGTAGCTGATTTTGCGGTTGAGAGAGATAATCAAACTCAACACAAGCGTGATCATCGCGATCATGCCCAAAGGCCCAGATGGGGTCATCGCATTCAACGCGGGATCCGCCCATTCAGGGAGCATGTCGGGGGCAAGAAAGAAATGCGCCAATACAAAAAGGAGCGCAAAAATCCCACAAAATTTGTGGACTTGATACATGCGATCGAGTCCGCCAAATAGGCCCTCTAAGAAAGAGGCGCGGGTCGCAAGAAAAAGTGAAATTGTCATCAAAAGGTAGGCAACGCCCCCCAAAAATACGGGGCCTGCGATTGCGGGATCAAATCGTTCACCTGCAAGCCCAAAATGCACTGCAATATAGGCTGCGATGATCGCAAAAATGGCCAAAGGCCCTTGTTTGTTGAGCATGGCGTTGCCCTCCTTATGGATGATTAGCTGCGCGGTTTTAGGGCCGTGCGGATTGCTGACATGACCGAAAATCCGTTGAAGAATTCCTCGGCGTTGAGAATGGCGTCACCGTTCACATCCGCGCGTTGAAAGTCGGTTGTCACGGCTTTGCGGTGTTCTGCTTCTGTCAGATTTCCGTCGTGATTGCGGTCCCAAAACCCAAAGACGACACGCAGCGCGGTGAGATAGGCAAGTTCCTTATCTTCGTCTTGGGCCAATGTTTGGAAACCGTATCCCCAGCTGGTGAATTCGTCTTCGGTGATTTTGCCGCTGTCATCTGCGTCCATGGAAACAAAGACAGCGTCTCTCTGGCCGAGGATTTCGCCCAAATCGACATAACCGCGTTGTGCCGTATCGATGCTTTCAAAGGACAGGGCGGCGAGATCACGGCCTTCTTGTTTGGTGTCCGCGGTGGCGCCCGTTGCGATGGCGAGGGGCAAAGTAAGAGCAAGTGCAAAATGTTTCATAAGTGATTCCTCAGGTTGTGATGCTTGACTTTTAGCGCAATAAATTGCAATTGCAAGTATTACATATGCAAGTCTTGCAAAAACTTGCAACTTGCAAGTATACGAGAGGAAAATATGAAACAAAGGAGCTACCTCTTGGCGCAGGTTCAATGGCCCACAGGAACACGAACTGAGAGTTTCGGCTTTCTACTGCAAAGCCTTGCGCGGCGGATGGACACGATCGTGAAGGCGCGGTTGCACGATATTGGCGTGGAATTTCGTTTCTTTCCAAGCTTGATGATGCTTTTGGCAAAGGATGGCCAAAGCCAACGTGAATTGGGCGGCCGTTTTGGATTGCCCGAATACCAAACCAGCCGCAATATTGATGCGATGGAACAACATGGTCTTGTTGAACGCCGCCCATGCCCTGAAAGTCGGCGCACAACTTTGGTATATTTGACCAAAGAAGGCCGCGAAGTTGCTGAGTCTCTTCCGCCTCATATCGTGGCGCTGAATGCAGAATTCCTTTCACCCCTTACGAGTGACGAGCGTGTGATGGCCATCGAGTTGCTGCAAAAATTATTGGTCGCAGACGCGGCAGATCACACACCATAAATGCGAACATGTTTGTCAGAGCTATACCCTTGCCCAGAGTTTTGTGTATGACCTTCCTTTTTTTTGGGGGGGGCGTTACAAAACTGCAATAAAACATTCACGTTCTTGTCTCATTACCGCTAAGAAACTGTTAAAAAAGGCAGCTAACTTCCCCGAGGAATTTGGGGAATGTCATGCTAAAAATAGATGCCTTAACAAAGCGATTTGGTCAAAAGATTGCGGTTGATAATGTAAATATCACCGTTAATCGTCCAGCAATGATCGGGATTATCGGCCGCTCGGGTGCAGGTAAATCAACGATCTTGCGGATCATGAATCGCATGGATAATGCGACGTCAGGCTCGATCATGTATGGTGATACGGATGTGACGGGTGCCAAGGGCGCGGCCCAACGTGCGTGGCAATCACGCTGCGCGATGATTTTTCAACAGTTCAACCTCGTGCCGCGTTTGGATGTGGTTTCAAATGTCTTGCATGGCACTTTGAATCGTCAATCCACATTGGCCACAATGTTTAACCTTTACCCAAAAGAAGATATTCACAAAGCGATCGATATCCTTGATCGTCTTGGTGTTGCAGAGCAAGCGGCAAAGCGCGCTGACGCGCTTTCAGGTGGTCAGCAGCAGCGTGTGGCGATTGCGCGCGCTTTGATGCAGGACCCAGAAATCATTCTTGCGGATGAACCTATTGCATCTCTTGATCCGATGAATGCGCAGATCGTCATGGATACATTGCGCCGCATTCACGAAGAAGACGGCCGTATGGTCGTTGCAAATTTACATACATTGGACACTGCACGGCGCTATTGCGACCGCGTGATCGGGATGCGCGATGGGCGCGTGGTGTTTGATGGTCGCCCTGACCAACTCACGACAGGGGCAGCACGAGATATCTATGGGGCTGGCGCGGACTTTTCAGAAGCCGCGACATCCACACAGATCGATACCCTTGCAAAAACACAGATCAATGACCGTGTTCTTGCCTAACCTTTTTCACACTTAAATCCTAAACGGAGATACTCATGAAAACGACACTCGCACTTGCGCTTATTGCTGGTACAGCGCTCACGACGGCTGCATCCGCAGGCGAAGCAATTAAAGAATTCCGCATTGGTATTCTTGGCGGCGAAAACGCCCAAGATCGCATGAACTCTTTCTCATGCTTGCAAAACTACACAACAGAAGCTCTCGGAGTTGAAACAAAACTTTTCGCGCCTGCTGACTATAACGGCGTTATCCAGGGCCTTTTGGGCGGTACAATCGACATGGCTTGGTTGGGCGCCTCTGGGTACGCAGCTGTTTACCTTCAAGACCAAGATGTTGTTGAGCCAGTTTTGGTTAAACAAAATCTCGACGGTTCCATCGGCTATCACTCCATCGGTTTTGCCCGCGCAGATAGCGGCATCAAATCTCTTGCTGACATGAAGGGCAAAGTATTCGGTTTTGGTGATCCAAACTCGACCTCTGGCTACTTGATCCCATCCATTGAGATCCCAACAGAAATCAATGCATCCATGGAATCAGGTGATTACTTCGGCGAAGTCAAATTCACAGGCGGTCACGAACAAACAATCGTTGCCGTGTACAATGGCGACATCAACGGTGGTGTGACTTGGGCAGATGCACAAGGCAACTGGGAAGATGGCTACAACTCTGGCGCCTTGCGCAAAGCGGTTGATGCGGGCCTTGTTGACATGAATGAATTGGTTCAAATCTGGAAATCTAAAGTGATCCCAGAAGGCCCTGTTGTTCTGCGTTCTACACTTCCTGCGGACGTAAAAGAAAAGATGACGGCTTTGGTCGACACACTTTATGAAAAAGACGCAGAATGTGCTTACGGCGTTGCTGCTGGCGATACACTTGGGTTCATGCCGGTGACACATGAAACATACGAATCTGTTGTTGCGGCGCGTAAAGCCAAAATGAAAAACTAAATCGGTTTAGTTTACGATTTCCGGCGGCCCTTGGGTCGCCGGTTTTATGTCTAAGGGGTCCTTCATGACAGATATAAACGCAACCGCTCCTGCCGAGTTATCGGTGATACGGGCGGGTTACCTCGCACAGGTACAACGCCGCCGCCTTTATGGTGGCTTGACCTTGATGGTTTTTGTTTTGTTGATGGTGTCGGGCTTCAATGTAGCAGATGAACGCAATGCTGGTGGCTTTTGGGCGGGGCTAAGCCAGGTCGGGGATTACCCAGCTGATGTTTTGTCTGAAGCTTGGGAAAAACGTGGCGATCTTCCTGCGCTTTTATGGAAATTTGTACCGGCGTTGATCGAAACGCTGAATATTGCAGCGGTGTCGACGCTGATCGGGGCGCTCATGGGGTTAATTTTCTCTTTGATGGTGACGCGTGGCTTGGCCCCTTGGCCACGGATGATCCCGGTGTTTCGGCGCGTGATGGATATTTCGCGCGCGATGCCTGAAATCGTAATTGCGCTTGTGTTGATCTTTGTTTTGGGCGGCGGACCGGTGCCTGCGATGATTGCGATTGCGATCCACACCGCGGGCGCCTTGGGCAAGATGTTTTCGGAAGTGGCAGAAAATGCCGACCTAAAACCGGTCGAAGGTCTATCCTCGACAGGGGCGACTTGGGCCCAAAGCATGTGGCTTGGTGTATTGCCGCAAGTGGCACCAAACTATGTGAGTTACGGGCTCTTGCGCTTTGAAATCAACATCCGCGCCTCTGCCATTTTGGGTTTTGTTGGGGCAGGGGGGCTTGGCTATGAATTGCGCAACGCGATGTCATGGGGGCCTGGGCGCTTTGACGAAGCCGCCGCAATTTTTGTTTTGCTCTTTAGCAGCATCGTTCTTTTTGACCAACTCTCAAGCCGCTACCGCAACCGCCTGACCGAAGGACAAACGCAATGACCACCACGGATATTTCTTTTATCAAAGGCCATGCGGATCGAAACTTCGCACGAAAGCGTTTCATTGGCTTTGCTCTTCCTGTCGTGATCTTGATCTACTTCGCTTATATTTTTGTGGCGTTTGATATTATTGGCCTTGCGAAACGCGCCAATTGGGACAATGCGGTGACGCTTGCCTCAGATAGCTGGTCGCACAAGGTGCATGTGACCCGCAACAGCCGGTCGGGTGAGGTGAGTTATGCCATTGAAGGCGAACGCAAAGGAACCTACCCCGACGGCACACGCCCTGATTGGGTGAGCGGTGATGATGTCATCACGGTGGATCTTGGGGGTGACCATATTGTGCGGCTTTTACCAGACAACCGCACCGAAATGGATGTGCCCGGCTATGGGATGATCACGGCGCGGTCCGAAGGGCGCAATGTGACGACGAATCTTTCTGGGGATCTTCCAGATTGGATTAATGCGTCATCGCGGCGTGTGGCCATTAAAACGCCAGAAGGCCGTTTGACGATCACAGGTTCCAAGACCGAAGTCTTTAACTACTTCGCGGGGTGGGAACTTTTCTGGTTTACCTTTGAGAGCCCCTATCACGGCGCAGGGATCACCGATATTTTGTTTGGCGCACGGATTGATCCAGAGCGAAGCAATATCGCGGGCGCGATTTCCGATTGGTGGAAAAATCCAATGTGGCGTCACAACGAAGTGGCGTGGGCGATTGGTGAAACCATTCTCATGGCGTTCTTGGGAACGTTTGGGGCCGCGATGTTGGCGTTGCCGCTGGCCTTTATGGCGGCGAGACGGTTCACGCCGATCATGGTCTTGCGCGCTGCGACACGTCGTTTGTTTGACTTTTTGCGCGGTGTTGATGCGCTTATCTGGACCGTGGTTTTGGCCCGTGCCTTTGGGCCGGGGCCGTTGACGGGGGCGCTTGCGATTTTGCTGACGGATACGGGGACGTTTGGGAAAACCTTCTCTGAAGCTTTGGAGAATGTCGATGGCAAACAAATTGACGGTGTGACCTCCACAGGGGCCAAGCCGATGCAGCGCTACCGCTTTGGGGTGATCCCACAAGTGGCGCCGGTTTTGTTGGCGCAAATCCTTTACTTCCTAGAATCCAACACCCGTTCTGCGACGATCATCGGCGCGATCACGGGCGGTGGGATTGGTCTCATGCTGACGCAAGCAATCCAAACGCAAAAGGACTGGGAAGAAGTTGCCTATTACATCACGCTCATCATTTTCATGGTGATGTTTATGGATTGGTTCTCAGGCTGGCTACGGGGTCGTTTGATTGGCGGAAAGAAATAATATGGCACGTTTAAGTCCTGATACTGCTGTTATCCATGAGGGATGTTCCATCACGGATACCACATTTGGCGCCTATACCGAAATCGGTGCTGGGAGCCGCATCGCACATAGCACGATTGAGGATTACGCCTACTGTGATCGCTACGCGGATATCGCAAATGCGACGGTTGGTAAATTTTCCAACATCGCGGCGTTTACGCGGATTGGGGCCACGGATCATCCGCTGGATACTGCGGCGTGCCATCACTTTCTTTACCGGTCTGCGGATTATTGGGATGATGTGGAAAATGATGCGGCCTTTTTTGCGCATCGCCAATCGCGCCAGGCACATATTGGCGCGGATACATGGATTGGAAATGGTGCAATGATCAAACCCGAAGTCACATTGGGTCACGGCGCGGTTGTCGCATCGGGTGCGGTGGTGACCAAGGATGTCGACCCTTACACCATCGTTGCTGGCACCCCCGCCAAAGTGATCCGCCTTCGTCAACCCAAAGAGGTCGCAGAGCGGCTGATCGAACTCGCGTGGTGGGATTGGTCCCATGATGAATTGCGCGATCGCCTTACGGATTTTCGCACGATGCCGGCTCTTGCATTTTTGGAAAAATACGAAACCTAACCATCTAAGGTGAGGGTCACACGGTCACCTGAAAACCAAGTGCGGCCCAGTTCAATGGGCTGCCTGTCTTCTGCAACGCTCACGCTTGACGTTCGGAGTAATGGCGCGCCTTCGTTCACCCTGAGATGAAGCGCTTGCGTTGCGGTCGCGAGCGTTGCGGTGATACGGGTTGATATGCGCGTGTAATCGGCAACCCCGATCATTTTGAGCGCCTCGGTGATCCCACTGCTGGACCGCATAGCGTCTTCGAGCCCCTCCAATCGTTCGAGCGGATAAAGGCTTTCGGCCAATGCAACCGGAAGCCCATCCCCAAGAGACACCCCATGATAGGCTAAGATTTCCGCGCCGCTCTTGATTTGAAGAGCCCGCGCTTCGCCTTTGGTGGCGGCCCGTTTTTCAAGCGACAAAATATGCTTTCGCGGCGTGCGGCCAGCGGCCAGAAGGTTTTCATGAAACCGCACCCGTTTACCGATTGGGTAATCCGTGGGTTGGGCGGTCACAAAGCTACCTGATCCACGGCGTGTATGAACAAGCCCCTCTTCAATCAGCTGGGTAAGCGCATGGCGCACGGTGTGGCGATTGACGCCAAAACGTTTTGATAAAACCGCCTCTGTCGGGAGCTTATCCCCCTGACTATACCGCTCCTCTGCGATGTCAGCACGAAGATCAGCTGCGATAGAACGCCAGACAGGCGTACGGCGGGTGGGGGTGGAACTGTCACACAAAATTCACAAATCTCCTCTGGGGTATTGGGCCGAATCTGATAATATATGTCTAGTTGTATAGTAATAACGAAAGCTGTCGAGATGAAAGATACCTTCGACGCCAATATGGATCGAAAAGCTTGGATGGGGCTCCTGTCCAAAACGCCAGAAGGGCAGGCGGGTGTGCTCTTGGATACGGTTTGTGCGCGCCCTGAATTCGCGTGGTTACGCAAACCAGAAGTCGGGAGCGTCATGGTGCAAGGCCGCGCAAGTGCGACGGGTGCGCCTTTTAATTTGGGTGAAATGACCGTGACGCGCTGTGCGCTTCGGCTGGCCTCAGGCACGGTTGGGCATGCCTATATTCAAGGTCGCAACAAAGCAGACGCCGAAACTGCGGCGCTCATTGATGCGCTTATGCAAACAGACATGGCAGGTGAAATCCACGCGGGTGTTTTAACGCCACTTATGGGGGCGCGTGATGAAAAACGCGCCACACGCGCGGCCAAGGCGGCTGCGACAAAAGTAGATTTTTTCACTATGGTTCGAGGAGATGATTGATGCAAAATCAGGCACTTGATGGTGGGTTTGCAAACCCAGCCTTGCAATCTGCGGCAGCCTTTCGCGGAGTGATGGATGCAATGGCGCGTCCAGGCTCAATTCAAAAAATGGCAGGGGCCCAGCCACCTGCGCCACTGTCGCCTGCGGCAGGCGCGGCAATCTTGACGCTTTGCGATGCACAGACGCCTATTTTCTTGGCGGGCGAATGGGACACAGATGAAATTCGCAGCTGGCTCGCCTTTCACACAGGTGCACTGATTGTTGGCCCGTCCCATTGTCAGTTCGCCATTGGGGCATGGTCAAAATTGGTGCCGCTTTCAAATTATCCGATTGGCACTTCGGAATATCCTGATCGCTCGGCGACGCTGATTGTTGAACTGGATGACATGACCAAAGAAGGCGCCATTTTGGCGGGGCCAGGGATCAAAGATCAGACGCGTTTGGGTTTGCCTGAGGTGGAGGCATTTCAAACAAATGCGGCGCAGTATCCGCTAGGCCTCGATTTTATTTTTACCTGTGCGGATCTGCTGGCCGCTCTGCCGCGTTCAACGGAGGTGAACTGATGTATGTTGCTGTAAAAGGAGGCGAGCGGGCGATTGAAAATGCCCATGCATGGCTCGCCGAAGAACGGCGCGGTGATATGTCCGTGCCAGATTTGTCGGCGGCTCAAATTCGCGAACAAATGGCGCTTGCGGTGCACCGCGTGATGGCCGAAGGTTCGCTTTTTGATCCGGATCTCGCAGCGCTTGCGATTAAACAAGCGCGCGGCGATTTGATCGAAGCAATTTTCCTTATTCGCGCGTATCGCACGACCTTGCCGCGATTTGGGACGTCTGCGCCGATTGAAACGGGACAGATGGCCTGCGATCGCCGGATTTCCGCGACGTTTAAGGATGTGCCCGGCGGACAAATTCTAGGGCCAACATTTGACTACACGCATCGATTGTTGGACTTCAAATTGGCTGCAGACGGGGAGGTTGTGGATGTGCCTTTGCGTGAGGCGGATCAATCCTTGGTGCCGCATGTGGCGGAATTTTTGAACCAAGAAGGCCTAATTGAACAGGCGGAAAAATGTGATGACGTGCCTCGTGATTTAACCCGTGAGCCGCTTGAAATGCCAGCGGACCGAGCGCTGAGATTGCAAGCTTTGGCGCGCGCGGATGAAGGCTTCACGCTGTCCCTCGCCTATTCCACACAGCGCGGATATGCCCGAAATCACGCCTTTGTTGGCGAGCTTCGTATCGGATCTGTGCCTGTTGAAATGGATATTCCTGAGTTGGGCTTTGCCATTGAAATTGGCGAAATTACCGTGACAGAATGCGAAAGTGTGAACCAGTTCACCGGCTCCAAAACGGAGCCACCGCAATTCACCCGCGGCTATGGTTTGGTGTTCGGTCAAACGGAACGCAAAGCGATTTCCATGGCGCTTGTTGATCGGGCAATGCGGTGGGAAGAACTTGGCGAAGATGATGTGGGGGCACCGGTTCAAGATGCTGAATTTGTTTTGTATCACGCAGATAACATTCAGGCGACGGGGTTCCTCGAACATATCAAACTGCCGCATTATGTTGATTTTCAATCCGAACTTGAATTGGTTCGTAAACTGCGCCGCGATGTAGAAGCTGCGCATGCTCAGGAGGCCGCAGAATGACCGCCCAAGATTACAACTTTGCCTATCTTGACGAGCAAACAAAACGTATGATCCGTCGTGCGATTTTGAAAGGCTTGGCGGTGCCGGGCTATCAGGTGCCTTTTGCCAGCCGCGAAATGCCGATGCCATATGGTTGGGGGACGGGCGGTGTACAGGTGTCAGCCGCCGTCATGACCAAAGAAGATTGCTTTAAGGTCATTGACCAAGGGGCCGACGACACGACAAATGCGGTATCTATTCGGAGTTTCTTTGAGCGCACAGCAGATGTGGAAACCACCACACATACCGCCGATGCAACGGTCATTCAGACCCGCCACAGAATTCCAGAGCATGATCTAAAAGAAGGTCAGATCCTTGTGTATCAAGTGCCAATTCCAGAACCTCTTCGGTTCTTGGAACCGCGCGAAAGCGAAACCCGCAAAATGCATAGCCTTGAGGAATACGGGCTCATGCATGTGAAACTTTACGAAGATATTAGCCGCCACGGGCATATTGCGACCTCTTATGCGTATCCTGTGAAAGTTGAAGGGCGCTATGTGATGGATCCATCGCCGATCCCGAAATTTGACAACCCAAAACTTGGGGATTGCCCGGCTATTCAACTTTTTGGTGCAGGCCGTGAACAGCGTATTTACGCATTGCCGCCCTATACCAAAGTCGTGAGCCTTGATTTTGAGGACCACCCGTTTGAAGCCTCCAAAGCGGATCACGCATGTGGCCTTTGTGGAGCAGAAAATAGCTATTTGGATGAGGTCATCGTTGATGATGATGGCGGGCGCATTTTTGTTTGCTCTGACACAGATTTTTGTGCGGACCGCCAAGCAAAAGGTTTTAAAGGAAAGGATGCAGCATGACGGATACTGCACTTCTATCGGTGCGAGGGATCACCAAACACTACGGCGCGCATATCGGCTGTGCGGATGTGTCGTTTGATTTGTTTCCTGGCGAAGTTATGGGAATTGTTGGGGAATCGGGATCCGGTAAATCAACACTTCTGAATTGTATGGCGGGGCATTTGGCACCTGACGCAGGTGAGGTTGTCTTTGACACACGCACGGATGGCGCGCGCGATACTTTAACGATGTCCGAAGCAGAGCGCCGTATGTTGTCGCGCACGGATTGGGCCTTTGTGCATCAACACGCACGTGATGGTTTGCGCATGGGGGTGAGTGCGGGCGGCAATGTCGGTGAACGGCTCATGGCTGTGGGGGCGCGCCATTATGGTGACATTCGCGGCACCGCGATTGACTGGCTTGAGCGCGTGGAAATCGACGAAAGCCGCGTCGATGATCGCCCAACGACGTTTTCAGGCGGGATGCAGCAGCGGCTGCAAATCGCGCGTAACCTGGTGACGGGACCACGGCTTGTTTTTATGGATGAACCGACAGGGGGCCTCGATGTGAGCGTCCAAGCACGGCTCTTGGATATGATCCGATCTTTGGTGCGCGACATGGGATTGTCAGCGATTATCGTGACACATGATTTGGCTGTGGTGCGTTTACTCGCGGATCGGCTCATGGTGATGAAATCTGGACATGTTGTTGAAGCAGGGCTCACCGATCAGGTGCTTGATGATCCACAACATGCGTATACGCAGCTGCTCGTCAGCTCGATTTTACAAGTTTAAGGACGCGTTATGTTTGAACTTACTAATGTTTCGAAAACCTTTACGCTTCACAATCAAGGTGCAGCCGTAATTGAGGTGCTAATAGGCGCATCGATGTCGGTTGCCGCGGGTGAATGCGTGGCGCTGACGGGGGCGTCAGGGGCTGGGAAATCGACCCTAATGCGGATGCTTTATGGCAATTACCGAGCCCAAAGCGGAATCATTTCCGTGGGCGGCGTCAATATCGTAGAGGCTGAACCGCGTGAAATCATTCGCCTGCGCCGTGAGGTGTTGGGCTATGTGAGCCAATTCTTGCGGGTGGTGCCACGGGTGCCAACGCTTGATGTGGTGGCGGAGCCTCTCTTGGCGCTTGGCGTACCTGCAGATGAGGCACGTAACCGTGCGGCTGACCTACTGTCGCGGCTCAATATTCCAAAGGCGCTTTGGTCTTTGTCGCCCACGACGTTTTCAGGTGGGGAACAGCAACGCGTCAATATCGCGCGCGGTTTCGTGCATGGGTTTCCGGCGCTTTTGCTTGATGAACCAACAGCAAGCCTTGATGCGACCAACCGTGATGTGGTGTTGGATCTGATTGAGGATGCCAAGGCGCGTGGTGCGTCGATTATCGGGATTTTCCATGATGAAGCCGCCCGCGACCGCGTTTGTGATCGCGAAATTGACGTGACCGGGTTTTCACCGGCATGTGCCGCATGACGGCAGGTCGGTTGATAGCGGTTGTTGGCCCATCAGGGGTCGGCAAGGATAGTGTGATGGCGGGGATCATTGAAAGATGCCCCGGCATTATGCCCGTGCGCCGTACAATCACGCGCGCGGCTGATTTGGGCGGCGAAGACTATGAGGCTGTGACGCTGGATGCGTTTTCAAAGACCGCAGAACAGGGCGGTTTTTGTGTTCACTGGGGGGCGCATGGGCTTTTCTATGGGATCCCACGTCAGGTATTGGACGATGTCGCAGCGGGGGCGCAATGCCTCGTGAATTTTTCTCGCGGGGCCTTGCTGGACGCAGCTGCGCTTTTCCCATCTATGGTGGTGCTGCATATTACGGCGGACCCTGCAACGCTGGCGGCGCGCTTGGCGGCGCGCAACCGCGAAACCGCGGATGACATCCAAAAGCGGTTGGCTCAAGCGATCAAACCCCTTCCGACGGATTTAGATGTGATTACGATCGCCAATGATGGCGCATTAGGCGGCACGGTTGATGCCGCCATTGCTGCGCTTCAAGCCGAAAGGTCGTAGCGTTGGATCAACTCAAATCGTCCATCTGGTCGCTCGCCGACCAAAGCCACAGAGGTGATGTCAAACGGATAGAGCAAGGCAGGCATGTGCTCCGCCACTGTTGCTTTCCATTTGGACATCTCACCCAGTTTGAGGCGCCCCGTCAGGGTCAGGTGGAATTTGAAATCTTCCAAAACATAAGGGTAGCCCCATTGAAGCAAATTGGCATCTTGGCGTGCACTCAGCCCAGATGCGCGGCGGCGCTCAATTTCGGTCGCATCAGCGGGGCGGCGAAACATGTCGAGATCCACAACACAAGCCCGCGCCAAATTCGACAACGGCTGCAGGTCCCCCGTTGGGGTCAGAGCAAGGAAATGCCCGATCTGACTCAGCCCCAATCCATCACAGCGCACGCGCGACAACCGCTTCGCCATTGCGGAAATCGCCTGTGTCAGATCCTCAACCTGATAACCATCCGCGAGCCGAAATGGTGGTTTCAACGTACCATGAAACCCATATTTTCGCGGTGTCATCGTAGTGTCATCAAGTTCTGGGATATTGAGCGAATCGTCGTTTGTGCCAGTGATGACATCCCAGCCAAGCCACTTGGCCCCAAACGTCGCCAAACTGCCTTCGGGCGGAATATAATAAATTGCAAATCGAGTATAAGACATGAACTCCCCTTTCGTACCCAATAGTTTAGCCGCCCAAGATGACATTCATGTATCAGGAACGCTTTGCCTTGCAAATGCGCAGCTTGTGTTGCCCGATCGGGTTGTGCATGGCGGTCTCGTTGTGGAAAACGGCGTGATTGTCGCCATCACGGAGGGGGACACAGTACCCGTGGGGGCGATTGATTGCGAAGGCGATTATGTGATCCCAGGCTTGGTCGAATTACACACGGATAACCTCGAACGCCATATTGAACCGCGCCCAGAGGTGGATTGGCCACATATGCCGGCACTCATCGCACATGATGCGGAACTGGCATCAACGGGGATTACGACGGTGTTTGATGCGCTGCGGGTTGGGTCCATCCATAACAGCAAAGCGCGCTATAATGCCTATGCGCGCAAGCTCGCGGATGAATTGCTTGAAGCCCGCGAGATGGGGCTTTTCAAAATCAGCCACTTCTTGCATTTGCGGGCTGAGATTTGTTCGGAAACATTGCTGGAAGAAATGGCAATGTTTGGGCCAGATGACCGCATTGGCATCGTGAGTCTCATGGACCATACGCCCGGGCAACGTCAATTTCGTGATTTAACGGCCCTTAAAACCTATGTGGCGAAAAAGCGTGGGATGAATGACGCGGAATTTGAAGAGCATGTTGAGGATCTTCTGAAGTTACAAAAACTCTACGGTGCCAAACACGAAGAAGGCGCGGTGAAAGAAGCAAAACGCTATGGCGCGGTATTGGCCAGCCATGATGACACCACGGCGGATCATGTTGTGGCATCCAAAGCCAATGGCGTAAATTTCGCCGAATTTCCCACCACGATTGAGGCGGCCCAAGCGTGCCACGAACACGGCATCACCGTCATGATGGGCGCCCCTAATATCGTGCGGGGCGGGTCACATTCGGGCAATGTATCCGCCGCCAAACTGGCTGAACTTGGGGTGTTGGACGTGATTTCTTCGGACTATGTGCCATCAGCTTTGTTGTTCTCGGCGTTCAAACTGGCGCAGATGTGGGATGATATCCCGCGTGCCATTGCCTGTGTGACGGCCAACCCTGCAAAATCCGCAGGGCTTTCGGATCGTGGGGCTCTGAGGGTGGGTTTGCGCGCGGATATCGTGCGTTTGGCGTTGCATGACAAAGCGGCTTTGGTCCGAGCTGTCTGGAGTAAAGGGCAGCGCGTGAGCTAGGCAAAGCCGCCACATCGCCCCGTATTGATCAATCGTAATGTGCGATGCGGGCAGGCAATACTTGCTGTGCGAGCATCTCAGCAATGTGGTCATAAACCAATCGAATGCGTTTTGAGGACTGCAATTCGCGGTGCGTTGTAAGCCAATATGGCACCATGACAGGGGCCAAATCAGGTAAGACGGTTTTCATATTTGGAAAATGCTCTGCCAAGTCGTCCGTCATCGGCATAATCCCAAGCCCTTGGCGCGCCATTTCCCAACAAGCAAGCCCGCTATCGCCCCAAATAGGGAGGTTCGCAAGGGTCACAGGCAAATCCCAATTATGGAGAAATGATAAGAATTCGGTTTCGTCGCTGACGCCGATAAAATGGGCGGTTGCGGTGTCTGCGCGGTGTTCAATTGCCCCATGCCGATCGAGGTAAGCTTGGCTGGCATAAAGCCGCGCCGGTGTTTCGCGGACTTTGCGGCTGATAAGTTCAGGCTGGGTGGGCATCACGTGGCGTATGGCGATATCTGCTTCGTGACGCTGGAGGTCAGAGAGGCTGTTGGAGGCTAAAACCTTAATGCGGATTTGCGGGGCAACTCTTTGTAAGTCTTCTATTATTCTTGGCATGACATAGAGCGCCATGATGTCGGTCACAGATATACACACATCCCCAGCAATGGTTGTTGCCCGCCCCGTAGCAATAAGCGATGCACGGGCGGCGGCCTCCCCCATGAGGCGCATTTGGGCCAGTACATCACGTCCTGCAGGGGTCAGCTCCAACTTACGACCAATGCGCTCAAAGAGCACCAAATCCAACGCGCTCTCTAGTCCTGCAACCTGTCGCCCCAATGTGGGTTGCGTAAGGTTTAAAACCCGCGCAGCCGCTGAAAATGATCCAGTTTCAGCCGTGACCAAGAAAGCCCGTGCTTGGTTCCAATCAAATGTCACATTCCCTAAATCCATGCATATATGCATAACAGATAGGCATATTTTGGCAATTTCTTTATAATTATTGATGTTTATAGTATGGCTGTGAGTAGAGGATTTGGTGATGAAGAGTACAAAATTTTGGGATAAAGCCGCTGAGAAATATGCCAAAAGCGCGATTTCAGATATGGCAGGATATGAAGAAACGCGTGATCAAATACGCGATCTTTTGCAACCCCATCACCGTGTTTTGGAAATTGGATGTGGCACAGGTTCAACGGCTTTGGAACTGGCGGATCGGGTGGACCAATATGTCGCCACGGATATTTCCCCAAAGATGATCGACATTGCAAAGAGTAAGGAAAAAACGGATGCGCTCGCACATTTGAGCTTTGAGACACGGGATGCCGATCAGGAAATTTCAGGATCGTTTGACGTTATTCTTGCGCTGAATGTGCTGCATTTATTGCCCAACCTCGAAGAGGTTATAGCGGGTATATTTGCGGCTCTGCCAGCGGGCGGGATGCTGATTTCGAAAACCGGACTTTTGAAAGACGGCGCTTGGTATTTTCCTGCCCTTATTGCCGTGATGAAAGCGGTGGGCATGGCACCCTATGTGCGCCATTTAAACGAAAATGACCTAACTGCGGTGTTCACAGATGCAGGTTTTGAGGTGGTGAGCACACTGATCCAAGATGGATCGGTTCCGCGTATGTTTTCGGTTCTGCGCAAACCTATTGGTGGTTCGTAAACCGCATTAGGCCTGCGCGGTGCGTTCGGCCCAAGGGCGTTCATCAATTGGCAAATGGATGAGTGCCGAAAGCGCGCCAACGCCAACGCCAATCCACCAGACAAGCGTGTAATTGCCATAAAGGTCATACATCGCCCCACCAAGCCACACGCCGAGGAAACCGCCGAGTTGGTGTGAGAAAAACACCAACCCATAGAGTGTCCCCATATACCGCAGCCCGTAAATCTGCGCGACGAGACCTGAGGTAAGCGGCACGGTGGCCAGCCAAAGAGATCCCATTACGATTGAGAAAAGCACCACTGTTTCGGGTGTCATGGGTGTCATGATAAACGCAGCCGTAGCAATCGTGCGGGCGGTATAAATTCCTGCCAAAAGATATTTGCGTGATAGACGGCTTCCAAGCCAGCCTGCAAAAATTGTTCCCCCGATATTTGAGATCCCGATCAATGCGATGGCGATTGCTCCTAGGCTTGATGTTGTCGTGATCCCCAATGAATGGATGAGGCTGCCGGGGGACACGGTGCCGCACATTTCGGTGATGAAGGCGGGAAAATGCGCCGTAATAAACGCCAACTGATATCCGCAGGAGAAAAACCCAATAAAGATCATCGCATAAGTCGGGTCTTTGGCCGCACGTTTAAGGATCTGACCGAGTGTCTCATTGGGATCCTTTGATGGTGTCGGCGCAGGAACCCGCATGAAAAAGAGAGCGGTAAGGGATACCAAAATCACCACGGCAAAGATGATAAAAACGGATTGCCACGGCATGCTGCGCATGAGGAACTCTGCGGTGGGTGGGCCAACGATTTGCCCAGCCGACCCTGCGGCCGTGACAATACCCAAGGCAAGGGATCGGTGTTTGTCTGATGCGGCACGTCCAACAACCGCGAGGATCACACCAAAGCCCGTCCCGGCGATCCCAAAGCCGACCAATACTTCAAGGATCTGGTGCTGGCTTGGTGTGGTGGCATAGGACGAAAGCACCAACCCCGCAGCATAGAAAAGCGCGCCTGCAATGATGGCTTTGCGGTCCCCAAATTTTTCGGCGATGGCGCTAAAAATAGGCTGGCCGATGCCCCAAAACAGATTTTGGATGGCAATGGCAAAAGAAAACTCTGCCCGCAGCCAATTGAATTCCGCCGCAATAGGGAGCTGAAACACGCCAAAAGAGGATCGCACAGCGAAACTCACCAAAATGATGAGACAGCTTGCGATCAAAACAGGCGTGAAAAGTTTGCTGCTGCATGTGGTGGATGTGGACATCGTTTTTCCTTAAAGGGCAGAGGCCAGAACATATTGGCTAGCAAGATCGATGGTATAAGTAAACGGGGGGGGGCGTGCCCTTTCCCATAGGGGGTGAAGAACGCATGTTGACGCGCGAATTTTGATGATCTATCCCAAAAGCACCAGGGGCGCCTTTTGGCTGAGAAGTACCCTTTGAACCTGAACCAGATAATGCTGGCGGAGGGAGGTACATCATCGCCAATGTGCGGTCGTCCTTTTTTTCGTTGGCTGGAGGATTGATCGTGACTATCGATGAAACTTTTGCCGCACTTCGAACAACATCACCGCTTGTGCACAATATTACAAATTATGTGGCTATGAATATTACGGCCAATGTCCTTTTGGCGGCAGGGGCTTCTCCTGCGATGGTGCATGCGGATGAAGAAGTCGCAGATTTTGTTCCCATCAGCAATGCGTTGACCATCAATATCGGAACACTGTCACCGTCATGGGTGGGTGCGATGAAACGCGCGGCGCATTGCGCCGTTGATACGCAGACGCCGTGGGTTCTCGACCCTGTCGCACATTTCGCAACCCCCTATCGCCAAAAGGTCGTGACCGAATTGGTTGCGCTCGCCCCCACGATTATTCGTGGCAATGCGTCTGAGATCCTCGCACTGAGCGGCGCCGTATCCGCAGGAAAAGGCGTTGATGCCGGTGATAGCGTGGCGGATGCCGAAACGGGTGCAATGGCATTGGCGCAGGCGCAATCTTGCGTTGTGGCGGTGACAGGGGCGGTTGATTTCGTGACCGATGGCACACGCTCGGCGCGGGTGTCAGGTGGATCAGATTTGATGCCAAAAGTCACAGCAATGGGCTGTTCTTTGACGGGATTGATGGGGGCGTTCGCGGCGGTTAGTGAACCGTTTGATGCGGCGCTCGGGGCTGTGTCACTTTATGCGGTGGCCGGATCACATGCGGCAAAAACCGCTCGTGGCCCAGGTAGCTTTGAGCCAGCATTTTTAGATGCACTGTCGCTGATCACCCCTGAAATCCTTTTGGCAGAGGCGCAAATCGAATGGGTTTGATGCCAGAAACCTTAAAACTCTATTTGGTCACGGATTCGCGGCTTTGCGCAAAATTTGGGGTCGTAAACACCGTCGCGGCGGCCGTCAAAGGTGGCGTCACGATGGTGCAGCTTCGGGATAAAACCGCAACAACAGCGGAGCGCACCGACCTTGCGCGGGCACTTTTGACGGGTCTTTCAGGGATGGGTGTGCCCTTGGTCATTAATGACGACGTGGAGGCGGCGATTGCCGCCGGCGCGGATGGGGTTCATATCGGCCAAAGTGATGGCGCGCCGCGACATGTACGTGATCGCTTGGGCCCTGACCGCATATTGGGCCTTTCTTGTGAAACACCCAAAAAGGTGCGCGCCGCCACAAAGGCCCCTGTTGATTACCTCGGGCTTGGGCCGGTTTTTGCAACAGACACCAAGGCAGATCACGATGCGCCGATCGGCCTCTCGGGCTTAGCAGAGATGGCGGCGCTCACGGCGCACCCGACGGTGGCGATTGGCGGTCTCAATGCAAATCACACCGACGCCATTTTTCGCGCAGGCGTGGACGGAATGGCTGTGGTTTCCGCTATTTGTGGTCAGCCAGATCCTGATGCCGCAGCCCAAGCATTTTTCAAATCGGAGATCCAATGATGATTGCAAATATTTTATCCATTGCAGGGTCAGATCCGTCAGGGGGCGCAGGGATCCAAGCGGATCTAAAAGCGATTTCCGCCAATGGCGCTTTTGCTATGGCGGCACTCACGGCGTTGACCGCGCAAAACACCCAAGGGGTGCATGGCATTCACATCCCGCCCGCGACATTTGTAAAAGCCCAAATTGATGCGGTTTTTGCTGATATTGATGTGCATGCTGTAAAAATCGGCATGATTGCCAATGCAGAGATCGCGGCTGCGGTTGCGCAGGCATTGATGCCTCATCGTGGACTGCCCATCGTTTTAGACCCCGTCATGATTGCCAAAGGTGGCGCGCCATTGCTTGAAGAGGCGGCGGTTGAAACACTGCGTGATGCACTGTTGCCCATGGCGACGGTCATAACGCCGAACCTGCCAGAAGCGGCGTATCTCCTTAATCAAGGCACGGCACAAAACCGCGATGACATGGTCGCCCAAGGGATGGCCCTTTGTGCGCTTGGGCCGAAGGCCGTTTTGATGAAAGGCGGGCACCTTGAGGGGACTCAAAGCCCTGATTGCCTCGTCCATGAGGGCGGCGTCTATTGGCTGGATGCGCCGCGCATTGCGACCCAAAACACCCATGGAACGGGCTGCACATTGTCTTCGGCATTGGCCGCACAAATCCCGCAGCAAAGCTGCCTTTTAGATGCGGTTTCTGTTGCTAAATCCTATGTGGCTTCTGCGATTGAAGCGGCGGATCAGCTTTCAGTTGGATCAGGCCACGGACCGACCCACCATTTTGCAAATGTTGACCTAAAAGAAAGATCAAACCTATGAAATCAATACTATTTTCTGCCTTCCTTACATGTCTAGGCGCCCCTGTTTTTGCCGAAGATAAGATAACGCTTTTGCTTGATTGGTTCGTAAACCCAGACCACGGTCCGATCATTGTGGCCCAAGAAAAAGGCTATTTCGCGGATCATGGTTTGGCCGTGGATATCGTCGCACCTGCAGACCCTGCAGATCCGCCAAAACTGGTTGCAGCAGGCAAGGCTGATATCGCGATTTCATATCAACCACAGCTCCATATGATGGTGCATGAAGGTTTGCCGCTTATGCGGGTGGGCACGCTTGTTGCGACCCCATTGAGCTGTCTTTTGGTGCTCAAAAACGGACCGATCAAAACACCTGCGGATCTTGCGGGTGGCAAGGTCGGCTTTTCTGTGGGAGGCGTCGAAGAAGCGTCCCTTGCCACTGTGCTCGGAACCCATGGCGTGTCGCTGGATCAGGTGGAATTGGTCAATGTGAACTGGTCCCTATCGCCGTCATTGATGTCGGGACAAGTGGATGCCGTGATTGGGGCTTTTCGCAATTTTGAGTTGAACCAAATGGACATTGAAGGGGTCGAAGGCCGCTGTTTTTATCTCGAAGAAGAGGGGCTTCCAGCTTATGATGAGCTGATTTATGTGGCCAATTCCGAAACCATGGATCGTGACATGATCCGGCGGTTTCTTGCGGCGACTGAAAAGGCAACGCAATATATCGTTAACCATCCTGATGAGAGTTGGGCTGTGTTTTCCTCCACCTCGTCAGAGCTTCAAGATGAGCTAAACGCACGGGCGTGGAAGGATACTTTGCCGCGTTTTGCATTGCGCCCATCTGCGCTTGATCACGGGCGCTACGAACGGTTCGAAGCTTTCATGCATGAGGCTGGGCTTGTTCCATCACGCAATGATGTGACAAAGATCGCGATCGATGTGAGTGCAAATTAACGTGCCGCTTGCGCCGCAAATTTCAATTCACGGGACCTATCATGTGGAACATAAACATGTGTTTGGGCCCGTGGATATCACAGTTAGACCTGGTGCTTGGACGTGCCTTTTGGGGCGCTCTGGAGTTGGGAAAACGACCTTGTTACGGCTCGTGTTGGGGCTGGAGGTTGCGGGGGAATTTAAGGGCGATATTCGCGCGCAGGATGGGGCCCCGATTGAAAACCGCGTGAGCTACATGGCGCAGACGGATTTGCTTTTGCCATGGTTGAGCGTTTTGGAAAATGCGTGCCTTGGATCGCGGTTGCGCGGTGAGGCGGTTGATATGGCCCGTGCAGAACGTGTGATAGAACGCGTTGGGCTTGGGGCGTATCGCAACCATAAACCCGCAGCGCTTTCAGGTGGCATGCGTCAGCGCGCGGCATTAGCGCGCACCTTGATGGAAGACCGAGCAATCGTGTTGCTGGATGAGCCATTTTCGGCGCTGGATGCGGGAACGCGGGCGGATATGCAGGATCTGGCGGCGGAGATGCTCAAGGATAAAACCGTTCTTTTGGTGACCCATGATCCTCACGAAGCGTGCCGCCTTGGCGCCCAAATTATCGTGCTGTCACATGATGGGGCACGGGTTTGGGATGCGCCCAGAACCGCCCCCATTCGAGATGGCGATGATCCCGAAACCTTACAGGCGCAAGGGGCGCTTTTGGCTTGGATGAGGGCACAAACATGCGGTTGATCTATCCCATTTTTGCCTTGGTTTTGGGGCTGCTGATCTGGCAGGGGATCGTGCTGACAACGGGGGCCCCGCATTTTATTTTACCGTCCCCGTTGCGGGTTGCGCAGGCAGGCATTGCAAACCGAGGGCTGATTTTCGAACATGGTGTGGTGACTGCGGTTGAGGTGTGTTTGGGCTTGGGGATTGGCGCGGTGTTGGGGGCGATTACAGCGATTCTAATGACCGCATCCAAAGCATTCGAAA
>JBMYYE010000009.1:0-40786 GCA_049609065.1 Halocynthiibacter sp.
TAACGGAAGAATATATTGACAGTTTAGATAAGTGTTCTGACATTGAGAAATGGGTTATTGAATTTCAAAGTCTGCGATTTGCTGCATAACTTCATGCAGACACAATGAGCAACTCATTCTCTTTTCGTTTTTTGCGCAAGCTATAATTCACAACTAAGTGAAACATTTTTTGTTCTCTATATAGTTCTTGAATAAGAGGGGCATCATCATAAGTTAACACCCAACAGTTTTGCGGAAGTGAATTCAAAATATCGGATAACGCATAGTGTTTAGCTTCATTCATGCTATTTTTATATAACTTATCACCTGCTTGCACATACGGTGGGTCTACAAAGTAAAACGAGCCTTCCGGCCTCGAATTATTGGTCCTCGCGATAAAATCCAAGCCGTCCATGTTTGTTAGGGAAATGCAATCACTTTGAGAGCCAATCCAGTCAACTTTTTTGCTAAGGCGCTCACGATTAAATCGAGCATCAATCTTCCACTTCCCTTTTTGTTGATAACCACCAATTGGGCCTGAGCGGTCAACAATACCAGAGTGCGTAGTTCGATTTAGATAGAAAGTGGCAAAGCCTAATTCAAAGGAGTACGCTGTCTGACGTTCCGTAGATGCAATCTCACGGCATTGATGCCAATACTCTAACGTTAGAGGGACAGAATGTATGCAACTCATAAAGCGATCGGTTTCCTCTAACATCGCCCGCCAAGCTGAATAAATCCGAATATCGGCATCATTTAGCAATAATTCACTAACACGGCCTTCTTCCAGTAAATTCAGCGCAGCACCCGCTCCTCCACAGAACGGCTCAGCAAACGCAATTTTCTTTGAGAAATTATTTTCATCCAAAATGTTTCCCAAATAGCCAGAAAAAAAGCCTTTTCCACCAGGGTACCTAAATGGAGAGACTGCATTTTGCACACCACGTCTTGGGTACTCGGAGATATCTTTAATCGCGATTTCAGTCATTTTTCTGCCATGATTATATCGCGGTCTTAGGCAGCTCCGCCCTCGAGCACAAGAAGTAAGTATCCGGTAGAAGCTAACTGCTGCAATTATCTCTGTCAATTACTGCAAGTTTTAGTGGCGAGCTACAGACAGGTTAGGGCCGAAAGCGTCGTTCTAGTGTGCTAAGAAAAATAAACATGCTCGCACACAAACCTTAATTGGTCTGACTGTGACGATTGGACGGATTTCTGTGACGCTCAACAAAAGGGAAAATGGCGCGCTGGGGAGGATTCGAACCCCCGACCCCTTGATTCGTAGTCAAGTACTCTATCCAGCTGAGCTACCAGCGCGTCGTGAGGTGGGATTTAGAGGGAAGCCCAAACCTTTGCAAGCGAAAAAGACACGAAATCTGAGAAAAGTCAGACTTTCTTTGGAATGCTGATTTTGAAGGCTGTGCCCTTTGCTGAGGTATGAAGAAGTTCGATTTCGCCCCCATGCGCCGCCAAGAGGTCACGTGAGATCGCAAGGCCAAGTCCGGTTCCTCCAACCCGCACAGAAGATTGGAATGCCTCAAAGAGGTGCGCTTGGGCTTTCGCAGGGAGACCAGGGCCCGTATCTTCGATAATGATGATAGAGGCCCCTTCGGTTTCATGGCCCTGAATGGCAATGCGCCCTTTGTCGTCACTTGCTTCAATGGCCTGCACTGCGTTGCGCAACAGGTTCGTGAGCACCCTTTGAATTTGCTCTCCGTCGCCAAATACGGTCATGGTTTCTGCGACATCTACATCAAACTCTACCTGCCTGGTCTGAAGCAGCACCGCATCCTCAGACAACAACGCATCAATGAAGGGCTGAAAGAGGATCTCTTTGCGATCTGGTTGACGCTCTTCGGCCCTGCCATAGGCCAATGTGCTTTCACAAAGCTTGGCCGCCCTCTCAATCGTGTGCATGAGCTTGGGTGCCGCCTTCACGACCATCGGATCCTTGGACATTTCCATCCGGTCCGCGAACAGCTGTGCCGTGGTTAAAATGTTTCGAAGATCATGGCTGATACGGGCAACAGCCTGTCCCAACGCGGCGAGGTGCTCTTTTTGCTGAAGAGACGCCGTCAGTTTGCTTTGCAAATCCCCAAGAGCAACCTCCGCGCGGTTCAATTCCAAAATACCCGCCGAAGGTTCCATGATTTTGCGGGTGTCTTCGGGGGCGTTTGCATATTCAGACATATTATTAACGACACGCTGGATCGGCTTGACCAACATGCGCCGCACCGCAACAAACAAAAGTCCCGCGACAATCGCCGAGATCACCAAGGACAGGGCAAAAATTGTTATCCCGTAATTCATCATCGCGGTCCGTAATGGTGCACTATCAAGCGTGACCTCAATGGATAGACCCGCATCTTTAACAGGATCCCCAATGACGCGCACAATGCTGTCGTCGGGTTTAAAAAGACACTTTAACGCGTCCCAGATCAAAACCATGGGCCCCGCAGAACGAAGATCAAATGTCTCCTGCACCATGCTGGGCATCTCAGAGGATAGAACAAGCTGGCTCATTTCATCACGGCGCAAAACCACCGTATAGACCCCCGCATTGCGCAACAACTCCGCCTCAAGCTGACCATCGATCATATCATCCGCAAGCAAAGACAGTGATGCGATCTGTGCCTTTTCCAAATGCAGCAAAAGATAATCTTCGCGAAACCGCGCAATGGATGGCACAAAGATCAAGATCTCAGCCAACATTACAAATCCAATGGTCAGCGACAACAAGCGCGCAGAGAGTGTGTTTGTGGACACTTAACGTTCCTTACTTATGGAATCCATTTTTGCACGAACCGCACGATGGTTTTCACCATATTGCTGTCAAAAATCTTAGGGGTGAAATACGCGCTTGCAAGCCGTTTATTCAGCTCACCTTTTGTTGGATAGGGCGCAATCATGCCTGCAATCGCCGTCAGTTTCAGTTTTGACGCAATCGCAAGCGCCCAAACATCAATCATATCCCCGGCACCTGCACCCACGATCAGCGCGCCAACGGGACGCCCTTTGACAACAAACAGTTTGCCAAACCCCGTGCTAATCCCTTCGGCGCGCGCACGATCATTATCGGCGAGATCCACTTTGAAAACCTGTAGAGCGTCCCCAAATGTCACCCGTGCCTCCTCTTCGCTAAGCCCCACGGCTGCAAGCTCAGGGCTGGTATAGGTCACGCGCGGAATGTGGTCTTCGCGCGCTTTGGCTGGTACGCCAAAGAGCAACCCGCGGATTGCCACGCCGGCCTGATAGCCCGCGACATGGGTGAACTGCATGGCAGAGGACACATCACCAATCGCATAGATTTTTTTATTGTCCGAGCGAAGCGTATCATCCACACGGATCCGCCCGTGTTCGGTGGCAATGCCAGCCTTCTCCAGATCAAGGCCCGCAATATTTGCACGCCGCCCGACCGCCACCAATAGATGGGAGCCCTCGATCACGGCCCCTGTATTTGTTTCCACGGTTATCTCACCCGCCTGCCCCGTAACCTTGGCGGCGAGGTTTTCTTCTAAGATCGTCACACCTTCTTCGCGCAGCGCCGATAAAACGACCTTGGCGGCATCTGGGTCATCACGGCCAAGGGCCTTAAACCCTTCAATCACGGTGACCTCTGAGCCCAAACGACGAAAGGCTTGGGCCATTTCAAGCCCGATCGGCCCCGCCCCAAGAATCATCAAATGTTGTGGCAGCTCCTCAACCTCAAACAAGGTTTCATTGGTCAGATAGGGCACATGACTTAGCCCTTCAATCGGCGGCACAAAGGCCGAGGATCCCGTCGCAATCACAAACCTACGGGCCGTGATGGTGACGTCCCCTGCTTGTAGCGTTTTGGCATCGATAAATTTCCCGAAGTCTCGAATGACCTCCACGCCAAGGCCTTCAAATCGCTCTTGGCTATCATGGGGCGCGATCCCGGCGATCACATCTTTCACATGGGCCATCACCGCCTGAAAGTCGATCTCAGGGGCATGCGCAGCCGTGCCAAGCCCACCTTTGCGCATATTTTGGGCGCGCGCCGCAGCAGACAAGAGCGCCTTTGACGGCACACAACCATAGTTGAGGCAATCCCCCCCCATTTCACCAGCTTCGACCAAGACAACGCGTGCGCCCATCTGAACCGCACCAGAGGCCACAGACAACCCGCCTGCGCCTGCGCCAATCACACAAATATCCGTTTCAATATTACGCATTTTTGTTTTCCTTCTTTGGCATCAAAGGCCGCAAAACAACAGGGAGGAGAGATAAAGCCGCAAGACCCAACAATGGGCCAAGCACTTTTAATGAAAAAATGACACTTAGATCAGGCGTTCCACCCGCATCAAAAACAGACCCAAGACCCGCTCCGATTGATGTAAAAACAAGCGTTGCGGGAAACACGCCAAAAAACGTGGTGATGACATATCGGCTCAGCGGCACGCCCACCAAGGCCGGGATAATATTTGCCACCCAGAACGGCAAAATTGGGACAAGTCGAATTAGAAACAGCATCGTCCATTGGTTTTTATCGATACCGTCTTTTACTTGGCCGATCCGCCCACTGCTGGCATTCATCTTAGCCGCGAGCGTTTTGCCGCCGCCCCATTTCAAGACTGAAAACAACCCTGCTGCCCCAAGCGTCGCGCCAATCACATTGAAAAAAACGCCAGGAAACGTGCCAAACAAAAATCCACCCATCAACGTCATCAGCGTACCACCTGGCAAAGAAAACCCAACGACAACCACATAGGCCGCCACGAAAACCAAGACACTTATACCGTAATGATCGTTGCGAAAGGCTTCGAGCGTCATGCGCTGAGTGCGCAGCGTTTCAAAGCTAAAGTAATCACCCAGTTTCCAAATCCCCAACACAAAGATCAAAGCAAGTACGCCAAGAACCAAATACCGCGTCATTTTGTTTGTCGTCTGCGCATCATCCGCGTGCATATTCGTACCTTCCAAAATTAATTTTTCTAACTATGGTCTATTTGAACGGGAAAAAGTAGGCTTCTCACAAATCAGTGATGGAAAGCTTCAAAAACGTGAACTCTATTTCGCTTTTTCCAAATTCCTCAATTGACACCCCGCCGTTGACCCCCTAAAGACCAAGCTTCGAACACTAATGCAGCGAATCTGGATCACCCTGATCTGTCGAGACGGCTGCCAAAATGGAGACGGGCGATGAAACGCACCTATCAACCAAGCAACCTCGTGCGCAAACGTCGCCACGGTTTTCGCGCGCGCATGGCAACTAAAGCTGGCCGCAAAATCTTGAACGCACGTCGTGCGCAAGGCCGTAAATCTCTTAGCGCATAAGCGTTAAAGATTTAGACATTATGGAACCGCCAATGGCCCCATCGATTGACAACTTGTCAATTGAGAAGGATGCGCAATTGGCGGTTTCCGCACGTCTAGAGGTTCTCAAAACACGCGCAGACTTCTTGCGCGCGGCAAAGGCAAAGTGGAAAAGCGAAAAGGGCCTCACGTTACAAGCCCGAAAACGCCACCCCAACGAACCACACCCAGAAATCATACGCGTCGGATTCACCTGCTCCAAAAAAGTGGGGAATGCTGTCGCGCGCAACCGTGCCAAGCGCCGCTTGCGCGAAATCGCACGCAAGCACCTTCCGATAAAGGGCCACGCGGGCTGGGATTATGTGTTGATCGGGCGTAAGGATTTTACGGCATCCCGCCCCTTTCTAGAGCTTGAACAGGACCTGATCCGCGCTCTTGCACACCTTCACGGCCGCAACGCCACGAAAGGTCGCGCATCATGAGCCCACTCGCTTTCATCTTTTCGCTCCCTGTCAAAGCGTACCGCATCATTTTTTCCCCTTGGGTGGGCTTTAATTGCCGCTATCAACCAACCTGTTCTGCTTATGCGCTCGAAGCCTTGGAAAAACACGGCGCCATCAAAGGGGGCTGGATGGCCTTCACCCGCATCTTGCGGTGCAACCCGTGGGGGTCATGTGGCTATGATCCTGTTAAAGAGGTGGATGAAAAATCACCCCCCAAAGACTAGAACGTCTTTTCCACGCGCAGCATACAGTCAATTGATTTCATAGTGTAAAGTGCAATATTTGACCTATTTCTCGATGCTGAACACCCCACCACAGGCGTCATCGTTTTCCATCGAACACGTCCAATGTGATAGTTAAACCCGACCGCAAATTGCACGTCACGACGCGTCACATTTTGTAGCGGATAGGGTTCTGAATAGGCACGTAAATTCGCCTCGATATATCCTTGAAACCGTTCGCCAGGCCGCGGCACGAAGGTTTCTGAAAACACCACACCGCCCCCCATATAGCCATGATAGCCAAACCTCGCTTTGTTACGTGACACATGGATATCCAACGCTCTACTTCGTCCTTTTCCAAGCTTCCATTCTTGCCGAGCATTCACGGATATGGCCTTAAAATCGAGGCCACGGCGTTCTGGATATGATCGTTTCTCAAGAGTGAATGACATGCTCCGAGATCCCGACAGTGTTTGTTTTAAGGTCACATCCGTTCGTATTTTTTCGCTGTGAAACATAGACGATGCCTGCCCCACGGATACCGTGTCCATCATCCCCAATTTCGAATAGGTGAGCCCCCACGGCACTGGATCAGCAAACCCACTTATCCCCAATTGCATCAAATAGTGTCTCTTTCGCAACAACGCATCACCATAGTGATCTTGTGTGAACCTGCTCATACTAAAGATGCGCAGACCACTATCCAGAATTTTTTCAGCCCCCATAGATAATCCATACCGCATCCCCATGCCCGTTTTTGCGCGCCCACCAACGCGCACGGCCCCCAGCGCCCCGAAATGAAACTGACCATCCTCCGCCCTGCGGTAAACATTGCTCGACGGTAGAAGTGCAAAATGCGCCTTAAAATATACGGGATCAGAAGCAACCGCCTCTTGGTACGCTTGCACATAAAGCGCGGTACGCGCGCGCCCTTTGTCAAAGGCGATCAGATGGCGTAGATGTGGTTTTGCGACTCTATGCGCCCCTGCACCACGCATGATCACAACCAGCAATCTACGCGCGCGGTGGTCCTCTGGATGTGCTTGAAGGTGCCTACGCAATTGAGCAACACCTGTGCGCGCATCCCGCGCAGAGAGCGCCGCAATCGCAGCCTCATACCCTCCAGCATACCCCGCGCCGCCCATAAAAACCAAAATCAGCCCAGCCGTATAAAGTATACCTTTCATATGCGAAATTTTCACGGTCTCATGCTCCTTCAGTACAAAGTCTTCGCGAAAAGGGTTAAATATTCGCCAAGCTCTGCACGTGATCGTGCAATGCACAGTGCCCCATTTCTATTCGAGAAAATTAGCGCTAAATACGATCCAAATTATGAGGTCCCAGTATGGATGAAATTCACGCGCTGTTTCGAAACGCTCCCAAAACCACATCTTTTAACAAACTGCGCAAACGCATCGTGCGTCAGACACGCGACGCGATTGAAGAATACGGTATGATTGAACGCGGCGCACGGTGGCTTGTCTGTTTGTCGGGCGGCAAAGATAGCTATACGCTGCTTGCCATCCTTTATGAGCTAAAGTGGCGAGGCCTACTACCTGTGGATCTCTTGGCGTGCAACTTGGATCAAGGGCAGCCTGGTTTTCCATCGACCGTCCTCCCTAAATTCTTAACCGATATGGATATTCCGCACCGCGTGGAATACGAAGACACCTATTCAATCGTCACCGATAAAATACCAGAGGGGCGCACATTTTGCTCCCTCTGTTCGCGCCTAAGGCGTGGAAATTTATATAGAATCGCCCGTGAAGAAGGGTGCTCAGCCGTTGTCCTTGGACATCACCGAGATGACATTTTGGAAACATTTTTTATGAATTTATTCCATGGTGGGCGCCTTGCGACCATGCCGCCCAAACTTGTGAATGAAGAGGGGGATTTGTTTGTCTACCGCCCCCTTGCGCATGTTGCAGAAAGCGATTGTGAGCGCTTTGCCAACGCGCTGAAATACCCCATTATTCCATGTGATTTATGTGGGTCCCAAGACGGGTTGCAACGTCAGCAAGTGAAACAAATCCTTGATGGGTGGGAGAAAAATAAACCTGGCCGACGACAGATCATGTTTCGCGCCCTTTCCAATGCCCGGCCCTCCCATCTTCTTGATCCTAAACTCTTTGATTTTGAAGGCCTCACGCGTAAGCCGAAACAAAACGACGAAAATTTGAACGACATTCCCATTTTCGATTAAGCCCTCAGTCATACTTTTGGCCTTTGCTACGTCCATACGAGTTTTCGCATGGATGAGGCTAATAATGACAAAAGCAAATAAACCAAAACTCACATTTGGGCCCTTAGGAAATCGCAGCCGGCACATCCGATTCTTCTTGCAAAGCAGTAGCGTCTTACCATTTATTCCTGCCCTTACCCTCGGGAGTTACCTCGCAGCGGGCGAAACAGGCTTGGCTATCGCAGCGCTTGGCTTTCCCGCCGCATTAGGGGCTCTGCGCCTCATAGAACGGCCAAAGCCTGCGCCCATATTTGAAGTCGACACATCCACACGCGTGCCGTTTCAAGAAGCCGTCATTCACTATATTGACGCCATATTGGCGCATCCGAACCCTTTAAAGCGCAATACAGCTTGCCTTGTTTTGCACATCGATAAAATCGATTGGTTCATTGAACGGAATGGAGAGGCCGAAACCGAAAAAACGCTCCGTTCACTTATTCAAAACATCCAAGATGCTTTGCGCGGCGGCGACTGTATCTCAAGGCTCAACAAATCTGACTTTGCCATAGCTCTATCTCCAAGCTCTCGCATTGACCTTGAAGGCTTAATACAATTGTCTGGTCGCCTGCAAAGCGCTGTTTCCACACCAATCGACACCCCAAAGGGGGCCTTATCTCTCAAAGCATGTATCGGATTTTGCCTCAGTACACGCGCCCCCAAACAAACGGGCGAATCCCTTCTGGAAGCTGCTATTTTTGCAGCAAAAGACGCGCAAATACACGCGCCTGCCGCAATTCGAAGCTACTCAACAGAAATGCAACGCGTCGATATTCGCAAAAACCACCTCAAAAAGCACATCCATGATGCTTTAACATCTGGCGCCATTCGCCCGTGGTTCCAGCCACAAGTGTCAACCGACACGGGTGAAGTCACGGGCTTTGAAGCCCTCGCGCGTTGGGAGCACCCATCAGAAGGCCTTATCCCGCCTGGCGACTTTCTACCAACCCTCATCGAAGAGGGATTGTCCGAAATGCTCAGCGAATGCATTGTAACCGAAAGCTTGCGCGCCTTAAATGAATGGGACCGTCTGGGGCTCAACATTCCCAGTGTTGGCGTGAATTTTGCAACGCAAGAATTAAACAATCCAAGCCTTGTTGATCGCCTGAAATGGTCACTGGATGCTTATAACATTTCCCCTGATCGTCTCGGAATTGAGATTTTGGAAAATGTCGTCATCAATCCTGAAAACGACGTTGCTACCAACAATATTCACGGGCTGTCAAAGCTTGGCTGTATGATCGAACTGGATGATTTTGGAACGGATCAAGCCTCCATCGCAAATATTCGCCGTTTTGATGTTGGCCGCATCAAAATTGACCGCTGTTTTGTCATCAATGTCGACAAAGACCGTGAGCAGCAAAAAATGCTCTCTGCCATTTTATCCATGGCAGAGCGCATTGAAGTTCAAACGCTTGCAGAA
Organism: Halocynthiibacter sp.; assembly: GCA_049609065.1. Taxonomy (GTDB): domain Bacteria; phylum Pseudomonadota; class Alphaproteobacteria; order Rhodobacterales; family Rhodobacteraceae; genus JBMYYE01. The sequence continues at coordinate 9,643 of JBMYYE010000009.1, forward strand.
GGAGTCGAAACACCTGGGGAATATAACATGCTGGCACAGTTGGGATGTGATTATATTCAAGGCTATGGTGTCGCACGACCAATGCCATTTGAAAAAGTCACAAACTGGATCAAAAATTACCGCAGCACATTGGCCGATACACCAAAAATCACCCGTTTTTCCTCTTAATGCCGAGGAAATAGCTCAAATAGGCACAGAACAGGCGAAAAGCTCTTGACCTTTGGGTCCCTTCTTAGTTGAACCACCTAGACCAGTGTCAGGATTAGGTGTGAATATGGACGATCAAAACAAAAACCTCCTCTTAGCGTCCGTGCTAAGTTTTGCCGTTATTGCGGTTTGGTACGGCTTCATTGCCCCACCAGAGGAGCCCATTGCCGATCCAAATGCACCCGCAGCCGTGACGTCCACTACGGACGCGATACAACCAAGCGCCCCACCTGCGCAAACAGAGATCGCAACGGCTACAAACCTAACGAACGCTCCAACGCCTTCAGTTATCGAAGCCGAGCGCATTAAAATTAACACACCTCGCCTGACTGGCGCCATTTCAACTGTTGGCGGTCGCATTGATGATCTCTTGCTCAAAAACTACCAAGAAGAGCTCGCAGACGATTCTGAACTTGTCCGTCTTTTGAGCCCACAAGGCAGCGATGCACCCTATTATGCCCTACATGGCTGGGGTCCCGCAGGTGGATTATCCGCCGATCAAGTTCCTGGCTTTGAAACGATTTGGGGGATCGAAGGAAATGACACCTTAACCACTGATCACCCTGTGACACTTGTCTGGGACAACGGTTCAGGCCTCAAATTTCGCCGCGTGATTTCCATCGATGACGATTACCTTTTCACCGTTACACAAAGCGTTGAAAACACCATGTCTGACGCCGCACGCCTTTACCCATACGGCTTAATCGCGCGTCACGGCGAACCCGATGTTGTTGGTTTCTTCATCTTGCACGAAGGCGTCGTTCGGATGTCCGATGGCGAATTGCAAGAAATCGACTATGACGATATGCCAGACATGAATTTTTCCGACCGCGAAGGCGCACGTGTTGATGCAATTCAGGTCGCCGATGATGGCTGGGTCGGTTTTACAGATAAATATTGGATGACGGCCCTTGCACCCGCTGCGGGTCAAAGCTTCACCTCTGTCGCCAAATACATCAAAGGCGCAGACGTCTACACCACCGAAAGCCGCCTTCCTGTAATGGATGTTGCCGCAGGTGCGACCGTTTCTGTCACCACACAAGTGTTCGCAGGCGCCAAAGAATGGGAAACCATCAAAAAATACGAAGATAACGGCATCAAAGGCTTCATCGATTCGATCGACTGGGGCTGGTTCTTCTTCTTGACGAAACCGATCTTCAAACTGTTGCATTTCATCAATGGCCTCATCGGCAATATGGGCTGGGCGATTATTTTGCTTACGCTTTGTATCAAAGCCGTTCTTCTGCCGCTCGCCTATAAATCTTACGTCTCCATGGCGAAGATGAAAGAGCTGCAGCCAGAAATGGAAAAAATCAAAGAAGCAGCAGGCGATGACAAACAAAAGCAGCAAAAAGAAGTTATGGCGCTCTATAAGCGTGAAAAAGTAAACCCAGCTGCAGGGTGCTTGCCGATCCTCTTACAGATCCCGATCTTCTTCTCGCTCTATAAAGTGATTTTTGTGACCATCGAATTGCGCCACGCGCCATTTATTGGCTGGATCAAAGACCTTTCTGCGCCAGATCCAACATCGATCCTAAACCTCTTTGGCCTCCTTCCTTGGGGCACCCCAGAACCCGGATCAATGTTCTTCATCCTGTCTTTGGGCGTCTTGCCGATCCTCTTGGGTATTTCCATGTGGCTTCAACAAAAACTCAACCCAACACCAACGGATCCCGCACAGGCAATGATCTTTGCATGGATGCCATGGGTTTTCATGTTCATGTTGGGCTCTTTTGCTTCCGGCCTCGTTATTTACTGGATCGCAAACAACACGATCACCTTCACCCAGCAATACCTCATCATGCGGTCCCATGGGTCGAAGCCTGATGTCTTTGGCAACATCAAAAAAGGCTTCAAGCGAAAGAAGAAAGCAGAATAATGGAAATCACCTTTCCAGAAACTGAAACGCCAGACGCCCTTTCTCTTGAGAAGGGGCGTAAGCTTTTCACAGGTGAAATCGATTTTCTTAAAGGTGTCGTTGCGATGGATGGCATGCCGGATGCAGATCGCATCGAAATCTGCTTTGCAGGGCGTTCAAACGTCGGAAAATCCAGCCTGATCAACGCGCTCACCAATCGCAAGCGGCTTGCACGGGCCTCAAATACGCCAGGGCGCACACAAGAAATTAACTTTTTCACCGCAGGTGAAGATCACTATCTCGTTGACCTTCCGGGCTATGGTTTTGCCAATGCCCCCATCCCTGTGGTCGAAAAATGGCAGCGCCTTTTAAAACGCTATCTCTCTGGTCGTCAAAACTTGCGCCGTGCTTTTGTTTTAATCGATAGCCGCCATGGGGTGAAAAAGGTTGATGAAGAGATCATGACCTTGCTCGATAAATCCGCCGTGACATTCCAAGTTGTGATGACGAAAGCCGATAAAGTTAAAGACAAAGACCGCCAAAAGGCACTCGACGCGACACGCAAAGCGCTCGCCAAGCATCCGGCGGCCTACCCTGAAATCGTGATCACATCGTCTGAAAAATCCGAAGGGATCGAAACTTTACGCGCAATTGTTGCAGGTTTGATTTAAGCCAAAGGCTTGAGCCTCTCCTTCTGGCACGCTAACACAGATAGGAACGAGGACTAAAATGAAGAAACAGACCATGAATCGCGACTGGATCGCCACCGCCCGCACCCTATCAGAAGCACTCCCATACTTGCAGCGCTACGACAATTCGATCGTTGTGATTAAATTCGGCGGCCATGCCATGGGATCAGACGAAGCTATGGAAAGCTTCGCGCGGGACATCGTCCTCATGCAACAAGTTGGCGTGAACCCCGTCATCGTGCATGGCGGCGGGCCAATGATCAATGAAATGCTCACGAAGCTGGATATCCAATCGGAGTTCATCGATGGCAAACGGGTCACGGACCAAGCCACGGTTGAAGTCGTTGAAATGGTGCTTTCTGGGCGCGTTAACAAACGTATCGTTCAAGCCATCAACGCCCAAGGCGGCAAGGCTGTCGGCCTCTCAGGCAAAGACGCGAACCTGATGATCTGTGACCAAGACCGCCCCGAATTGGGCTTCGTCGGCACGCCCGCGGATATGAACGCAGACGTCCTATCAACCCTCTTTGCTGCTGATACGATCCCAGTCATTGCCCCGATTGGTGCTGGGCGAAATGGGGAAACCTTAAACGTGAACGGCGACACGGCAGCAGGCGCCATCGCCGCCGCCCTAAAGGCCGACCGGCTTTTGCTACTGACCGATGTGTCAGGCGTGAAAAACGCAGCAGGGGATGTTGTGACGGAACTCACCGCATCACAAATTCGCACTATGACCAAAGACGGCACCATTGCAGGCGGCATGATCCCCAAAACGCAAACCGCGCTTGATGCGATTTCTGGTGGCGTGCGGGCGGTTGTGATCCAAGATGGCCGTGCGCCCAACGCCTGTCTCCTTGAACTTTATACCGACCATGGGGTTGGTTCCATCATCCGAGGCGACTGATCAAATGGAAAACGAAGCCTTCATTCGCCTAACAACGTTTTTGGGGCTTTTTGCTGTCTTCGCGATCATCGAAACTCTCATGCCTCGGCGCATGAAAGGCATCCGCCGCAAAGACCGTTGGACCGCCAATATCGGCATCATCATTATCGATAATATCGTGGTGCGGGCTCTGGCCGCGGTCCTCCCTATTTTTGCAGCCGCAACAGCAGCACACCACGCACATGACATCGGGTTTGGTGCGTTGAACATGGTTAATTTGCCCAGTTGGCTAGAAGTTTTCATCGCTATTTTGGTGTTGGATTGCGCCATTTGGTTTCAGCATATGCTCACCCATAAAGTGCCCTTTTTGTGGCGTTTGCACCGCGTGCACCATGCGGACCTCGCCATGGATGTCACCACGGCTATTCGCTTTCATCCCATCGAAATCGCGCTGTCTATGATCTATAAGGTTGGGATTGTTTATCTGTTGGGGCCTAGTGCTTTTGCCGTCATTTTGTTTGAAATTTTGCTCAACGGATCTGCGCTTTTCAATCATGCGAATATTCGCCTTCCTTTGAAGCTGGATCAAATCTTGCGCCGTGTGGTTATCACCCCCGACATGCACCGCGTGCATCATTCCACTTTGCGCGAAGAACATGATAGCAATTATGGCTTTTTTCTTTCCATTTGGGATCAGCTCTTTCGCACCTATATTCCACAACCCAAAGCTGGCCATGACGACATGACCATCGGATTGACTTGGCAAGACAGCCGCCCGACAAAGCTTTTATGGTTGCTGACACTGCCATTTAAAAAATGACATTTGATGCGATCTCTCATGCGCTCAGCGCAAACGGGCTCACCATTCGGGCCGCCTTGCATGAGGATGGGACAACCATCGTGTTACTTGGGCCAGATGAACCCGCCTTTTGGCCGAAATTCGCAGCAAGCCCCGAATATTTAGATGGCGCGCCTGACCCATTGGACAGATGGTCAAAACGCACCTTAAGGAAGCTGGCGCAATCTCTGGATGCCGAGGTGGTTTTCCCATCCGATGGCCCACCCTACCCGCCATTTTTCACATGGGCCTTGGCCTCTGGCTGGGTGGAACAATCCCCCGTTGGCATGCTCGTTCATCCATATGCTGGGCTGTTTGTGTCCTTCCGTGGTGCGTTGATCTTTGATGGGATCTTATCCCTGCCATCTCCCCCCGCGCACCCTTGCCAGACATGCATAGACAAGCCGTGCAAAACGGCCTGCCCTGTGGGGGCACTTAGGTTTGATCGTTATGACACCAAAACCTGTCGTCGATATCTCGACACAGATGGCGGACGCAGCTGTATGGAACAAGGCTGTATTGCGCGCCGCGCCTGCCCCATCAGCGAAACCTACCCGCGCGATCCTGCGCAATCTGCATTTCATATGAAAGCCTTCCATCCGACATGACACTTCGCCTTATCCTCACCCGTCATGCAAAATCCTCTTGGGAGGATCCCTTTCAAGATGACCATAGCCGTCCCCTCAACGCCCGTGGACGCCAAGGCGCGCCCTTAATCGGTGGATGGCTCCGTGAGCGAGGCTATGCACCTGATGTGGTGCTTTGCTCCGACAGTGCACGCACACAAGAGACGTGGATGCTTTTGAACCACGCGCTGCAATCAAACGCGGCCCTCTCCATTTTGCCGGCACTGTACCATGCGGCCCCAAATGAAATCGCGCGCCTCGTCGGGATGCAAAACGCGCGCACCGTGATGGTTATTGCCCATAATCCAGGGATCGGCCATTTGGCCTGTGGACTGGCCCAAGAGCGGCCCGACAATCCCTATTTCGGCAAATATCCAACATCCGCCACGGCGGTTTTGGAAATCAAAGGTGACACATGGTCCACCCTCACCCCAAGAAGCGCGCGTGTCTTGGATTTCGTCACACCTCATAGCCTTATGCCATAGAAAAAGCCCCGCCAAATTGACGGGGCTTTCTTTTAGATTTGGGTATCTTAGTGGCCCAAAATTTGGCTGAGGAAGAGTTTGGTACGATCCGATTTCGGATTGTTAAAGAACTCTTCTGGTTCGTTTTGCTCAACAATTTGACCTTGGTCCATGAAGATCACGCGGTTGGCAACCTGACGGGCAAAGCCCATCTCATGCGTCACGCAGAGCATTGTCATGCCTTCTTCTGCGAGCTCGATCATTGTATCGAGAACCTCTTTGATCATCTCAGGGTCAAGCGCAGATGTAGGTTCATCAAACAACATGATCCGTGGTTTCATGCAAAGCGAGCGCGCAATGGCCACACGTTGCTGCTGACCACCAGAAAGCATACCAGGGTATTTATGGGCTTGGTCTGGGATCTTCACCTTTTCGAGGAAATGCATCGCAATTTCTTCGGCTTCTTTACGGGGTGTTTTACGCACCCAGATCGGAGCCAACGTACAGTTTTCCAAGATCGTAAGGTGCGGGAAGAGGTTGAAATGCTGAAAACACATGCCAACTTCTGAGCGGATCTTATCGATATTCTTGAGGTCTGATGTCAACTCAATGCCATCAACAATGATGTCACCTTGCTGGTGTTCCTCAAGACGGTTGATACAGCGAATGAGCGTCGATTTACCGGAGCCAGAAGGCCCCGCAATCACAATCCGTTCACCTTGGTTAACGGTTAGGTTGATGTCACGTAAAACGTGAAACGCCCCATACCATTTGTTCATGTTGTTAATTTGGATCGCGACCTCATCAGAGACCTGCATTTTGCTGCGATCGATTTCACGTTGTGTAGCAAGTTCAGTCATAATGTGAACTCCTTAGTTGTGACCAGTTTGAAGCTTGCGCTCCAGATACATGGAATAGCGGGACATAGAGAAACAGAAGATAAAGAACATCAAGGCGATGAAGCCATACAGTTCCCAAACGATACCGTTCCAATTTGCATCCGCACGAATTGCGTTTGAAAGCCCAAGCGGGTCCAAAAGACCAATGATCGACACGAGCACGGTGTCTTTGAAAACACCAATAAAGGTCGACACGATGCCGGGGATTGAGATCTTGAGTGCTTGCGGCATGATAATCAGGCGCTGTGCCTTCCAGTAATCAAGCCCAAGAGCATCTGCAGCTTCATATTGCCCACGTGGCAAGGCGGCCAAACCACCACGCACCACTTCGGCCATATAGGCAGCCGCAAAGAGCGTCACCATGATCAACACGCGCAAAATGATGTCGAACTGCGTGCCAGGCGGCAAGAAGATATTCAACAACACAGACGCAACAAACAAAAGCGTAATCAATGGCACACCACGAATGAATTCAATGAAGCCAACACAAAGTGTTTTCACAATGAAGAGATCCGACTGGCGCCCAAGCGCAAGCACAACACCCAAAGGCAAGGAACACGCAATCGCGACAACACCAATCAAAATGGAAAGCATAAAGCCGCCAAATTTCCGGCTATCAACTTCTTCGATGCCAATTGGCATAGCCGCATCAAGCATCTCACCAAAATAGTTCACACCATAGAGCCACCAAAGAGCCGCGGCAATGACAGCCAAAATCAAGGCGAAAAGAGAACTCAACGAGCTGCTAACAACGCGGTAGGTACCAAAGCCCACAACAAAGCCAACAGCCGCCAAAACCGGCACCCAAATCGTTCCACCCCACATGAGCCAAGGAAGCACGAATGGGAAAATCGCAGTGAACATCAAAGGATTTGGAAGGCGTTTTGCCCCCGCGGCGATTTCTTCTGCGCGGCCCGCTTTATCAACGGTCATAGCTTGGAAACCAAGATATGCAGCGCCAGCCAAAAGAACAGCACCCAAAACAAGGCCAAATGTGCCAAGTTTCACCATGAAGGTCACGCCAAGGACGGCCAACAAAAGCACCCAGTTCATACGACGGCTGATCATGTTAAAGAGCACAGGGATCAACGCCACAAACAAAAGTGCGAAAGCCAAAATCGGACGCCAGTATTGCTCAGGCGGGTAAAACCCGAACATGAGCTGAATCCAACGGTCGCGCACAACACCCCAACAGGCACCATGTGCACCTTCACCAACGATCGCACGACATTCTTTTAACGATGTTGCTGACCATGTGCTTTGGAACGCCCAAGGTAGGAAAATAGACGCAACCAGCAAGATAGCAGCAAGCGCAAGTAGAGTGAGGACGCTGTTAAACACGCCGTTAAAGAGGTTCGCCTTCATCCAGCCGATAAGGCCAACTGTGGATGCGGGGGGCTCTTTTTCGGGGAGCATTTCATCACGTACATAAGCTAAGTCAGTCATATTAACGCTCCTTCAGCTTAACAGAGTTGTTGTAAATGTTCATCGCCATGGAAATGGACAATGAAATCGCAAGGTAAATCAACATGCCCAACAAAACCGTTTCAAGCTCACGGCCCGTTTGGTTCAAGGTCACGCCCATCAACGTCCCCGTCAAATCCATGTACCCAACCGCAATCGCCAAAGACGAGTTTTTGGTCAAGTTCAAGTAGTTGGAAATCAACGGTGGAATGATCACACGCAACGCCTGTGGCAAGACAACCAAGCTCATGGTGCGGTTTGGACGAAGGCCCAACGCGCCAGCAGCTTCGGTTTGACCTTTGGAAATGGCCATAATACCTGCACGCACGATTTCTGCGATAAAGGCCGCCGTATAAAGCGACAATGCAAGCCAAAGTGCAATCAAAGAGTTCCGCATATGCGTCCCGCCTTTGAAGTTGAAGCCTTTCAACTCAGGGTAGCCCAAGTGAAGACCAAGCAAATAGCCAAGAATAATCAAGGGGACAAAGACAACAGCTAGCCGCGCCAAGACTGTTTTCGGGCGATCACCCGTTGCTTCTTGGATGGCATCTGCGCGTTTCTTTATCAGCTTGGCAACAATCATGCCCGCGATGAACACGAACAGCATTGCGATGAAATCAAGGCTGATGTCAAAGCTGCCCCAGAACACGGAAATATCACCGAGCCCACGTGAGAAGAGGATCTCAGGAATATAGACACCGCGATTGGTAACCGCTACGCTATCAAAGAGAGCCATGCTCGCTTCACCCGACCTAAAGGCGCGCGGAGCAGGCAGCGTTTCGATCAAAATCGCCATCACCAAAACGATCCAAAGCAACACAGGCACGTTGCGGAATGTTTCCACATAGACAGCCATAATGCGCGATACGATCCAGTTTTTGGACAGGCGTGCCACACCGATAATCACACCCAAAACCGTCGCCGTAATACAGCCCATAACCGCAATCACAAGCGTGTTCATAAGGCCAATCACAGCCGCACGAATATGGGGGCTTTGAGAATTATAATCTAGGAGGCGCTGGTTGATATCATAGCCAGCAGGCTCACCCATGAAACGAAAGCTCGGGGACTTCCCCAGAGTTTCAAGGTTTGCTGCAACGTTGCTGATAATACCAGCAAGGAGCAATAAAAATCCGATCAATGCCACGACCTGAATTGTCATGGAACGATAGCGGGTGTCGTACAATAGCATAGAAAGCTTGAACGAACCCTTTGGAGGGTCGGTCAGTGTTGTCATCTAGGACATTCCCTGTTCATACCCGATCATCCTTGGCGAATTTTTTCGCTCTGCGTCGGGCTTGTTTTAGTTAAAAAAGGGCGCAGAAAACTCTGCGCCCTTTTCGTTTATATAATCCTAGCGGAAAGGAGGTGAGTAAAGAAGACCACCATCTGTCCACTGTGCGTTAAGACCACGCGCAAGTGCGATTGGTGTTTTCTCACCAATGTTCTTTTCGAAGATCTCTGCATAGTTACCGCCAGCAGCGATAGCGTTTTTCGCCCAATCAGCAGAAAGGCCGAGCATTTCGCCAAGGCTACCTTCTGTGCCCAAGAGGCGGTTGATTTCTGGGTTATCGCCAGCAGATGCAGACATTTCACCGATGTTTGCAGATGTCACGCCGAGTTCTTCAGCTGTGATAAGCGCATTCAAAGTCCAGCGAACGATGTCACCCCATTGGTTGTCGCCGTGGCGAACAAGTGGGCCGAGTGGCTCTTTGGAAATGATTTCTGGCAACAAAACGTGACCAGCTGGATCGTCAAATGACGCACGTGTCGCCGCAAGGCCAGACGCGTCAGTTGTGTAAACGTCACATGCACCAGCAAGGTACTGCTGTTGTGCTTCTGCGTTTGTTTCGATTGGAACTGGCTCATAAGAGATGTTGTTTGCACGGAAGAAGTCCGCCAAGTTCAACTCTGTTGTTGTACCTGTTTGGATACATACAGTCGCACCATCGAGTTCCTTCGCTGAAGAAACGCCCATGTCTTTAGCAACCATGAAGCCTTGGCCATCATAATAGTTGATACCTGTAAATTCAAATTTAAGGTCAACATCACGTGAGAATGTCCAAGTTGTGTTACGTGCAAGCAGATCGATTTCGCCTGATGCAAGCGCTGTAAAACGTGTTTTGCCCGTTGTTGGAACGAACTCGACCGCTTTTGCATCGCCAAGAACAGCAGCTGCAACCGCACGGCAAACGCCAACGTCGAAGCCTTCCCATTCGCCAGACGCGTTTGGCGCCGCAAAGCCTACGAGACCTGTGGTCACACCACAGTTTACCTTACCGCGAGCCTTAACTTCGTCGAGCGTACCTGCAAATGCACCTGTCGCTGCAATGCTGGCAACCGTCAACGCGCCAAGAAATACTGATTTTTTCATTTTTACCTCTTCCTGATTTTCCACCCAAGGGTGGCTATTTATTCCCTAAAAAGATTATAGGGAAAAACTGTATCCATGAGAGGGGTCCTCCCATAGCATAGGGGAGTTTGGACAAATAATGGCAGTAAGGTCAAGGGTCGGACTTCAAATTACTGACGGAATCTGACCAATCCTTACCGTTTTCCCCATCTTTCCCCAACGTAAACATGTCTAAACGACATGACCTGCTCCTAAACGACACCAAAGAACAGAAAAACTAAGCCACCTGCAATGAATGATAGAATCGCGCGATGGTTTCAAACTCTATACGCTTGATTTCCACCATTTTTGCCGCGTCTTCATCTTCGCCCCATTCTTGGATTTGCCACGTTTCATCAACGCGGCTTAGATCCCAAATGGCCGCCACACTGTTTTGACCTTCCGCCGCAGCCAGCCCCAAAATAAGCGAACCTGACATCGCCACCAATTCATGGAGCGCCGCCAAGCCAAAAGCCGTTTCACTCTTGACCCGCGCCGTGAGCTTCGCCGTCTCATCTGGGTTTTGCGCTACATGCATGACGCCTTGCCCGGTTGCCAAAGCCACACCAAAACGCGTTTTCGCCCAGTCCAAAAGCGGATCCCATTTTTCCGCCTGCCGCGCGATTAAGCCTTCTGGATATGTCGCGCGGTAGCACAACAAATCCGTACCCCCATAGGCCGCAACGATTTCTGCCACCTCATCAAACTGAACAGCCACCTTATCAACAGCCGCATTCGCCAAACGGGTGAACGGCATGCTAAGCGGATCAATCTCACCTTCTTGCGTGGCCCATTCGCCTTTGATCAAGTCCGCAAGCGCACGGGTTGGCACCGTGAGGCTCGTTTTAGCTGGCGTTTTTAAAACCCGACCATCGAGCTGAATTTCAAATCCGCCCTCGACCTCAACAATGGTTTCCTCTGTCCAAAACCGTTTTGCTTTCCACTCAGCCATTCGTGCCTCCTAGAACCTGATCAATCGCATCAGGCAATACTGAAAATTCATCCACAATTGCATCGGCGGCACCCAAACGCGCCACATCGTGATAGCCCCAAGATACGCCAATGGCTTTTACGCCGGCGGATTTGGCCATTGCCATGTCAAATTCCGTATCGCCGATCAAGACCGCATTTTGCGCATCCACACCCGTTTCGCGCAAGCAGGCCTCAACCATAGATGGATGCGGTTTTGACGGATGATCATCCGCCACCTGTGTTGACATAAAATACGGGGTGAGCTTTTTGCTTTCTAAAAGGTAATCCAACCCGCGCCGCGATTTTCCTGTGGCAATTCCCAAGATCACCTCATCCACACTGTGCAAGGCCTCAAGGCAGGCAAGGGCACCATCAAAAAGGGTGACATTTTTTTGCTCTGCCCCTTGCGCGCGCAGTTCAACGAAAGAGGCTTTATACCCCTCCGCCAGCTCGGCGCAAAACGCATCTTCAAATTCTGGCGAAAGCGTTTTAACGGCTTCAAAAAGCGACAACCCAATGATTCCACGGATGGCGTCGGCATCTGGGGCCACAAGCCCGCGCGCGCCATAGGCGTACTCCATTGAGCGCACGATATGGGCTTGGCTGTCCACCAATGTGCCATCCACGTCAAATATGACAAGCCGCAAATCGGCCTCCATCTGTGGCATTACATATCCTCGAACGGGTCCGCTTCGACATCATTTTCATGCCAGCCCAGCATGTCCCATGTCTGTTCCATATGCGGTGGCAATTCTGCGGTGATGGTTTGAATTTTCTTGGTGACAGGGTGTTCAAACGTAATCAAACGCGCATGAAGGTGAAGTTTTTTGGACAATTCCCCACCGAGCCCTGCCCCCCAGCCATCGCCAAGGTTTTCTTGCCCAGATCCGCCATATTTCCCGTCACCAATAATCGGGTGGCCAATTTCTGCCATATGTGCGCGAAGTTGATGCGTGCGTCCCGTGATCGGCACAAGCGCAACCCAACATGTGCGGCCCCCAAGGTTCGAGAGAACCGCATAATCGGTTGTGGCGTGTTTGGCGTCTCTGGTTTCTTCAACCTCACGCGGGTGAATACAGATCATCTTTTCGCCTGCCCCATGCGGGCCATGGCCGGCCGCTTTCACGAGGCCATATTTCACCGTGCCAACCCGTGGCATCGGCGCACCCGCAACCGCCGCCCAATAAATTTTGCGCGTATCACGGTGGCGAAAGGCTTTGGTCAGGTCGCTTGCAACCTTGCGTGTGCGCGCCAGCAAGAGAACACCTGACGTGTCCTTATCCAAACGGTGCACAAGACGCGGTTTTTCCTCATAGTCAAATTTCAGCGCCTCGGTCATGCCATCCACATGACGTTTTTGCTTGCTGCCCCCTTGGGTCGGAAGCCCAGGCGGTTTGTTAATCGCGATGATATAATCATCTTTATAAAGCACTGTGCTTTGGATCATTTTTGCGTCTGCATCGGACACCCGTGACGGGATATGTTTGGGTGCGGGTTGGTGATCCTTATCAGGGAGCGGCGGCACACGCACGACCTGCCCCGCAACCAAGCGGTGGCTGCTTTTCACGCGGCCTTTATCAACGCGGATATCCCCCTTGCGGCACATTTTTTCGATACGGCCTTGGGTCACATGAGGAAACAAGCGGCGGAACCAACGATCCAAGCGTTGATCATCATCGTCGCTCGACACTTCGAGAAATTGAACTTGGCTCACGATAGGGCCCCTTTCGCGACCAGTGTCGCAACAAAAATAGCAATCAATGACAACGCAACAGACGCCACCACATAAAGACCAGCCGCGCCGAAACGCTCTGCGTCGACAAGTTTCACAACATCCAAGGAAAACGTTGAAAACGTCGTGAACCCGCCAAGCATCCCCGTCATAATCAAGGGCTGAAATTTATCCATTCCCTTTGACATCAAAAGCACCGCCACAAGCCCCATCAGAAAGGAGCCAACGACGTTCACAACAAGCGTGCCATAAGGAAACCCGACAAGCTGTCCAACCCCATAACGGGTCACCGCGCCAAGAGCGCCGCCAAGTGCAATCCAAAGTAAGGTCATGGCCCCCGTTTCGCGCGACTGGCGGGGATTGTCAACTGTCGTGGCGTTTATGGCGCAGTTTGGCAAAGTAATCATTTCGCCGTTTGAGTTCTCGTTCAAAGCCACGCTCGACGGGCTGATAAATCACGGGGCGTTTCATATCATCCGGGAAATAGTTTTGCCCCGAAAACCCATCCTCAGCGTCATGATCATAGGCATAGCCATCGCCATATCCTTGATTTTTCATCAGGGATGTTGGGGCGTTCAAAATATGTTTAGGGGGTAACGATGACCCTGATTGTTTCGCAAGTTTGCGCGCGGCTTTATACCCGACATACGCCGCGTTGGATTTGGGCGCGAGCGCCAGATAGACCACGGCTTGTGCAAGGGCGAGTTCCCCTTCGGGACTGCCCAAACGTTCATAGGTTTCCCAGGCGTGAATGCATTGGGCTTGCGCATTGGGCTCGGCCAGTCCGATATCCTCAACCGCCATGCGCGTTAGGCGCCGTGCGAGATAGCGCGGGTCTTCGCCCCCCTCGAGCATACGCGCGAACCAATACAAGGATGCATCAGGGTCCGAGCCGCGCACCGATTTATGCAAAGCCGAAATCAGATTATAATGCGTATCCCCTGATTTATCATATTGCGCCGCCCGCCGCATAAGACGTTTTGCCAATTGATCCGGTCCAATTTTATCGTCCAGATTCCATGCCGCGACCTGTTCCACCAAATTCAAAAGCGCCCGACCATCACCATCGGCCATTTCCAATAAATTCTCGCGCGCCTCGCCTGTAAGCGGCAATGCTCGCTCCATTTCATGTTCGGCGCGCTGCGCCATCAATTCCAGATCTGCAAGGGTCAGGCGTTCAAGCACCATAACTTGAGACCGCGAGAGAAGCGCACGGTTCAATTCAAACGATGGGTTTTCTGTTGTTGCTCCGACCAAAATAATCGTGCCGTTTTCCATATGCGGCAAAAATCCGTCTTGCTGGGCTTTGTTAAAACGATGGATTTCGTCCACAAACAAAAGCGTCCCTTTGCCGTTTTGGCGCCGCAAACGGGCCGCTTCAAATACTTTTTTCAGCTCAGGCACGCCTGTAAAAATTGCGCTGATTTGTACAAAAGCCAAATCCGTTTCATCCGCCAACAGGCGCGCAATCGTGGTTTTGCCAACCCCTGGTGGCCCCCAAAAAATAACCGATGACAGGGTTCCAGATGCAAGCATCGTTGTCAAAGGCGCGTCCGCACCTAAAACTTGGTCCTGGCCAATCACCTCAGAGAGAGTTTTCGGGCGCAACCGATCCGCAAGCGGCGCAGGCGTCGCAGCAGATGCATCAGAAGTCGAAGTGTCAAAAAGATCAGCCATGGGTGCAGTCTATGCGCAATTTCATGGCAAGAAAAGGCAATAGCACCCCTCCTTATCGGAGGGATGCCCATAATGTTTTTAGTGAAGTTTGCCGCTCAAATCGATTGACACACATTGATTGTCAATCCCGTCAAGCTCCATCACAGGGCCTGCGGCCTCCGCCTCTAGGCCGCAGCGTTTGGCCCAACGCGGCCAATTGGCAGGGATCAACCCCAACACCCGCGCCGCGCCAAGTTCACGTGCAGAGCGGCTCATTTCGGTGATGAGATGCGCATGCACACGGCGGCGCACTTTTTGCGGTGTGTCATGGGCGACAAAAACACGAGAGCTTTCCCAAACGTTTTCTTCAACCGGTGCTTCGTCATAAAGAAGATGGGTCGGAATTGTATCCAACAGCCCGCGCTGCGCATCTCGGATCATGTAAGTGTAAATCCCGCAACGCGCGGTTGTTGGTGTCAGCCGTATCCCCGCATAGACGCGGCCAAAGTCGTGGACGGCCACCCAACGAGACGCAGGCGTGTCATATTGGTCATATTCCATCCCCATCGCCTCTGGCAGATCCCAGTTATTTTGGACGATGAACGATTGTTTACGTGCTCTTAGAAGGTTAGCGAAAAGTTCGCCGTGAGTGTGCAGATTTTCGAAGGATAGAGTGGTAGTTTGCATTGTTTGGGCTCCCCAATAAAATTGAAGATCAAAACTTGAGATGCAAGCCCCCTCATCCACACATCAAAGCAGCCTATATTCTTTCGCCCTTTGAATGGCTTCAGCTGTTGTCCGCGCGAGCAATTTTTGCCGCGCAGCGGTGAGCCGAGCTTTCAATGCACTTTCAGAAATACCAAGTTTGGCTGCGGCAGCGATATGTCGATCACCGGCGGCAATACATCGCAAAGCTTCAACCTGTGCCTTGGTTAGGCTATCCGGAGGCTCAGTCATGTCATGTAGCCGCCGGATCATTCTAGAGATTTCATCAATCTCAGAATCTGTGAATTCGCGATCCGCACGGGCAACACCAGAAATAGTACGAGAAGAAATCGGTCCGCAGGAAATCTGAACACCGTAAACCAATCCATAACTTCGGGCTTGTCCCATGATGTCAAAAGGATCAGGAATGTCGATTTCGCTCCACCTAGTGGCACCTTCAACACTAAACCCCCACGCGATCATTGGATCCCGCAATGCATAAGCTTGTTCTGTGTAGTGAGCCGTCCATTTGGGGTCGTAAGTCTGAAAAACCATAAGCGGTGACGCAAATCTAATATGGAGCCCGACGAAGTAGCCAGCAGGCGCATATAGCGACAATTGATGTAAATCTAATTCTAATCCTGTCTTTTTGGACATATCTTTTTAGACAGGTTGTCGGTCGATCAGTCAACCTAAATCTGCCCCTCTCGCTAATGTTTCTTCACAACCAAAAGGTTACACTCTACCCAGCATAGCACATTTTACTAAAATTTATTGTATTTTTAGCATGGGTTTCCGTTGGGGAAGCCTGCCTCATTCTGAGGTCTTCCGCTGGCGTCTCTCTATTTTTAAATGAAAAACAGACGTCTGTTATGCGGCACTGCAATCTTGGGAAACAAAAAGCCCCACCAAAGGTGAGGCTTTTAAAATCTTATTCTTCTGAAGCGTCTGCTTCGAGGCGTGCTTTGTCAGCGGCGCCTTTGGCGTTTGGATCACGATCAACAAACTCGATGATCGCCATCGGTGCCATATCCCCGTAACGGAAGCCCGCTTTGAGAATACGCACATAACCACCTTGGCGGTCTTTGTAACGTGGGCCAAGCACGTCGAACAATTTCGCAACGTGCATGTCTTGCTTCAAGCGGCTCGCGGCCAAACGACGTGCGTGAAGATCGCCACGTTTCCCGAGGGTCACGAGTTTTTCGATCGTACGACGAAGTTCTTTTGCTTTTGGCAAAGTTGTTTTGATTTGCTCATGCTCAATCAAAGAGCCCGCCATGTTGGCGAAAAGCGCCTTACGGTGCTCATGAGTGCGGTTCAAACGGCGGTAGCCTTTTGCGTGACGCATTTTGTAGTCTCCTAGTTCTTTTTTCTACTTTGTCTGGCGGATCCTTAACGTTGAACCCACTCTCCTTGGGGCGGTATGCCCAGATGTTCCCCGCCAAGTGCGGGCATTTTGGAGCCGCCCGAAAGCGGCTCCGAAAGTCTTAGAAGTGATCGTCGAATTTCTTCGCCAACTCATCAATGTTTTCTGGCGGCCACTCTTCGACATCCATGCCGAGGTGAAGACCCATGCCAGACAACACTTCTTTGATTTCGTTCAAAGACTTGCGGCCAAAGTTTGGCGTGCGAAGCATTTCTGCTTCTGTCTTTTGAATGAGATCGCCGATGTAAACGATGTTATCGTTCTTAAGGCAATTCGCAGACCGTACTGAAAGCTCAAGCTCATCCACTTTCTTAAGAAGAAGTGGGTTAAACTCAAGACCGTCGTCTTCGTCTTGACGACCAGCCGCTTCTGGCTCATCGAAGTTCACGAAGATCGCAAGCTGATCTTGCAAGATGCGCGCAGCGTAAGCCACAGCATCTTCTGGGGATACAGTGCCGTCTGTTTCAAGCTTCAATGTGAGTTTGTCATAGTCGAGGACCTGACCTTCACGTGTTGGTTGAACATCGTAGCTTACTTTTTTCACAGGGGAATAGATCGCGTCCACTGGAATCAAGCCAATAGGCGCATCCTCAGGGCGGTTTTTATCCGCAGCAACATAACCGTTGCCTGTGTTAACAGTAAGTTCCATGAACAAGTCCGCGCCGTCATCAAGATGACAGATCACGTGATCTTTGTTCAAAATCTCGATACCCGCGCTTTCAGAAATATCGCCAGCTGTCACAGTAGCCGGGCCTTTCGCAGAAATTGAAAGACGCTTAGGGCCTTCGACTTCCATGCGTACAGCAACCTGTTTGAGGTTCAATACGATATCTGTAACGTCCTCACGAACGCCTGCAACTGTTGAAAACTCGTGCAACACGTTGTCGATTTGCACGCTTTCAATTGCGGCACCTTGCAAAGATGACATCAAAACACGACGAAGCGCATTACCCAATGTCAAACCAAAGCCACGCTCAAGCGGCTCTGCAATCACAGTTGCTTGGCGCTGAGGGTCGTTGCCGAGTTTTACGTCAAGCTTTGTAGGCTTGATCAATTCTTGCCAGTTCTTATGGATCATGTAGTCCTCCATTCTTGTTTTCGCGTATGTCCAGGCCACGAAAACGCCCGAGGGTCAAAATGACAGAATCGGGCCTACGCGAAAACACGCGGGCCCGAGCCAAAAAATTATACGCGGCGGCGCTTTGGTGGGCGACAGCCATTGTGTGCAATTGGGGTCACGTCACGGATAGATGTGATGTTAAAACCGATTGCTGCCAAAGCGCGAAGGGCGGACTCACGTCCGGAACCTGGGCCTTGAACTTCAACTTCCAAAGTTTTTACGCCGTGATCTTGTGCCTTCTTACCAGCATCCTCAGCCGCCATTTGGGCCGCGTAAGGTGTAGATTTACGTGAACCACGGAAACCCATTGTGCCAGCTGAAGACCAAGCAATCGCATTGCCTTGAACGTCAGAAATCAAAATCTTTGTGTTGTTGAAAGAAGAGTTAACATGCGCAACACCTGTTGCGATATTTTTGCGCTCTTTCTTCTTCGTGCGTGTCTTATCACGTGCCATTGATCAAGCCTCCCTTATTTCTTCTTACCAGCAATGGCCTTTGCAGGGCCTTTGCGTGTGCGAGCGTTGGTCGACGTACGTTGACCACGAACAGGAAGATTACGACGGTGACGAAGGCCACGGTAGCAACCAAGATCCATCAAACGCTTGATGTTCATTTGAACTTCACGGCGAAGATCGCCTTCAACGTTGTAATTCGCATCGATGTGCTCACGGATTGCAAGTACTTCTGCATCAGAGAGTTCGTTAACGCGACGTGTACGGTCGATACCAACAGCTTCACAGATAGCTTCTGAAGATGTGGAACCAATACCAGTGATATAAGTAAGGGCGATCGGGACTCGTTTATGAGTCGGGATGTTTACGCCGGCAATACGTGCCAAGTGCATATTCCTTCGAGTTGCGGTTCCGTACCACCAGAACCTTTTTTCACAACAAAAGCCCAGAAGATTAGCCTCTGGGCTCGGTGGTCATCAGTGAGAAGACAATCTTCCAATACTGATTCTCCCTTTCGGGATAGTGTCCAGTATTGCGTTTTGGAAATTTGGTCAACCCATCTTAACAAATATCAGGGTTAGAAAGTTGTTTTTCTAGCAATTGCCGATCATTCTACGTCAATGACCTGCATCCCTTTTACCATATAAAAAGAGGGCCCGCAGGCCCCCTCCATAACGCGATCGAAATCGACTTAGCCAAGCGCCTTGGCAATATCAGACGCCACCTCATCCATGGCCTGAAGACCATCAACGGATTTCAGATTGCCTTTGGCATAGTAGTACCCGATGAGTGGCGATGTTTTCTTGTAATATTCCATCAACCGAATGCGAAGGCTGTCTTCGTTATCATCCGCGCGTGCCTCATTGCCGGCTGCAATGGCTTCGGCTGCGCGGTTTAGGATCCGCGTGACAAGCGTATTGTCATCCACTTGTAGTTCAACCACAGCATCAAGCGTTTTGCCCTTCTCGGTGAGCAGCTGTTGCAAAGCATCCGCTTGCGCCAATGTGCGTGGGAACCCGTCAAAGATGAACCCGCCGCCATTTTCGCCTTGGAGCTTCTCATCGATGAGACCGATCACGATCTCATCTGTCACAAGCTCGCCCGCGTCCATAATGGCGGCAACCTTCTTGCCCATGTCAGTGCCTGAAGTTTTGGCTTCACGGAGCATATCCCCTGTGGAAAGCTGGATCATACCACGCTCGTCTACAAGTTTTTGTGCTTGTGTGCCTTTGCCCGCACCTGGTGGCCCAAGAAGGATAATGTTCATCGTCTAACCGTCCCTTTTTTCCCTTTACGGCGTTTTCCACGCAGTTGGGATTTTTCGATAAGCCCCTCATACTGGTGTGCCAGTAGATGGGATTGAACTTGTTGAATTGTATCCATACCGACGGACACAATAATCAAGATTGAAGTCCCGCCAAAATAGAAGGGAATATTCATTTGTGAACGCATAATCTCAGGAAGGAGACAAACTGCCGCAAGGTAGAGCGAGCCAAGCACCAAAAGACGTGTCACAACATAGTCGAGATATTCAGCAGTCTTCGCACCTGGACGAATGCCCGGGATAAACCCGTTTTGGTTTTTCAGGTTGTCGGCCACATCATGGGTCTTGAACGCAACTTCTTTGGTGTAGAAGAACGTAAAGAATACGATCATCGCCGTGAAGAACAAGAGATATAGCGGCTGACCTGGCCCAAAGTAAGCAAGGATCGTAGACATCACAGGGCTCGTTGCCCCGCCGCCTGAGAACGTCGCAAGCGTCGTTGGCAACAACAAGAGAGCAGAGGCAAAGATCGCAGGGATCACGCCAGCTGGGTTCACTTTAATTGGCAAATGCGAAGAGCTGCCATCATAAACCTTCATGCCGACTTGGCGACGTGGATACTGAATGTGCACCTTCCGAAGCGCACGCTCCATGAAGACCACAAATGCAAGCGTCACAACCACCATCGCAATCACAGCAATAATCACAGACGGGGAAATCGCGCCTGAGCGCCCTTGAGACAAGAACTGTGCCAAGGCAGCAGGGATTTCCGCAATAATGCCCACGAAAATGATAAGTGAAATACCGTTGCCGATGCCGCGTGCGGTGATTTGTTCACCCACCCACATCAAGAACATGGTGCCGCCCACAAGCGTCATCACACAAGACACGATAAAGAACATGCCAGGCTCAGACACAAGGCCACCCGCTTGCAAGCTCACAGCCAAGCCATACGCTTGGAACGCGGCCAAAGCGACGGTACCATAGCGTGTGTATTGGTTGATCTTCTTTTGCCCTTGCTGACCTTCTTTTTTGAGCTGCTCAAGCGAAGGCACCATGGAGGTCATCAATTGAACGATAATTGAGGCCGAAATGTAGGGCATAATCCCCAAGGCAAACACGCCCATCCGCGCAAGAGCGCCACCCGTAAACATTGACAAAATGCCACCAATGCCAGACGCGGCTTGGTCCATGAAGTCACGAAGTGCGCCGCCATCGATCCCAGGCACAGGAATATAGGTCCCGATACGATAAACGATCAACAACCCGATGGTGAAGAAGATGCGCTGGCGAAGCTCGGTCGCTTTGCCAAATGCTCCCCAGCTGGTGTTTGATGCCATTTGCTCTGCTGCAGATGCCATGAAGGCCCCCTTTTATACGAAAAAGCGCCCCGTGACCGTTTTCCGGGATCACGCGGCGCTTTGGAAAACTTAAACCTTATGTAAGTGGCGAAAGCGCCACAAACAAGTGCTTATTCAGCGTCTGCTTCTTTAGCAGGTGCAACAACAGTGATCTTACCGCCAGCTTTTTCAACAGCTTCGATTGCGCCTTTGGATGCGCCTGTGACTGTCAATTCAACTTTGGCTGTGATTTCGCCTTTGGCGAGAACACGAACACCGTCGAGTTTACGACGTACAAGACCGCATTCGATCAATGCATCTTCGTCGATTTTACCTGCTTTGAGTTTTTTCTCGTCGATGAACTTTTGGATAAGACCAAGGTTCAATACTGCGAATTTCTTACGGTTTGGTTTGTTAAAGCCACGCTTTGGAAGACGTTGGTACAAAGGCATTTGACCGCCTTCAAAACCTTTAATCGCCACACCTGAACGGGATTTTTGACCTTTGATACCGCGGCCACCAGTTTTACCTGTGCCGGAACCTACACCACGACCAATGCGTTTGCGTGGTTTTGTGGCGCCTGCGTTATCGTGTAATTCATGAAGTTTCATGTTGCTTCTCCTTTTGCCGGAACTGACCCACGAAGCATATTCGGGCCAAACACGGCGTTACTGATTCTTATGATCCCTATGACCACGGGCTGCGTTTAAAGGCCTAGAGCCACAATATCAAGACTAAAACACTTAGGCTATTGTTTAGCCATGCTAGGTCGGTGCATGCTGCACTTATGCAATCTCACAACAATACCGCCCAGCAATCCGACACCACTCACATCAAGTTTGCGAATTATGCACGTGATTTTGCGAATGCCGCGGAAAAGCTATTTCCATCACCGTCATATAAAACGTCACATGAAATCACTTTCAACTACCCACAACTGTTTCTCTATAGCCACTCGCTAGAACTCTTCTTTAAATCACTCCTTCTCAAAACTGGCCTAACGGTAAAACACGTTAGGGGTAAATATGGCCATAATTTAGAGGAAGCTTACAACGCGCTAAGCAACCATCCAACTACATGTGACCTAATTACAAAGCTAGAGCTCTACTGCCAATCCGAAATACAGAGTTACCTTCGGACCTGTTGGGGGCTTTACGATAAAGATTTAGGGGCAGTTGTTTCCAGCCTTCATGACAATAGGCGACCCAGTGAACATGATATTAGAAGTTTTACTTCAAACTTCAGTCAATGCATCGCATTTCTTTCGAGATTGCATATACCAAAAACAGGCCTAACACGATACCCAAGGCAAGAAGATATCCATATCTCTATTGAAAATGTTCCCGCTCCAAGAGATTATGCCAAATTTGGAGTGAGTGTGATCACACTACACGCCCGTTTTGCAACGCAGATGTTATCTGAGATCAGATAAACGGATCATAGGCCCATTGGAGGAGGCCTTGGCGTTGTTTCGGGCGGCAAAGAATATCCCCTGGATAGCAATTTGCCCGAATTTGGCCCGCATGGCGCGCAAATGCCCGCCAGCGTTTGATTTGGATTTGATCGACCTCATCCAAGCGCCGCCCCATGTAGTAGCGGCAATACCATTGGAACCAGCCGCGCGGGTCGGGGCCGTAGATCCACCCCTTTTGGCGCCACATAGAAAGGTCCTGTCGGCTTTTGATGCCAAAGTAGTTGAGGCTTGGGTTTGGTGTATTGCTCAACTTTGCGCCCTCAAACCAGTCTGCGGGGAACTCATCCGTACACTCATTGAGGTATTTGCCCTCAAACACGCCCATTGCGAGCATCTCTTTTGGGGAAAAATGTGGGGTGAAGCCGCCATCGAAATGCTGCCCCATCGGGGCAACGCAATCATAGCTATAATTCGACTGATAGAAATCACTGATGACGCGGCGCATTTGCAGTCCCCAAATAAAAAACGCCCCTAAAATAGGGGCGTTTTCAAAACTATGGCAAGAGCCTTAGCCTTTTTCTTCGATAATCTCAACCATATGCGAGATCTTAGAGATCATGCCGCGAATTGAAGGTGTATCTTCAAGCTCACGGGTTTTGTGCATTTTGTTGAGGCCCAAACCGATCAATGTCGCACGTTGGTCTTGTGGACGACGGATCGGGGAACCGATTTGCTTTACAACGATTGTTTTCTTCTTGGCCATGGTACTAGTCCTTATGCCTCTGCAGATGCGTCAGCAGGTGCTTCGGCGTCTGGTTTACGAAGAATGTCAGCAACTTTCTTGCCACGACGTTGAGCAACCATACGAGGAGAAGCCTCTTTGGTTAGACCGTCGATCGTAGCACGGATCATGTTGTATGGGTTTTGTGAACCGATTGATTTTGCAACAACGTCTTGGACGCCGAGCATTTCAAATACGGCACGCATAGGACCACCAGCAATGATACCAGTACCTTGTGGGGCTGTACGCATAACCACTTTACCAGCGCCATGACGGCCCTCGATATCGTGGTGAAGTGTACGGCCTTCACGAAGTGGAACGCGCACAAGCTGACGCTTGGCTTGTTCCGTTGCTTTGCGGATCGCTTCTGGTACTTCTTTCGCTTTACCTTTGCCGAAGCCTACGCGACCTTTTTGGTCACCAACTACAACAAGGGCTGCAAAGCCAAAGCGTTTACCACCTTTTACGGTTTTGGATACGCGGTTGATCGCTACGAGACGATCGGCGAATTCAGGGGTTTCTTCGCGATCGCGACCTTTTCCCCGACGGTTTTCACGTTCTGCCATGATTTCGTCTCCTTAAAACTTAAGTCCACCTTCACGGGCAGCTTCAGCCAAAGCTTTAACCTTACCGTGAAAGAGGAAGCCGCCACGATCAAAGTAGCAGTCTTCAACACCAGCTTTTTTCGCACGCTCAGCAATTGCTGTGCCTACTTTTGCCGCTGCTTCAACGTTGTTTTTGCCAACAACACCCAATGCTTTCTCAAGTGAGGAAGCAGATGCGAGAGTTGTGCCTTTAACATCGTCGATCAGCTGGCAGCTGATGTTTTTGTTTGAGCGATGAACGGACAAACGAATGCGACCTGCATTCACTTTCCGCAATTTATTCCGAACGCGCAGGCGGCGCTTCAGAAACAATGTTCTTTTGCTATTAGCCATATCTACGGTCCTTACTTCTTCTTACCTTCTTTGCGGAAGACATATTCGTCCTTATAGCGAATACCTTTGCCTTTATAAGGCTCTGGTTTACGCCAAGCACGAATTTCAGCAGCAACTTGACCAACAGTTTGTTCATCAATGCCTTCTACCACAATTTCGGTTTGCTTAGGTGCTGTCACTGTGATGCCTTCCGGCGCCACATAGTCAACGTCATGTGACAAGCCAAGGTTCAACTTAAGAACATTGCCCTGCATCGTCGCACGATAACCAATACCTTGGATCTCGAGCTCCTTTTTGAAGCCGTCCGTCACGCCAGTCACAAGGTTCGCGATGCGAGTGCGGGACATGCCCCACTGCTGACGCGCACGTTTTGACATGCCACGAGGTTCGACTTTCACTTCGTTTTCTTCGACAGTAAGAGTTACGTCATCAGTCGCGGTGAAGTTACGTGTGCCTTTTGGGCCCTTAACTTCGATGGTCTGACCAGAAACAGATGCTGTTACACCTGCTGGTAGCCCGACCGGTTTTTTACCAATACGAGACATCCAGACCTCCTAGAAGACTGTGCAAAGCACTTCGCCGCCAACATTGGCAGATCGTGCATTCGCATCAGACATAATGCCTTTAGAAGTAGAGACGATAGAAACACCAAGGCCCTGACGGACGGATGGGATTTCTTTAACACCCATATATACGCGGCGGCCAGGTGTAGAAACACGCTTTAGCTCACGAATAACAGGAGTGCCGTCAAAATACTTGAGGCTGATTTCAATTGCAGGATGACCGTCGCTACCAGTGGATTTTTCATATCCACGGATGTAGCCTTCGTCAGCCAAAACATCGAGTACCCAAGCACGAAGCTTAGAACCAGGTGTCATTACGGTGGACTTACCGCGCATTTGGGCGTTCCGAATACGTGTAAGCATATCGCCGAGAGGATCATTCATTTTTTAATCTCCCTCTACCAGCTAGATTTAACCATGCCTGGGATTTGGCCGGATGAGCCGAGTTCCCGAAGCGCGATACGTGAAACCTTCAACTTACGGTAGTAAGCATGTGGACGACCTGTGAGCTGGCAACGGTTGTGCAAGCGTGTCGCTGAAGAGTTACGTGGAAGTTTTGCCAATTTAAGACGCGCTTTAAAACGCTCTTCCATTGACTTGGATTCGTCGTTTGCGATTTCCTTAAGAGCTGCACGTTTTGCTGCAAATTTTGCAACAAGGCGTGCGCGCTTAACTTCGCGTTCGACCATTGCTTTTTTAGCCATATCTAAGTCTCCTCCCGCGATCAGCTATTGAACGGCATGTTGAACGCAGTCAACAAGGCCTTAGCTTCTGCATCTGATTGAGCGGTGGTGCAGATAACGATGTCCATTCCCAAAACTTCATCAACTTTATCAAAGTCGATTTCTGGGAACACGATGTGCTCTTTGAGGCCCATAGCATAGTTGCCACGACCATCAAAAGATTTGCCGGAAACGCCGCGGAAGTCGCGGATGCGAGGCATCGCGATTGTGATCAAACGGTCGAGAAATTCGAACATACGATCGCCACGAAGCGTCACTTTACACCCAAGCGGCATATCTTCACGAACCCGGAAGCTCGCAACAGATTTTTTCGCTTTTGTAATAACCGCTTGTTGACCCGCAATAGTTGTGAGGTCAGCATGTGCTGTTTTTACTTTTTTGGTGTCTTTAACGGCTTGACCAATCCCCATGTTGAGAACAATTTTCTCAAGCTTAGGAAGCATCATATCGTTTTTATAGCCAAACTCTTCTTTCAAAGATGCACGAATGCTGTCTTTGTAAAGAGCTTTCAAACGAGGTGTGTAATCAGCATTATCCAACATTATACAGCCTCCCCAGTTGATTTAGCGAAGCGGATCTTCTTGCCGTCTTCCATGCGGAAGCCAACGCGAGTTGCTTTGCCTTTGCCATCCAAGAGCGCGAGATTTGACAATGCGATTGGCATCGCTGTCGGCACACGGCCGCCTTGGCTTGTTTGGGTTTGACGCTGATGACGGATAGCGATGTTCACGCCGTCAACAATTGCTTTACCCGCTTCAGGGTTCACAGAGGAAATAGTCCCCTCTTTACCCTTATCTTTACCGGTCAAAACGACGACTTTGTCGCCTTTTTTCAATTTAGCAGCCATTAGAGCACCTCCGGTGCAAGAGAAATGATTTTCATGAAATCTTTCCCGCGCAATTCGCGAACAACTGGGCCAAAGATACGTGTACCGATCGGCTCGTTGCTGTTGTTGAGGATTACGGCTGCATTCCGGTCAAAGCGGATTGCAGTGCCGTCTTCACGACGGACTTCCTTAGCTGTGCGAACGACGACGGCCTTACGGACGTCCCCTTTTTTCACACGGCCGCGCGGGATGGCTTCCTTAACTGAGACAACGATAACGTCGCCAACAGAAGCGTATTTACGCTTGGAACCACCCAACACCTTGATGCACTGAACACGGCGAGCGCCGCTGTTGTCAGCTACATCCAGATTTGTTTGCATCTGGATCATGTGGTTTCTCCCGACCTATGGGGCCCTGATCAGGGGCATCCCCAGGGTTTCGATGATGTCGAAAAGCCCTGAACGCTTACGCGCCCAATACTTCCCAACGCTTCGTCTTCGAAATTGGCGTGCATTCTTGAATGCGAACTTGATCACCAACTTTGAATTCGTTCTTCGCATCGTGAGCCCGGTATTTCTTGGACTTACGAATGGTTTTCTTCAGAACTGGGTGCGTAAAGCGGCGCTCAACTGAAACTGTTACAGTTTGTTCGTTTTGGTCGCTTGTTACAACGCCTGTCAAAATACGTTTAGGCATTCTCGAGGCTCCTATTCTTCAGATGCAGCAGATGCTGCTTTTTCGTTCAAAATCGTTTTAACACGTGCCGCTTGGCGACGTGCGTTACGAATTTGAGCCGTGTTTTCTAGTTGACCTGTTGCTTGCTGAAAGCGGAGGTTGAAGCTCTCTTTCTTTGAAGCAGCCAGCTCTTCTTTGAGCTGATCAGGCGTCTTATCGCGTAGTTCATTGGCGTTCATCGCCATTTCCTTTCCTATCATCAGAGAGCTCCATCCATATCTCGATGGGTGACCCTTTTTCTGATGGGTAAACAAAAAACACACGAATCCCCAAAAGGGAATCCGCGAGATGTGTCTCTATAGGGGGGAACCCCCCCCGTGGCAACCCATATATCCAAGCTTTCTTGAGGGAAATGCACCCCCCTCAAAATGAGCCACAGTTTCCCCTCGCCTGTTGCCACACATTCGCGTAAATAGAACCCATGTCTACGATATCATCTCTCTTTGTGACCCGCCTGTACCAAGCTCGCCTCTCTGAGCACACGCCATCTATTGATGCTGACGAACTCGAAGCATCTTGCTGGACAATCGCCGAGGATGACGAAGCCGGCCAAGATTGGTGTGAAAACAACGATTATCCCGGCTACACGTCCTACGCCTCCCTCACGGATCTGCCGTGGCGGTTCCCGATTTTCAAGGATCTCGTAGAAACGCTCGATAAACATGTGGCGGAATTTGTCAAAGACCTCGAATTTGATCTCGATGGTCGGGACTTGGTTCTAGAAGACATCTGGATCAATATCTTGCCTGAAGGCGGCTATCATTCCGCACACATTCACCCCCATTCGGTTATTTCCGGCACGACCTATGTGTCCATGCCCGAAGGCGCGTCCCGCATCAAATACGAAGATCCCCGTCACCAAATGATGATGGCCTCCCCGATCCGCAAAAAAGAGGCGCGTGAGGAACTGAAAAGCTTCGTCTATAAAGCGCCCGCCATCGGGGATGTGTTGCTCTGGGAAAGTTGGCTGCGCCATGAGGTCCATATGAACACCTCAGAAGAAGAACGGATTTCCGTGAGCTTTAATTATAAATGGGGTGAGTGAGCTTCTTGGAAACCGTCCAGTGGACGGTTTCGCTCACGAACGGGCGGAGCCCTGGGCCTTAGCCAGCTAACGCAACTTCAAACACCCCCCTGCGCCCGAACCGAGGGGTGGGTGCGAATGCGCCCTCCCCATGGGGGAGGTTCGGGCGCACCAAATCATAGATTTGGCAGGGCTAGGTGCATTGCATGCCAGCGAACAAGAATAGCCATCCACGATTAACTGTCGGGTAACTTCGTAATTATTTTGACCGGTTCAGCGTAAGCGATGACACCGAAATCGACTTCGGCTCAACTCTCGACGCAGATCCTTTAGTCTATTATCGCATCAAACCTCGTGATAATAAGTTACTTCAGATCGGATTAAACCAAGAAAGTATTTTGGATTAGCAAAACCCCCGCCAGTTTCCTGACGGGGGTTTTTGTTTTCTAGCTCAAAGGGCCCGCGGATCTACGATCCGTTACACCCTCCTGACGATCTGCGATGCAGATCGCAGGGATTTACCAATCTTCGCGAAGGACGACCCGTGTTTTCACAGGAAGTTTCATCGCGGCAAGGCGAAGCGCCTCACGTGCAACATCTTCGGATACGCCGTCCAGTTCGAACATGATACGGCCAGGACGAACCTTGGCTGCCCAATAATCGACAGAACCTTTACCTTTACCCATACGAACTTCGGTAGGTTTTGAAGTCACAGGGGTGTCAGGGAAGATACGGATCCAAACACGACCTTGACGTTTCATGTGACGTGTCATCGCGCGGCGAGCCGCCTCGATTTGACGTGCAGTCACGCGCTCAGGTGTGGTTGCTTTAAGGCCAAAAGACCCAAAGTTAAGATCAGAACCGCCTTTTGTAAGACCTTTGATCCGGCCTTTGTGCATTTTGCGGAATTTAGTACGTTTTGGTTGAAGCATCTATCTTCTCCTTAGCGGCGACCGCCTGCACCGCGAGGTGCTGGGCCATCTTGGAGTTCTTGTAGCTTACGATCACGTGCAGCTGGATCATGTTCCATGATCTCACCTTTGAAGATCCAAACTTTGATCCCGATGATCCCGTAAGGAGTCATCGCTTCGCAAGGAGCGTAATCGATGTCTGCGCGCAATGTGTGAAGCGGCACACGGCCTTCACGGTACCATTCGGTACGCGCGATTTCCGCGCCACCCAAACGACCCGCAACATTCACACGGATACCAAGAGCACCCATACGCATCGCGTTTTGAACCGCGCGCTTCATCGCACGACGGAAAGAAACACGGCGCTCAAGTTGCTGTGCAATGCTTTCAGCAACCAAGGCTGCGTCGAGCTCAGGCTTGCGCACTTCAACGATGTTGAGGTGAAGCTCAGATGTTGTCATCGCAGCAAGTTTACGGCGAAGCGTTTCGATGTCCGCGCCTTTCTTACCGATGATCACACCAGGGCGTGCTGTGTGAACAGTAACGCGGCACTTTTTGTGCGGACGTTCGATGATCACGCGGCTAACGCCAGCTTGTTTGCACTCTTCTTTGATAAAATCGCGCATTTTGATGTCTTCCAAAAGAAGATCACCAAAGTCTTTGGTATCTGCATACCAACGGCTGTCCCAGGTGCGGTTGACCTGCAGACGCATACCGATCGGATTAACCTTCTGACCCATTATGCTTGCTCCTCAACTTGACGCACCGTGATGGTGAGTTCGGAAAACGGTTTCAAAATCTTGCCGAAGCGACCACGAGCACGTGGACGACCGCGTTTCATTGTGAGGTTCTTACCAACGTAAGCCTCAGCAACGATGAGTTCGTCAACATCAAGACCGTGATTGTTTTCAGCATTTGCAATTGCAGACTGAAGACATTTTTTAACATCTTGCGCGATACGCTTTTTGGAGAATGTCAAATCAGTCAAAGCCTGATCAACTTTCTTCCCGCGGATCATTTGCGCAACGAGGTTGAGCTTCTGTCCAGAAGTACGAAGCATTTTGGCTTTCGCCATTGCTTCGTTGTCCGCCACGCGGCGTGCGTTTTTTTGCTTACCCATGACTATTTCCGTTTCGCTTTTTTGTCCGCAGCGTGACCATAATAGGTGCGCGTTGGAGAATATTCACCAAATTTTTGGCCAATCATTTCTTCCGTAACATTTACAGGAATGTGCTTGTGGCCGTTGTAAACGCCAAAAGTCAAACCCACAAATTGTGGAAGGATTGTTGAACGACGGGACCAGATCTTGATCACATCATTGCGCCCAGATTCACGTGCAGCTTCCGCTTTTTTAAGCACATAAGAATCAACAAAAGGGCCTTTCCATACAGAACGTGCCATATTTTAACGCCCCTTCTTCTTAGCGTGCCGCGAACGGATGATGAGTTTGCTTGACGCTTTGTTTTTGTTGCGAGTGCGTGCACCCTTCGTTGGTTTACCCCAAGGAGAAACCGGATGACGACCACCAGATGTCCGGCCTTCACCACCACCATGAGGGTGATCAACAGGGTTCATAACAACACCACGCACGGAAGGACGGATGCCTTTGTGACGGTTGCGACCTGCTTTACCGAAGTTTTGGTTGGAGTTGTCTGGGTTAGAGACCGCACCGATTGTTGCCATGCACTCTTGGCGCACGAGGCGAAGTTCGCCTGAGGACAAACGAATCTGAGCATAACCACCGTCACGACCAACGAATTGTGCATATGTACCAGCAGCACGAGCGATTTGACCGCCTTTGCCTGGCTTCAATTCGATGTTGTGAATGATAGTACCGATAGGCATGCCGGAAAATGGCATTGCGTTACCTGGTTTAATATCTGCTTTTTCAGACGCGATAACTTTGTCGCCAACGCCCAAACGCTGTGGCGCGAGGATGTAAGCTTGTTCACCGTCTTCATATTTGATGAGCGCGATAAATGCAGTCCGGTTAGGGTCGTATTCAATACGCTCTACCGTTGCGGCCATGTCAAATTTGCGACGTTTGAAATCTACGATACGATAAAGGCGCTTTGCACCCCCACCGCGGCGACGCATTGTGATCCGTCCGGTGTTGTTCCGACCGCCCTTTTTGTTGAGACCCTCTACGAGTGCCTTAACAGGACGACCTTTCCAAAGCTCGGAACGGTCAATCAGAACCAACCCACGTTGGCCTGGCGTCG
>JBMYYE010000010.1:0-39478 GCA_049609065.1 Halocynthiibacter sp.
CCGCCGCCGCCTTTGCCGCCCATCAGAACGCGCAGTTGATCTTGGCCTTTTTTGACGATTTCATCAAAATCAGGGACCTGCGGATCATTCGGGCGCTTGCCCCCATTGTTTCCGCCGCGGTTTCCGTTTGGGCCGTTTGAGCCACCAGAGCCCCCGCCCCAAGGACCGTTATTTCCTGACATAGATTATCCTCTCCGTTATATCATTCCCCTATATTTGGGGAAGAATTCCATCTTTTCAATGCGCGAATATGTCCGCGACCTTTATTACGTACGTGTTGGCGTCTTCATTGTGACCAATTCCTCAGCCGCCGTTGGATGCACGGCCACGGTTTGATCGAACTGTTCTTTGGTTGCGCCCATCTTAACAGCAATGCCCGCAAGCTGAATCATTTCGCCCGCATGGTCGCCCACGATATGACAGCCCAAAACAACACGCGTCTTTTGGCACACAACAAGTTTCATAAGGATTTTATCATCCCGACCGGCAAAACCCGACTGCATGGATTTGAACTGTGCTGAATACACCTCAATCGGGCCATTGGCGCGCGCCTCTTCTTCGCTGAGCCCCACTGTGCCAAGTTCAGGCTGCGTGAAAACGGCGCTCGCGACCAGATCATGATCCGGTTTGGTAGGCTTGCCGTGGAACACAGTGTCCACAAACGCCGCACCTTCGCGGATCGCCACAGGGGTGAGGTTGATACGGTTGGTCACATCCCCCACTGCATAAATGGAAGGCACCGCCGTTTGGGAATAATCATTCACCTCAATGGCGCCACCTTTTTTGATCGTCACGCCTTGCTCTTCAACCCCAAGTCCTTCGGTCACTGGCACACGGCCCGTGGCATAAAGCACCTGATCAAAAATGGCCTGATCCCCTGTAGCATTGGTCACAACATATCCCGCATCCGACGGTTCAATCTTGGACACGTTTTGACCAAGCTGAATATCGATGCCGCGCACACGCATGCCATCAGCAACCATGCCACGCGCTTCGTCATCAAAGCCACGCAAGATTTGCTCCCCGCGATAATATTGCGTCACATCAGAGCCAAGCCCCTTTAAAATGCAGGCAAATTCGCAGGCGATAAAGCCGCCGCCAACAATCAAAACCCGTTTCGGGAGCTGATCCAACAAGAACACTTCGTTTGAAGTGATCACATGCTCAGAGCCATCAAACTCAGGCACAAAAGGCCGGCCACCGACGGCCACAAGGATATGCTTTGCAGAAATCACTTCGCCCGTGGACAAAGTCACTTCATGCGGGCCCGTCACTGTTGCGCGCGCCCCATAGGTTGTTACATTGTTGTTTTTAAGGATATTTCCGTAAATACCTTCCAACCGCGTAAGTTCGCCATGCAACTTTGAACGAAACACATCCCAGCTAAACGCGCCAAGCGTCACATCCCAACCATACGCTTTCGCGTCTTCCACTTGATCTGGATATTCAGAGGCAAACACCATTAGCTTTTTTGGCACACAGCCTCGGATCACACAGGTCCCGCCAAGGCGATATTCCTCAGCCAGCGCAACTTTTGCCCCCGCCTCAGAGGATGCCAAACGCGCGGCACGCACCCCGCCTGAGCCACCGCCAATTACAAATAGGTCGTAGTCAAAAGCCATTTTGAAGGCCCCTTTATCTAGTCCGCAAGCGTCGCGAAAAGGCTGTCCGTTTCCACGGATTTATACATCTCTTCGTCAATCGTTCCTGCATTAATATCACGAATTTCCACGCGGCCATCACCATAGCCGACGATCACCACATCACAGATATCAAGGAATAATCCGTTTTCAACCACCCCCGGCATTTGATTAAGCGCAAGAGACAGCTCCCTTGGGTTCACAATACGCTGTAAATGCAGGTCCAAAATATGGTTCCCCTCATCCGTGACAAAGGGCGCATCCCCATTCATCCGAAGCGTGGTTTGGCGCCCAGAAACATTCATACTTTCAAGGGCTTCTTCAACCAACATCCGTGTTGTCTGCCACCCGAAAGGAATAACTTCGAGCGGCAAAGGAAACGCGCCGAGCATGTCAACTTTCTTAGACGTATCCGTAATCACAATCATTTTATCAGAGGCCGTTGCCACGATTTTTTCTTGCAAATGCGCCCCGCCGCCGCCTTTGATCAAATTTAGGCTCGCGTCAAATTCATCCGCGCCATCGATCGTAAGATCAAGCCATTTGGCTTCATCCAATGTCAAAAGCTCAATCCCAAGTTCTAGTGCCAATTTCGCCGTGCGCGATGAGGTTGGAACACCTTTGATTTTGAGGCCCTCTTTACGTACGCGTTCGCCCAAACACCGCACAAGCCATGCCGCCGTAGATCCGGTTCCCAGCCCAACTTTCATGCCATCTTCGACATATTCCGATGCGCGTTTTGCTGAAACGTATTTCGCTTTCTCGATTGGCGACAATTCCCCAGACATTGCGACTCCCCCTATATAACATGCGTTCTTTTTACGCGACCAAGGCCCGCGCCGCCACACCCAATTTTGCAATCATGACATGAAGATTTCACACATATTTGCGTTCATCTGCAAAAAAGCGTCGGTTTAGTGCCGTGATGGGGGATAAGATGTTGTAGTCTTAGTGAAATGCGCGGGCAGGTTCCCCGACGCGCCTGCCACCTTCTAAAAATAGGATCGTCATGTTTCTGAGCGTTTTTGACATTTTCAAAGTCGGCATTGGCCCATCTTCCAGCCACACAATGGGGCCAATGGTGGCGTCCGCACATTTTTTAGCGCAAATCAAAAACTCCCCCTTTCATCCGGCAGGTGTGAAAGCGTCACTCCACGGATCGCTCGCGTTTACCGGGGTCGGGCACGCATCAGACCGCGCGACCATCCTAGGGCTCGCAGGCTTTTTGCCCGAGACCTATGATCACATGGCGGCCGAGGCGGCCTTGGAAAAAATAAACGCCACACACGAAATCCACGTTGAGGGCCTTGATCCGATGCGGTTTGACCCAAAAACCGACCTCGAATTCGACTACGGCCCTGCGCTTTCAGGACATGCCAATGGTATGATCCTCAAAGCGACTGACGCCCAAGGGGATGTGGTAATTGAAGAAACCTACTATTCTATTGGCGGTGGGTTTGTTTTGACGGCGGATGAATTGGCAGCCCCTGTCATCGAGCCAAGCGCCGAAGAAAGCAAATCCCCCTACCCGTTTGAAAGCGCCAAAGCGATGCTTGAAATGGCGGCGCAGTCTGGCAAAACCATTGCCGAAATGAAACGCGCCAATGAGCTTGCTCATCACAGTGCAGAACATCTCGATCACGGGATCAACCGTCTTTGGCAGGTCATGAATGACTGCATTGAACGGGGCCTCAAAACCCACGGGATTTTGCCAGGCGGGCTCAACGTTAAACGCCGTGCCGCAGATATTTACAATCAGCTTATGAATGAACGCGGCATGAATCTCACTGCGCCTCATATCATCAATGATTGGATGAGCACCTACGCCATGGCCGTAAACGAAGAAAACGCAGCCGGAGGCCAAGTCGTCACCGCCCCGACCAATGGGGCCGCAGGCGTCATGCCCGCCGTTGTGCGCTATTGGCTCGATCATGTGCCAGGCGCAACCGAAGCAGGAATTCCTGATTTTCTTTTGACGGCGGCAGCCATCGGCGGGCTTGTTAAACATAACGCGTCGATTTCAGGCGCTGAATGCGGCTGTCAGGCTGAGGTCGGATCAGCATCCGCCATGGCGGCGGCGGGGCTATGTGCCGCGATGGGCGGAACACCCCAACAGGTCGAAAACGCGGCCGAAATCGCGCTTGAGCACCACCTTGGTATGACCTGCGATCCGGTAAAGGGACTTGTCCAAGTGCCCTGCATTGAGCGAAACGGGCTCGGGGCGATTAAGGCTGTCTCCGCGGCATCCTTGGCATTGCGTGGCGACGGGCAGCATTTTGTGCCCCTTGATAGTGCCATTGAAACCATGCGCCAAACAGGCGTAGATATGCATGAGAAGTATAAGGAAACCTCCCTTGGGGGGCTTGCTGTCAATATTCCAAATTGCTGAGACCTCTTTGACCCACGATCACACCAAACATGGCATCCTCTTGATGCTGCTTTTTTGCCTTTTAGCGCCTGCCATTGACGTATTTGCCAAAATTGCCTCAACCGATATTCCGGTGGGGCAAATCACCGCCGCGCGGTTTTTGATCCAAGCATTGGTGTTTTTACCGTTCCTCATTCGCGGGTTGCGCACCCACCACGTTTTTCGCTTAAAAGACATGATCCTCATCCCTTTGCGCGCAGGCGCGATCTTTGGCTCAACTTTGTTTTTCATATTGGCCGTTAAACATATGCCGCTCGCGGATGCGTTGGCGATTGTCTATGTGGAACCGTTCCTTGTGATGTTCTTGGCGTGGGTTTTACTGGGCGAAAGTGTCGGCTGGCACCGGATTGCGGCCTCAATTATTTGCCTCATCGGCACCGCGTTTGTTATTCAACCGAGCTTTGCGCTCTTTGGCCATGTGGCGCTCTATCCGCTTGGAACGGCGCTTTGTTTTGCGATCTATATGCTGGTGACGCGCGAAGTATCTGACCGGTTTGAACCGCTTTTCTTACAACCGCTGACCGCCACGATTGCCTGTTTCATGGTGGTGCCGCCTCTCTTTTTCTTTGATGGCTCAGCGCATGAGGTTTGGGATCCTGTCATGCCGCATGGTGTCTTTTGGCTGTGGCTCTTGGGGGTTGGAGTATCTGGGGCGGCCGCACATCTCGCGCTCTCTTACGCGCTCAAATTCGCACCATCCGCAACGCTCGCGCCCCTGTCTTACCTCGAAATCATCACAGCCACAGTTGTCGGTTTTTTGGTCTTTGGCGACATCCCCACGCACTGGGCGCTCTTCGGGGTGATCTTGATTGTGATCTCTGGTCTCTATCTTATCTGGCGCGAGACCCAGCTTAAAAAGCGGGTGTCAATGCCGACCACACCGCCGCCAAGTGTCGTTTAGGCACCATCACCACAAAATTTCCCGTTTCTAAGCCAATCGAAACAGGGCCTGAAACTTCGTTCGAGGTCGCAATTTTTGCGTCGGGCGCAAAGCATTTCCCATTAAGTGCCCATTTTAATCCGCATGACCTGGCCCTAGATGGTCCCATCGGGAAGAGCGAAATGCGCACACCCAAAGGCAAATCAATTTCAAATGCCTCAGGCAGTAAAAAGACGACATCTTCCTCCCCAAGTAAAACACAGCGTTGATGCGGAAAGGTTGCCAGAGCCGTCATCGCCGCCAAAGTATGATCCAAACGCCACCCCAAAAACCCAAGTCCGAGAATCATAGGGGCACAAATGTGGCCAAGCGCCTTCTCAAAGTCGGTGGTTTCTTGGTCCAGAACACGTTTTTGGGGAACTGATTCCATGTTTTTGAGATCAAATTGAACAATCGAATCCATATCCCCAATCACAAATTCACATGGTCGCCCCACCTGCGCCACATGCCGTGCCCCGCCATCCACCGCGACAATAGATGAGGTGTAAGTATTTGATAATTCAATATTTTCCTTAGAAACAGGTCCCGATCCAAGAAGCAAAATCGGGGCGGATGTTGTCCACATATTCATATTTCAGCCTCTCTATGCTACATTTTTAAGACAAATGATCATAATCTCGCCTTAAAATAGCACCAACCTTTTCCCAATTTCGCTTCACTCGCCAGTGATAACCAAATGCATCACCGGAACCCCGATGAATAGAGAGTAGTAATATGGCAACGGACAATAATAAAGTTTTAACAGTCGCCTATGGCACATTTTCATGCACGCTTGAGGGCTTTGACGATTCCTTCACGACCATGAAAGCCATTGCGGAATATTTCCGTGATCTTGCCGCTGATGATCGCTATTTTGGTGCAGAGCCTCCCATTCCAGATGCAGAGATGCTCGCACATATTGCAGAGCGCGAAGCCAACCGCCGCGTTGATGCCCATATGCAAGGGGATGACGTCGTTTTGCGTGTTGGGAATGCTGATAGCGATGCTACGCAATCTAAAGTGTCAGATATTGTATCTCCTGCGGGTGGTGTCACTGGAGCTGCCGCAGCCCTTCTTGCACAAGAAGCCGCGGCAAAGGCAGCGCACACACAAGAAAAAATCAGCACCACAGATTCGCAAGCGCCCGCACCGATCACACCACCTGAAACTATCGATACATCTTTTGATGAAGCGACCCCCGCCGAAGACGCGAAAACAGCCGCCCAGAATGAGGCCCTTGTTCAGATTATCCAAAAGACGCGCGCGGCTGAATCTGCGGCCGTTGCGGATGCTCCTGCACGAGATATTGACGATGTAGATAGCATTGCCGCAAAACTACAGCGCATCCGCGCCGTGGTGGATGGCGATGCAATTCCAACAGAAAAAGCGCCAATTTTTATCGAAACCGATGATGAGGAAAACACTGCGTTGCCGACCTCTGACCTCCATCAGATCCCAGAAGAGGACGCACTCGAAGACGTTATCTCAGAAACAATTTCAGAGGCTGCGTCCTTAAAAAGCACCACGCTTGGCGACATCTTAACTCAAAACAGCAATAGCGTCGCGCCCGACTTCATCGAAGATGTGGTTGCACCCGCTGATGACCATGTGCCTGAGGCGCAAGAAATGCCAGCGGCTGAGGTCGAGGATGTAACACCCATAGAGCAGGCATATGAGGATGAAGCGCAGCCAGACGCATCCGAAAGTGATTTTCGGTATTTTGATCCGCAAGACGAAGACGCAGTCATCCAACCCGCAATTGAAGCCACTGTATCAAACCCCAACGCGGAGCCAGACACCCTAGATCTGGAAGCTCTCCCAGAGGAGCCAAGCACCGATGATGTAATTGATATCCTTGTTGGCGATATCGAAGAGGCAACTCAGGACGCAACGGATGTAGACACCGCAGAATCTGAGGTCGAAACCGCGGTTGAGGGTCCTCTGGAGGCCACCGCCGAGGCGCAAGAAGAGATCACATCAGACACCCCAGAGGACGCTGCGTCCGATGTGGTTGAAAATGTGTCCCTTCAACTTGAGGAACTTCGCAGCGAAGATTCCGACACAAAAGAGGGGCCAGAAGAGCACGCAGAAACTGAACCGGATGGGAATGTGCTTCAACTTACAAACCCATTGCCAAAAGGTGCCGCGACAGGGGCAATTCGTAAAGCGAAAGATCCTGAAAACGCGGCCAAACGCGCCCGCGCACGGGTCATCAAAGTCAAGAAAGCGGATGTAGATGCGCCAACTGTTGCGGAAAAGCCATCTGCTCATGAAATCGTGGCTACAACCACTCGGAAACCCACAAACACCGCAAAACCGCGGCGTATCGAAGTGCGCAAACCTGCAACATCTGAATTGCAAACCGATGCGGATCTTACGCGCCTTATGGATGAAACAAATCTCAGACTGGCTAACACGACAAGCACGCAACGCCGCGAATCCTTTGGGCATATGAAGGCTGCAATCGCCGCCACAGAACAGGATGCTCAACTGCAAGAAGACCTCCACGCGACAGAGGACACAAGCCCTTTTCGCGAAGATCTAGCGCACGTGGTCGGCCCAAGCCTTCCGCCAGAAGACATCATTGAGGATACTGAAGACTGGGATTTCGACAAAATGCCGAAAGCTGCTCCGAAAAAACCAGCAGCGCCTTTGGTTCTCGTCAGCTCCGATCGCGTTGATCCCCCTGCTGATATTGACCTTAGCTCACTTGAGGCTGCACTAATCGACAGCACATTTTCAAGTGATATCATTTCTCCTCGTGAAGAAAGCTTCGCGACATTTGCGAAGGCTGTAAACGCAGAGGGGCTTGAAGAGCTAATGGAGGCCGCCGCCGCTTATCTCATCCAAAGTGATGGGCGCGAAAGCGTCACCCGTCCACAAGTCATGCGTTTGGTTGCAGACCATCAGCCAGAGGATGCTTGGAGCAGAGAAGATGGGCTGCAAGCCTTTGGAAAGTTGCTTCAACAAAAGCGCATTGAAAAAATCAAGCGTGGCCAGTTTAGCCTCTCTGAAGAGAGCCGGTACTTCAAAACCGCATAAGACATAAAAAAAGCCATCCGCAGTAGGATGGCTTTTTTGTTTAAAGGAATTAAGCATCGGGGTCCGCTTGGCCTATGCCTTTGAACACCGCCTTAAACGGCAGCGCCCAGATTACTCCAAGCCCGATATAAATCCCAAGCTCGAGTAAAATCGGAGGGCGCTCAAACAGATTTACCACCGTCACACAGGCCACAATATAAAGCGGCAAGCCCACAAGAAGCAGCAAAAGCGATAACCGCCGCCGTGCCTTATAGGACATCTCTTTTTTAGGAGCCTCAGTCATCGATCAATCCTGAAACGGGTCGGTGACAAGGATGGTATCTTCGCGCTCTGGTGATGTGGACACCATGGAGACCGGGCAATCGATCAATTCTTCTACACGTTTCACGTATTTCACTGCATTCGCAGGAAGATCGTTCCAGCTCCGCGCGCCTTCTGTGCTCTCAGACCAGCCAGCCATTTCTTCGTAGATCGGCGTGCAACGCGCCTGTTGATCCGCCGCAATCGGCAAATAATCAAGGCGCTCACCATCGAGATCATACCCCACACAAATTTTCAACGTTTCGAACCCGTCCAAAACATCCAATTTGGTTAAGGAAATCCCCGTCACACCAGATGTCGCACAGGTTTGGCGCACCAAAGCCGCGTCAAACCAACCACAGCGCCGTTGACGCCCCGTTGTTGTGCCAAATTCATGACCGCGGGTGCCAAGACGGTCACCATCAACATCAGGCGTGCCGTCTTCGTTCAACAATTCCGTTGGGAATGGACCTTCGCCAACGCGTGTGGTGTAGGCTTTTACAATGCCCAATACATAATCAATGGAGCCTGGACCAATGCCAACACCTGTTGCGGCTTGGCCGGCAATCACATTTGACGAGGTCACAAAGGGATATGTACCAAAATCAACGTCCAAAAGTGCGCCTTGCGCCCCTTCAAACAAAATCCGCTTGCCCGCTTTACGTTTCTCATTGAGTACTTTCCAAACTGGTGCTGCGAACGGCAAAATATGTTCTGCGACTTCTTTTAAGGATTTCAGAAGCGCATCACGGTCCACCGGATCAAAACCCAAACCTTTGCGGAGCGGGTCGTGATGTTGAAGCGCACGATCGACGCGGGCTTCTAATGTGGCTTCATCCGCCAAATCCGCAACGCGGATCGCACGGCGGCCCACTTTGTCTTCGTAACACGGGCCAATTCCGCGGCCCGTTGTGCCAATTTTTGTGCCTTTGCTTGCGGCTTCTTCACGGGCCCGATCGAGCTCACCGTGAATTGGCAAAATCAAAGGTGTGTTTTCTGCAATCATCAAAGTTTCAGGATTGATTTCCACACCTTGGGCTTGCACTGTTTTGATTTCATTCAGCAAATGCCACGGATCAAGAACAACGCCGTTGCCGATCACGCTCAATTTTCCGCCGCGCACAACGCCCGATGGCAAGGCATGAAGTTTGTAAACCTTCCCATCAATCACCAAAGTATGACCCGCATTATGGCCGCCTTGGAACCGTGCGATCACATCTGCCCGCTCAGAGAGCCAGTCTACGATCTTACCTTTACCTTCATCGCCCCACTGGGCGCCTACGACGACAACATTGGCCATTGGAGATTCTCCGTTCGTATCAAAACCGATCACCTTCTATCTTTTATGCCCCATAAACGAAACCACTAATTCGCCGCAGCCCCAAGA
Organism: Halocynthiibacter sp.; assembly: GCA_049609065.1. Lineage (GTDB taxonomy): Bacteria > Pseudomonadota > Alphaproteobacteria > Rhodobacterales > Rhodobacteraceae > JBMYYE01. Next base: position 9,717 of record JBMYYE010000010.1, read on the forward strand.
TGACCCCGTTTTTGAACGGGGCGTTTGTTCGCGATGGCTCACAAGCCCCAAAAATCAGCGCTGGTTTGAGCAAAAACACCATACGGCGCGCTGCTTTTGATCTTTGTCTTCAAAGCGCGGCTTTGCATTGATCCCCCCAAGCCCTATCGCATTCACGCGGCCATGGCATGAATTCAGCTCCTATTTGCGCATTTTCTGTTACGAAGGGTTGCGAAGCGGCCCCGAAGCCAATAGATAGCCCAAAGCGAATTTTTTCTGACCGCGAAGGCCAAATCATGGAAAATGTCATTCTTGTTGTTCACTTGATCCTCTCGATTGCTTTGATTGGCATCGTGTTGTTGCAACGCTCTGAAGGCGGTGGCCTTGGTATGGGTGGCGGCGGTGGCGGCGACGGCATTATGTCTGGTCGCTCAGCAGCAACCGCGCTCTCAAAACTTACATGGATCCTTGCCGCGGGCTTTTTTGCGACCTCGGTCACAATGACAATCATCGCCGCCAAAAATTCATCAGGCAATTCTGTGATTGATCAAATCGGTGCCAAAGCGCCAACAGTTGAAGCCCCGCTCGAAACCGAAAGCAACACGCTTTTGCCACCCGCGCAAGGCACAGGCACGCTTACGCCGCCCTCCGCGGAATAAGCAATCCCTACAAAACTTAGCAGTCGCGATTTTTTTACCCACAGCATGTAGGTCGCGGCTTGCGGAATCATTCAAAAATCTTTATGACTTAAATCCCGTGATGATGTGGTCTCTGGGCCCACAGAATCGCTTGTATTTGTGTTATGCAACCATTCAATCGCGGGAGTTCCCATATCTATGGCACGTTTTGTTTTTATCACTGGCGGCGTTGTTTCTTCACTTGGGAAAGGCCTCGCCTCAGCGGCGTTGGGGGCTTTATTACAAGCCCGTGGCTATACGGTGCGGTTGCGTAAACTTGATCCCTATTTGAATGTTGATCCGGGCACCATGTCGCCGTTTGAACATGGCGAAGTTTTTGTCACGGATGATGGCGCGGAAACGGACCTTGATCTTGGCCATTATGAACGTTTCACAGGTGTTGCCGCGCGCAATAGCGATTCTGTGTCCTCTGGTCGGATCTATTCGACTGTTTTGGACAAGGAACGTCGTGGCGATTACCTCGGCAAAACGATCCAAGTGATCCCGCATGTGACAAATGAAATCAAAGATTTCATTTCGATCGGCGAAGACGAAGTTGACTTCATGCTTTGTGAAATTGGCGGCACTGTGGGCGATATCGAAGGTCTGCCATTTTTTGAGGCCATCCGTCAGTTCAGCCAAGACAAACCGCGCGGCCAGTGTATTTTCATGCATCTCACATTGTTGCCTTACCTCGGCGCATCTGGTGAGTTGAAAACCAAACCAACACAGCACAGCGTAAAAGAGCTCCGATCCATCGGGATCGCCCCTGATGTTTTGGTCTGTCGCTCCGATAAACCAATCCCCGCCAAAGAGCGCGCCAAAATCGGTCTTTTCTGCAACGTGCGCCAAGACGCTGTGATTGCCGCGCCTGATTTGAAATCCATCTATGAAGCCCCGCTTGCTTATCAAGCAGAGGGCCTCGATAAAGCCGTTTTAGATGCCTTTGGCATCACCAATGACCCAAAACCTGTCATGGACCGTTGGGAGGATGTACAAGACCGCATTCACAACCCAGAAGGCGAAGTGAAAATCGGCATCATCGGCAAATACACCCAGCTCGAAGATGCGTATAAATCCATTTTTGAGGCCCTCACCCATGGCGGCATGGCCAATCGCACCCGCGTCAAAGTTGAATGGGTCGACGCCGAGCTTTTCGATAAAGGTGACGCGACACCGCATCTCCAAGGGTTGCACGCCATTTTGGTTGCAGGCGGTTTTGGCGAACGCGGCACCGAAGGCAAAATCAAAGCGGCGCAATATGCCCGCGAACATAAAATCCCGTATCTTGGGATTTGCCTTGGCATGCAGATGGCCGTGATCGAAGCCGCACGCAACACCGCCGGCATCAAAGACGCGGGCTCAGAAGAATTTGATCACGAGGCCGGCGAAAAACGGTTCACCCCTGTTGTCTACCACCTCAAAGAATGGGTGCAGGGCAACCAAACCATTGCACGCAAACATGATGATGACAAAGGCGGCACCATGCGCCTTGGGGCCTATACGGCACATCTAAAAGAAGGCTCCAAAGTGGCCGAGGTTTACGGCAGCACCAAGATCGAGGAACGTCATCGCCACCGCTATGAGGTGGATATGAAGTACAAAGATATCCTTGAGGAGCAAGGTCTTATATTCTCAGGCATGTCCCCTGATGGACGTTTACCTGAAATTGTCGAATGGAAAGATCACCCATGGTTCATTGGGGTGCAATACCATCCGGAATTGAAATCCAAACCGTTTGACCCGCATCCGCTTTTTGCTGATTTTGTTCGTGCGGCGATGAAAACATCGCGGTTGGTTTAGCCGCATATGGCGTTGCGATATCATCTCTATGATGTGTTCACATCCACGCCATATACAGGCAATCCACTTGCGATTGTTGAGGACGCAGATGCCCTAAGCGACGCGCAGATGCAGCATATCGCGGTGGAATTCAACCTCTCTGAAACCATCTTTTTGCGCGCGCCACGCTCTGCGGATCACATTGCGTCCGCGCGCATTTTTACGCCAAAATATGAGCTGCCCTTCGCGGGGCACCCCACCATAGGCGCCGCCATTTTTCTGGCAGAGACCCATGGTCTTTCAAACTTGGTGATTGAAGAAGTGGCAGGCGATGTGCCCGTCACCATCCCCAATGGTGCAAATGACGTGGCGCGCTTCAAAGCCCCTATCATCCCTTTTGCCGCAGACACAATGGCCCCAACGGCACAAGACATGTCCCGTGCCCTTGGGGTATCCGATGCCGATACCAAGGGATTTCGCACAGGCGTTTTCGAAGGCGGTCCGCGCTTTATCTATGGTGAGTTGGCCTCCCGTGAGGCCCTCTCGCGCGTGAAACCATGCCAACCCGCCTTTGATCAAATGGCCGAAAAGGCAGGCACCGACGCGTGTTACGTTTTCGTGCAAACTGGGGCACACAGCCTACAAGCGCGCATGGTGCACAGCTATAGCGAAGACCCTGCCACCGGATCCGCAAGTGCCATACTGGCCGCATTTTTATTGCAAACCCATCGCTTAAACGAAGGGGCCAATCGCTGGACCCTCACCCAAGGGGTGGAAATGGGTCGCCCCAGCCAAATTACGCTCGACATAAATGTCAAAGGCGGAACGTTGTCATCCGTCTATATTGAAGGGGCGGCCGTGAGAATCGCATCAGGAATGCTCACGACTATTCCTGCTTTATGAAAGGACCACCAATGGCCAAAGGATACTGGGTTGCAAATGTCGACGTCGCGGACCCCGATGCCTATCAACACTACGTGCAAGCCAATGCAGAAGCCTTTGGCAAATACGGTGCCAATTTTTTAGTCCGCGGCGGCACAGCCCACCAAGCCGAAGGCACGGCGCGCGCGCGCATTGTTGTCATCGAATTCAAAGATTTTGCCACGGCCCAAGCCTGCTATGACAGTCCAGAATACCAAAAAGCCAAAGCATTGCGCGATCCTGTGTCAGACGCCAACCTCACCATTGTTGAAGGCTGGGATGGCTAGGATGTTACGGCTGGCGTGACTTTCATTTTATAGCCCGCACGCTTTAGGATCGTCCCAATGCGTTCATAATTGCGCGCCTTTTGATGGGGTTGAAATAGGTGCCACATACAAAACCAAGACACGTATTTTTCATAGTAAAATTCCTGCGTTTCGATCGCCCCCATTGCGGCTTTCAAGTCCTCTTCGGTATGAACCACAATTGAGTTGTGATGGAAATCCACCTCACCCGCCAGGATCGCAGGCGTTTTATGAAAATTTGCCTCAAAGGCAACCGCGGAACTCGCCGAGATACAAAATGATAGTTTGGGTAAAATGTCATGTATGGACTGCTCCACGACAAAAATACCCGCATCAGGGTCATGATACCCTGCTAAAATTTTTAGTTCATCTTCACTTTGAAGCGGATGTGGTTTTATATAAATTGGGCGCGCCTCACGGTGCTTGATCACCGCATCCAAAAGCGGGCGCACATCGATATAATGCCGATTATAGTGAGGGGCCTCAAAGCTTTGGGAGAAAAACCCAATCGCCCCATCGATCAAGGGCGCTCCTGTTGAAACTTGCGTGTATTTTGATCTGTTCTTTGGAACGTTCCAGCCTTTAATACGCTCAAAATTTTCAAATGGATGTCGATTTCCCATGTTCTCAGGTTCGAACGCTGCAAACTTAATAGACGAATTGTTGCGGCTTCCAAGCGCATCAAAATACCAAAATCCGTTCAGATAAGCGGGCACGGCATAGAACACATTTTCCGCCACAACAGGATGATCATGAACCAAAATATGGATGTGCCGGTGATCGGATAATGCCACCTCTTCAACCCTATTTGTCTGTATCTTTGTGGCTTCAATCCCATAGCCATTCGCCTGAAAAAACGTGACCAATTGGCAGATGAAATCGAGTTTTCCCTGACGCATTTTGGACAGGCTTAAACGGTCGGTATGAAAGAAAACCGTTGGCGGGAACTGGCCAAGCTGCTTGGCGCAATTGGGCGCGAACACAAACTCTGTATCAGGAAAGAGTGTCATAAAATGAGCAACCAACAAAAGATTTCAATAAACAGCCTTGGCGGGCTGACTTTGCATAATTATAACTCACCTTATGATAAATACACTCCTTAAAAAACTCACGGCATCAAAATCTGATGCATTCTCTGGCGATGAAACTCAGCTGGCTTTGGCGGCGCTCATGGTGCGTGTTGCGCGCGCTGATGGGGATTATGTCGACAGCGAAAAACACATCATTGATAAGGTATTGATGACCCGCGACCGCCTTTCGCAAAAAGAGGCCGCCGCCCTTCGGACGGAGGCTGAGGACCTAGAGGCAAGCGCACCAGATACGGTGCGCTTCACCCGCGCCATCAAAGATGGTGTTGCCTATGAGGACCGCGCTCAAATCGTTGAGGCGCTTTGGGCTGTTGTGTTGGCTGATGGTGTGCGTGACCACGAAGAGAACGCGCAGTTGCGGCTTTTGGCCAATCTGCTCGGCATTAATGACCGTGACAGTGCGCTGGCCCGACAACGGGTTGAGGCGACACGGTGATCGCCCAATTGGGCATGTATCTGCGGGACGAAACCCGCCCTGTCTATCACACCCTTTGGGCGCATACCCAAAGGCACCTGGGCTTTGGGCCTGTTGCACTGACATATACCGATGCATTTTGGACGATTTGGCAATCGCCTGATCTCCTTTTATCCCAAACCTGTAGCTACCCCTATCGCCATAGTTTACATAAACACACGCATCTCATCGGTTCCTCTGACCATCAAATAGATGGCATCCCTGCAGGGTATTACGCCTCCGTTTTTGTGGTGCGCGGCACTGATACACGCCATGATTTGGCGGCGTTCAAGGACGCAACATTTGCCTATAATGAGGCCCTTTCGCAATCGGGCTGGGCTGCACCGCAAACCCACGCCAAAGCCCGCGGGTTTCAATTTGAAAATTTGCTTGAAACAGGTGGGCATCAACGCTCCGCCCAATGCGTTGCAGACGGGCGCGCGGATATTGCCGCCCTTGATATTGTAACATGGACACTGTGCCAGCGCCATGATGCATTCGCCCGGGACCTCAAGGTCCTCGATACCACCGAAGCAAGCCCCGCCCTGCCCTTTATCACGGCACAAGAATCTCATATTCCTGCTCTGAAATCTGCACTTCTCGCCGCGATAGATGACCTCAGCGCCGATGAAAAATCTGCAATATTACTTCATGGGATCGTCACTTTGCCCAAAACTACATATCTAGACCTGACATTTCCGTTAGGTCCCCCATCTATTTGACGATATGACGCAGGTTAACTGTTGCAATTTTCGTCAATTTACCACCTAATCCACATCTGATTAACAACATGACGGCAACCAACGTGACATCAACAGACACACCTGTAATCGAAATCACCAATCTTCATAAGGCATATGGTGCTTTGGAAGTCATCAAAGGCGTTTCAATTGCCGCCCATAAAGGCGATGTGGTGTCGCTCATTGGCTCATCTGGGTCTGGAAAATCCACCATTTTGCGCTGTGTGAACCTGCTTGAAGACAGCCAGCAAGGCGATGTTCTCTTTGAAGGGGAACCTGTGAAATGGAAAGGAACTGGCCTTGATCGCCACCCTGCAGATCGCGCCCAAGTGCGCCGCATCCGTACCAATCTTTCTATGGTATTCCAACAATTCAACCTTTGGTCGCATATGACGATTTTGCAAAACGTCATGGAGGCCCCCGTCACGGTTTTGGGCCAAGACAAAGCAGAGGTCGAAAAACGCGCGCGCATGCTTTTGGATAAGGTTGGGATCGGCGACAAATGTGATGTCTATCCCGCACAACTTTCTGGCGGGCAACAACAACGCGCCGCCATTGCACGGGGTCTTGCCATGGAACCCAAAGCCTTGCTTTTTGATGAGCCAACATCTGCGCTCGATCCTGAATTGGAGCAAGAAGTCGTCAAAGTCATCAAAGACTTGGCGCAAGAAGGCCGCACCATGATGATCGTGACACATGACATGCGCATGGCCGCAGATGTGTCCGACCATATTGTTTTCCTTCATCAAGGTTTGATTGAGGAACAAGGATCGCCAGAGGAACTCTTTGGCAATCCAAAATCAGAACGTCTAAAACAATTTCTAAGCGCGACCAGCCCGAACTAAGGTCTGGCGCAATTCAACGGGAGAAAACTTATGAAAAAACTTATCATCAGCACAGCAGCACTTGCCCTCAGCGCAAGTTTTGCATTGGCAGGCGACATGAAAACTGTTCGCCTCGGCACCGAAGGCGCTTATGCGCCTTGGAACTTCACAAATGACGCTGGCGAAATCGACGGCTTTGAGCGCGACTTGGGCGATGAGCTCTGCAAACGTGCATCTTTGAAATGTGAGTGGGTCAAAAACGAATGGGACACAATCATCCCGAACCTCGTATCTGGCAACTATGACGCGATCATCGCGGGCATGTCCATCACGGATGAGCGCAAAGAAACCATTGATTTCACACAAGCTTACACACCAGCAGATCCATCTGCATATGCAGCAATGTCCAAAGACGTTGACGTCACCAAAGGCGTAATTGCAGCCCAAGCAACAACAATCCAAGCGGCATTTGTTGCGGAACAAGGTTGGACTTTGGTTGAATTTGCGACACCAGAAGAAACAGTAGCTGCTGTGAAAAACGGTGAAGCTGATGCTGTGCTTGCGGACAAATCTTTCATCGACACCATGCTTTCAGATGGTGGCTTGATGCGTCTTGAGCGTATGGAAAGCATCGGCGGCGGTGTTGGCATGGGCATTCGCAAAAGCGATGCTGAATTGCGCGCCACATTCGATACAGCCATTCAATCCATGAAAGATGACGGCACTTTGAACACCCTCATCGAAAAATGGGAAGTGTCCACAAAGTGGTAATCTAACCTGACTGGGACTTTTGCCTCGCAGAGGTCCCAAACTCTATAGCGCAAGGCCCCACGGCCTTGCGTTTTCATAAGATAGAACAGTTGTCTCACGATGTTTTCCTATTGCACCGACCCATCCCAACTAGAGGGCCTGACTTGGCTTTCGTGCTACCTTACCACAGGCAAGCACATGTCGTTTTACGCGTCATTTGGAACCGTATTGGTGCTATTGGCAATCACCGCCCCCGTCGCCTTAGGCTTTGGGTTTATGGGGGCTATGGCCTCCCGGTCTCGCATTGCGCCCTTGCGTTGGCTTGGCAAAGGATACACCGCTATTGTTCGCGGCGTTCCTGACATTGCCTTTTTCATGTTCTTTGTCATCGCCTTGGATCAAGGTTTTGAATATCTCCGCCACAAAACAAAATGCCCTGATTGGGATGCAGCCATCCGTCAAGGTAGCGATTTTGTTGTCTGTGCAGAGGCGAAATTACCGCTCTCTACAAGCCCGCAATGGGTGCATGAAACCTATGGGTTTGCACTCGCGGTGCTTACCTTTGCACTGGTTTTTGGGGCCTTTGCCTCCAACGTGCTTTTTGGCGCAATGAAAGCCGTGCCTCGTGCCCAAATGGAAACCGCCGCCAGCTACGGCATGACACGCCGCCAACGGTTTTGGCGCATCATGGTGCCGCAAATGTGGGTCTATGCCCTCCCTGGGTTGTCAAACCTTTGGATGGTTTTGATCAAAGCAACCCCCCTTCTCTTTTTGCTGGGCGTCGAAGACATCGTCTATTGGGCCCGCGATTTGGGGGGGACAAAAACGGCGCGTTTCTCGGATTATCCTCATGAAAACTGGCACATGTATTATTTCTTTGCGCTGTTGGTGTTCTATCTCGCCTTCACGAGTGTGAGTGAACGCATCTTTAAGCGCCTCTCCATTCGCCTTTCTCACGGACAGGCCACCGCCGCAGGTGAAGCCCAAAGAAAGGCCACATCATGAGCTGCCTTCAAACCATCCATGATTACAGCCTGCGTTCAATCGGTATTGGTGAACGCCTCCTGCCACGTGGGGATTACACCCTTTGCGAACAAATCACCTTGATCGGGTCAGGCATGATTTGGAACATTTATTTCGGCTTGATCGCAATTATATTTGGGTTCTTTGCCGCAACCGCCATGGCCATGGGGAAATCCAGTTCAAATAAATGGCTGCGCGCCCCATCTGAATTTTTCATCTACGTCTTTCGTGGATCGCCGCTTTTCATTCAGTTTTTCTTTGCCTATGCGGTGTTTTTAACCGTAAAGCAAAGCATCCCATTTTTGCAGCCGCTCACATCCGCATGGCTGGGGGCGACGCTTGTGCTCTTTTGCAACACCACAGCGTATTCCGCGGAGATTTTCTATGGTGCACTTCGCTCCATCCCCAAAGGGGATATTGAGGCCGCCGATGCCTATGGGCTTGAAGGCTGGGCACGATTTAGACGCATCACATGGCCAACAATGCTACGCCTTGCTTGGCCGTCATATACCAATGAAGCCATCTTTTTGTTTCATGCCACGGCGCTTGTGTTTTTCTCTGGGTTTCCCGTCTGGCAACAACGCGGTGATGCGCTCTACTATGCGAGCTATTTTGCGGATAAGACCTTCAATCCGTTCATTCCCTACCCTATTTTAGCGGGCTTTTTTATCCTTCTCACCTTGTGTGTTATTGGCATTTTTAGTGCGATAAACCGCCGTCTCAATCGTCACCTCCCTCAAGAGCGCAAAGTGAAATTGCGCATTCGTCCGCAAATCATCCGTTAACCCTGATATGTGAGCGCAGATATGAAAATTGGCATCCTGCAATGTGGCCATAGCCACCCTGATGTTATTGCAAAACACGGCGATTTCGATCAGATGTTTATCGCCTTACTTTCGACGTCTGGTTTTGAATTTCAGACCTATAATGTCGTCGATATGGAGTTCCCCGACCACGTGGGTGCGGCCGATGGCTGGCTCCTTACGGGCTCACCCCACGGGGCCTATGAAACACACGCCTTTATCCCCCCACTGACGGCCCTTATTCGTGAAATTCACACCGCAAAACGCCCCATGGTTGGCATTTGCTTTGGTCATCAAATCATTGCTCAGGCCATGGGGGGAACCGTTGAAAAATACGAAGGGGGCTGGGCCATTGGCCAACAGGAGTATGTATTTTCCGATGCCTTTGCCCACCTTGGTCAGGTCACGTTAAACGCGTGGCATCAAGATCAGGTCACGCGATGCCCAGATGGGGCAAAAACCATTGCCCAAAACGCTTTTTGTCAACATGCAGGGCTTATCTATGGGGATGAAATCTTCACCTTGCAGGCACATCCAGAAATCCGCAATCCGATCTTACAAGAGTATATCAAGGCCCGTGGCGGGGATCCCGCATTGCCCAAAGATTTGATGGCGCACGCGAAATCTCTCCAAGAATGTCCGACAGACGATCTCCTCCTTGCAGAAGAGATCGCGCAGTTTTTCAAGAAAACCCAAGGGGCTACTTAGACTGCTATTTCTTATTCATTTTGGAAAGCTGTTCTTGCAATGCTGCGAGCTGTGATCGAATCGCGTGGAGCTCTTCATTCTCAGCGGCAGGTGCTGCGGGTGCAGTATCGGTTTTGCCCGGGCTATTCCAGCCGCCCATCATAGCCTGCATGAAAGCCTGCTGTTGGGCTTGCATCGCTTCAAATCCTGGCATGGACGCCATGGGATTTATCGATGTGAGGTTCTCCATGATCTGTGACTGACCATCGCGTAGCATTTCAAAGCTCGCAGCAAGAAACTCCGGAACAACAGATTGTGTTTCAGACGTATAAGATCGCACCAAATCAGTTAACACGTTGATTGGAAGAACATTTTCGCCGCGGCTTTCATGTTCCGCTACAATTTGAAGCAAAAATTGACGGGTGAGGTCATCGCCAGATTTCAAATCAATAATCTGGATTTCACGCCCTTCACGAATAAAGCCTGCAATATCTTCAAGCGTCACATAATCAGAGGTTTCTGTATTATACAGACGACGACTTGCATAGCGTTTAATCAACAATGGTTTTGCTTCGGTCACGTGATTTCCCTGTCTTCATTTTCCGCACTGCAGAGAAGCTTAGGACAGTTCGCAGAAAAAAGAAAGGGCAAGCCCGATAAAGGCTTGCCCAAAGTCAGATCCAGACAGGGAGGTAAAAAAACCGGATCTATACCGTAATCAAATTAAGCAGCTTTCGTTGCTTTTTTTGCAGCTTTCGTTACTTCGTCAGTTGCTTTTTTAACTGCAGCTTGAGCTTCTTCGCCCATGTCTTTGCCTGCAGAAAGCATCAACTCAACTGTTTCCATTTGAACGTTTTTTGCAACTTCAGCAAAAGCAGCCATGTTTTCAGCAGCCATTTCAGCAGACGCGGATGCGAATGATGTCAATGCTTCTGAATAGGCTTGTGGCTCTTGCTGTACTTTAGACGCGTCGCCCATTTTAGAAAGTGTCTCTTTTGTCCACTTTGAAGAAATCGCTGCGGATTTCTCAGCAGCTTCAAGAGCTACTTTAGAGAATTTTTCGCCCATTTGAGCTTGGTTTTTAAACGCATCTTGCAAAGAAGATGTGTCTACTGGGAATGCGCCCATCATGTCTTGGACCATTTTTGAAAAGTCTGCGTTTGCCATTGTCTTGTCTCCAGATTGAGGCTCTGCACAACTGCGTACCTCGAAGTTTCACTAATTCTGAAAACAATATGCATTCTGCGGTGCAGCATTGCAAGTTTTTTCTGCTGCACCGCAGCATAAAAGTGCAAAACTATATAAAAACAACGCGTTACTATGCAGTCACATACGTTCCGGGCGCATCGCACAGCACGGGATGCTCCGAATCACCATATGCACGTGCAGCAATTTCAGCCCCTGAACGCCCTGCAACCCAGGTTTCCCAAAGTGGCCACCATGAGCCTTGGTTGAAATCGGCGCTGGCTTGCCATGCCTCAGGTGCCCCGGAAACAGGTCCTTTATTGGTATAGTGGCCATATTTGTTTTTACTCGGCGGGTTCACGATGCCCGCGATATGACCCGATTCAGAAAGGATAAACGTTTTGTCCTTACTCCCAAACTGCGCCATGCCGTTAAAGGATGCTTTCCACGCCGCGATGTGATCCGTTTCACACGCAATGGCGCAAATCGGCACTTGGATATCCGCAAGCGATAAAGTTTCGCCGCATAATTCAATCGTTCCCTCAGCAAGCCGATTGCCTTGACATAACCACCGCAGATATTCGACCGCCATGCGCGCAGGGAGGTTCGTACTATCACCATTCCAATACAGAAGATCGAAAGCTGGCGGGGCCTCCCCCATCATATAAGATTTAATCGCCGGACCATAAACCAAGTCATTGGAACGCATATAGCTAAAGGTGCGTGACATAAACAAAGACCGCAATATCCCGTTTTCTGCAACCTCACGTTCGATCCCATCCACAAAGCTATTGTCGAGGAATACACCGACTTCCCCTTGATCTGAGAAATCCGTAAGCGTTGTGAAATAAGTCGCAGATTTCACCGAACTATCCCCGCGTTTTTCCATCAACGCCAAGGTCAAAGACAACGTCGTGCCGGCGATACAATATCCAACGGCGTTGACTTGTTTTTCGCCGGTAATGGATTTCACCTCAGAAATTGCGCGGATGAATCCCTCTTCCACATAGGTGTCCATTCCGACATCCGCATAGCCTTGATCTGGGTTCACCCATGACACAACAAAGAGCGTATAGCCCTGATCCACAACCCATTTGATGAACGAATTCTGGGGCTTTAAGTCGAGGATATAGAATTTGTTAATCCACGGTGGGAATACCACAATCGGCGTGGTTTTAACGGTTTTGGTTGTTGGCGCATATTGGATCAATTCAAACATCTTATTGCGAAAAACAACCTTCCCTTCGCTGCTCGCAATGTTTTCCCCAACGGTAAATGCCTTCTTATCGGCCAAAGTCACGAGGAGTTCACCATCGTTTTCCTCGATATCACGTACCATATTTTCAAGCCCATCAACGAGGCTCTGGCCTTCGGTTTCAACGGCCTTATTTAAGGCATCTGGGTTGGTTGCCAAAAAATTGGTCGGCGCCATGAGGTTCATGATTTGCTCGGAAAAGAACTCAATCTGGTCACGTTCTTTTGCGTCCAAACCATCGAGGCCCTCCACCATATCGCGCATGGCATCGGTGTTGATCATATATTGCTGCTTGAGGAAGTTAAAATAGGGATGCGTATCCCAAAGCGGGTTGGAAAACCGGCGATCCTTGGGGGTTGGATCCGTCGGGGCCACAAACTTCCCCTTATTTATAAGATCTTGCGCCTCCACATAATGTCTGAGCGATTTCCCCCAATAGCTCACTTGCTGTTCAAGGATCTTTGCGGGATTGCCCATCATTTCGGCGGCATAGGCCGTGGCGGCTTTGATAGCGATATCCGTGCCGGGGCCTTGAAGGCTCGGATCAATAGACTTTTTATCTGACATCGCAGAGACCAGCCTTTTTGACAGTTCCTCGATGCGCGCAATATTCGCGTTCATCTTTGCAAGATCTTTGTCTGCCTCTGCTGTTTTGGCCTCATTCTCTGCGGTTGTCGTTTGTGTCATTGATTTCCGTCCTCCCCATTATGCGCCATATTCAATATATTTTGCAGTTGCAGCATTTTTAAAATGATGCATACTACCATGATGCAAAATAATCGTGCTTTGCAAAGGGGCAATAGGACAGATTGTTACATTAAAAACAAAAAAGGGTGAAAAAACATGCGTTTTATGGCTGCTTATGACATGATGGAAACACTGCGCAACACCAATCAGTGGCTTGGGGCCTCTGCTTTGGCGATGGCGTCCTACCCTGCTTTTGGTGCGGTTCCAAACCCGATGTTTCAGTGGCTGTCTGCTTGGGGGGAAGTCACCGAGCGTACATTTTCGCGCATGATTACCAAACCTGACTGGGGTCTTCATTCCGTAGTTGGGGAAGATGGCCGAGATCATCTTGTAGAAATTGAAACCATCATTGAACGCCCTTTTGGCGATCTCATTCACTTTCAAGTCCAAGGCCGCGAAACGCTGGATCGGAAAATTCTGATTGTTGCACCGATGTCGGGTCACTATGCGACTTTGCTCCGTTCTACCGTTGAAAGCCTACTCGTGGATTGTGAAGTCTATATTACAGATTGGCACAATGCCCGTGACATTCCCGTATCCGAAGGCAAATTCGACATCGAAGACTACACTATGTATCTCGTCGATTTTATGCGCGAATTGGGCCCCGAAATTAATGTTCTCGCCGTCTGTCAGCCTGCCCCTTTGACCCTTGCGGCGACCGCGTATCTGGCTGCTGAAGACCCCAAATCGCAGCCGCGCACACTTACGCTTGCCGGTGGGCCAATTGATCCTGACGCCGCCCCAACCGAAGTGACCGATTTTGGCGCACGCATCACGATGGGCCAACTCGAACAATTCGCCATTCAGCGTGTCGGTTTCAAATATAAAGGCGTGGGCCGCAAAGTTTATCCAGGCCTCGCCCAGCTTTCTTCTTTCATTTCCATGAATTCTGAAACCCACACCAAAGCCTTCCAAGATCAAATTCAGCGCGTTGCCAAAGGCGAAGGCGGGGATCATGATCGGCACAATAAATTTTATGATGAATATTTATCTGTGATGGATATGACGGCAGAGTTTTACCTCTCAACTGTGCACCGCATTTTCAAAAACCGAGAAATCGCCACCAACACATTTACCGTTGAAGGCAAAGCAGTGGATATCGGAAAAATCACCAATGTGGCTGTGAAAACCGTCGAAGGTGAAAACGACGACATTTCCGCACCAGGTCAGTGTGTGGCGGCTCTTGATTTGCTCACGGGGCTCCCAGATGAGAAGAAAGCGTCTCACGTGGAACCGGGCGCTGGCCATTATGGTATTTTTGCTGGCCGGTCATGGCGCGAAAATATCCGCCCGCTCGTGCTCGATTTTATCGACGCGAACGCAAAACCCAAAATGAAAGCAAAAGCGAAAGCTTAAGCCGCACCGTTCCACTGAAATTCCCCGTTTGGCCCAAGCGGGGAAAAAGGATTATGGGCCACTTCCCAAACATGTCCGTCTGGATCCGCAAAATACGCGTGGTATCCGCCCCAAAACACGTCTTGCGGCGCCTTTAGGATACGCGCACCCGCAGATTTTGCCGCCTCAATCAATGCATCCACATCTTCTTTGCAGCTCAGATTATGGGCAAAGCTCACCGCAGATGGGCCTGCTTTGGTATCTGCTGGCAATCCCATATCTTCGAAAAGGGCCGCGCGCGGATAAAGTCCGAGCGTTTGCGAAATGAGGTCAAACGCAATCACCCCGTCGGGGCTATCGACGCGCGCCCATCCTAAGGCTTCGTAAAACTGCGCGGACACATCCATATCCGCGACCCCCAATGTAATCAGGCTTACGCGTTGTTCCATGACCTACTCCTTTATCGCCAAGATGGCTTCGATATGCCCTCGAATAATTTCAAGACAGTCTGGCGTTGAAAAACTGTGATCCGCATCTTTTTTAAACGTAAGCGTAATATCATCACATGTCACGTGATCCAAAATCCGAAGCGGCACGTCCCGTAGAACCGCCGTATCTTTTGTGCCCTGAACGAGGCGCACAGGAAAAGGCAAAGGCAATGGATCACGTAAAACGAGCTGATGACGGCCATCCTCAATCATACGCTTGGTGATGATATAGGGATCCCCATACTCCGATGGCAGTGCGACAAAACCTTCTGCATCTAAGGCGGCTTTTTGCGCATTTGAAAACCCCGCCCACATGCTATCTTCGGTGAAATCTGGCGCGGCCGCGATCCCAACAAGCCCGACGATTGGGCGGTTGAGACGCTTGGTCAGCAATAGTGAAATCCATCCCCCCATAGACGACCCCACCAATAAAACAGGGCCATCCGTTAGGCTTTCGATCGCCTCTTGTGCGTCATTGGCCCAATCGCCGATGCAACCATCTGTGAAGGCGTCTGAGGATTGGCCGTGGCCAGAGTAATCAAAGCGTAAAAATGGGCGGCCATTTGCCTTTGCCCAGTCCTCAAGAAAGATGGCTTTTGACCCTTCCATATCCGATTTCAATCCAAGCAAAAACACAACCGTAGGCCCCTGCCCGTCGGTTTTGTGATAGGCAATTTTGCGTCCTGTCGTGGTCGTGAAAAAATGAGGTGGCTGCGGCATTTTCTGCTCCGTTATTTTCGTACGTAATTTTGGCGCAGTTCAGCCAAAGCGCAAGCCCCAATTCACGCGAAAAAAACAAAAAGACATAAGCGACAAATTATTGACATCTATCGCTCGTGGGTCCACATATGCGGCCGAACCATATTACCCGCAACCGGGCGCTTGGTAGGCGCCAAAATGACGAGGAGCTTGCCCAAGATGGCACAAATCTCTCTTACATTACCCGATGGAAACGCACGCCAATATGAGGCAGGCATCACCGCAGGCGAAGTCGCAACCGATATTTCGACATCCCTTGGCAAAAAGGCGGTTTCAGCAACCGTAAATGGCGATCACTTTGACCTCCAATGGCCGATCACTGAAGATGCCTCCATCGCGATCCACACCCTCAAAGATGACGCGCAAGCGCTTGAATTGATCCGCCACGACTGTGCCCATATCATGGCGCGCGCAGTCCAAGAATTGTGGCCAGATGTCAAAGTCACCATCGGCCCAGTCATCGACAATGGCTGGTATTATGACTTTGATCGCGCGGAATCCTTCACGCCAGAGGATCTCGGCGCGATTGAGAAAAAGATGAAAGAAATCATCAACAAACGTGACGCCGTGCGCACCGAAATTTGGGACCGCGCCCGTGCCGTTAAGCATTACGAAGACTTGAGCGAACCTTATAAAGTTGAGCTCATCGAGGCCATCCCAGGTGATGAACCGCTTCGGATGTATTGGCATGGCGATTGGCAGGATCTCTGCCGTGGACCGCATTTGCAACATACGGGCCAAGTCCCAGCAGACGGGTTCAAATTGATGAATATCGCAGGCGCTTATTGGCGCGGTGATAGCGACCGTGCAATGCTGCAACGGATCTATGGCGTGGCGTTTAAAAACAAAGAAGACCTTAAAAAGCATCTCAACATGCTTGAAGAGGCCGCAAAACGCGATCACCGTAAATTGGGCCGCGAAATGAACCTTTTCCACATGCAAGAAGAAGCCCGCGGGCAAGTATTCTGGCATGCAAATGGCTGGCGTATTTATACTGAACTACAAGATTACATGCGCCGTCGCCAACGCGCGGGCGGCTACCAAGAGGTGAACACACCGCAAGTTGTCGAACGCAAATTGTGGGAGGCTTCCGGTCACTGGGACAAATACCAAGAAAACATGTTTGTTGTCGAAGTTGACGAAGAACATGCCCGCGAAAAAGCGGTGAATGCGCTAAAACCCATGAACTGCCCATGTCACGTGCAGATTTTCAACCAAGGCATCAAATCCTATCGCGATTTGCCTTTGCGCATTGCTGAGTTCGGGAGCTGTAACCGCTACGAACCATCAGGGGCCTTGCATGGCATCATGCGTGTGCGCGGCTTCACCCAAGATGACGGTCACATTTTCTGTACCGAAGACCAGATCGAGCACGAGACCAAAATCTTCATCGATTTTCTCTCCTCGGTTTACCGCGATCTCGGCTTTGAAAATTTCAAGATTAAGTTCTCAGACCGCCCAGAGAAACGTATCGGCTCTGAAGAAAGCTGGGACAAGGTTGAAAATGCCCTGAAAGAAGGCTGTCACGCTGCAGGTTATGAATTTGAAATGAACCCGGGCGAAGGCGCATTTTACGGGCCGAAGCTTGAATTCGTGCTCACCGATGCCATTGGCCGTGATTGGCAATGCGGCACTTTGCAGGTGGATTCGAACATGCCTGAGCGCCTCGGCGCGACTTATATCGGTGAAGATGGCGCGAAACACACGCCTTATATGCTTCACCGGGCGACGTTGGGATCCTTTGAGCGCTTCATCGGTATTTTGGTCGAAAACTTTGCGGGGAAATTGCCGTTCTGGCTCGCGCCGCGCCAAGTTGTTGTTGCTTCGATTGTGTCTGACGCAAACGACTATGCGCTTGAAGTTGTTGAACAATTGAGAGCCGCTGGCGTTTTGGCCGAAGCGGATCTTCGCAATGAGAAGATCAACTATAAGGTGCGGGAACACAGCCTTGGTAAAGTGCCATATATCCTCGCGATTGGCATGAAAGAGGTCGAAGAAAACACCGTCAGCGTGCGCAAGCTCGGTGAAAAGCGTACCTATGTGGTCGGGACAAAACAGATTGTTGAAGACTTAAAGTCCGAAGCCATCGCCCCTGACATAAAATGGTCCAACGCTATGTAATGAAAACCCCGCCCAAAGTATTGGGCGGGGGCTAGCAATAGCGCCCATATCTAGTAACATAAAAAAATGGCGACCGACCTAGAAATACAAACAGTTCAGCAACTCGATTGTAAAATCTCTACGTTTTCTGATATTATAAATCAGAATTTCCATCGCCATGAAAATAGAACCATTAACCAAAATTGGCTTATTATTTGCTCAGCCTATGGTGTGCTGTGCGATTGCAACAGAGTCCTTCGCGCTCATCTATCAAAAAGCGACCTCTCAACCGATGAGAAATATTTACATCTCTATGGAGTTCTCAACGCACTGTACCTCCAACAGGATGCAATAATTGAAATCAGCAAAATTTTACCTGAGGCCACTATAGATTACAAAAACCACCCTGAAATCTTTGATATTCGCAACCTAAGAAATCGAGTGGCTGGCCATCCAGCTAATACAAAAACACAAGACGGAAAAAGCCAATTCATTCGCCCTCAAATGGGGGATGGCGAATTAATTTATATGAGTTCAAAAGACGGCCACGAAAATACTACAAATAAAATCAATCTAAACGCGTGTATTAAAACTCAATCTCAAACATTTATAGATGTGCTCGACAAAATGAATAAAAAACTAAATGACAAATGGGCGGTACATAAAGAAAAATTTCAGGGCACAAGTCTGGCTGGCATCTTAAACGGCTGGAAATATGCATCAGAAAAAATTCTTACCTATCCCATCGACCTACTTGGCCTACCTACTCTTGAAAAAAAGCTTACGGACTTAAGCTGCGCCCTAGAAAAACGCGGCGCGCATCTCAATACAGCAGAAACATCAGAGCCTATTGAGGCGGCGCAATTGGCAGTGAAAAAACTAACCAAATCCCTCGAAGATGAAGCAGGTATTGAAAAGTTGGTGTATGCTGCTGCAATTGAACGCCTGTTTGAGGATTTAGAGAAGCTAGCAACGGATATTGATGAACGATACGCCCCTACGGCTTAACGTTTTCATAAACCATCGTCCTTTGGTACCTGCGGCCGGACTCGAACCGGCACGGCCTATTAAGCCCAGAGATTTTAAGTCTCTTGTGTCTACCATTCCACCACGCAGGCAAAGGAAGTGACGGCACTTTAGCTGTCTTCCTCGGTGGGTAAAAGACCGAAAAAGCTCCGATCTTAAATTTCTTATTTATTGAAAATTCAGAATTCTAAAAGGCTTCTGGTTTTGCTTCGCGCGCCATGTGATCCAATACGGCATTGACGAATTTTGGTTCGCGTCCATCTGGGAAAAAGGCTTTGGCCACGTCAACAAATTCCGTGATGACGACCTTTGGCGGCGTCTCCATCCCGATGATTTCTGCGCCTGCGGCACGAAAAAGCGCCCGCAAAGTCGGATCGATGCGATCAATCGGCCATTTTGCCACCAATGCACGGTCCGTCATTTGGTCAATTTTAGCTTGTTCGTCCACGGCACCATCAACGAGTTTGCGAAACATTGATGAATTGCCTTCAGCCATTTCATCCCCTTCATAAAGGGCACCAAAGCGGTGATCTTCGAATTCGACACAGACCTGTTCAACGGTTTGCTCAGATGTTTCCATTTGAAACAATGCTTGCACTGCATAGAGGCGTGCAGCCGACTTCATCTGGCGTTTTTCTTGGACCGATGCGGACATTGGCTTTCCTTTAGGCAATGGTGAGGGGATCAGCAGGTTTAAACCCGACCCCTTTGGTTTCAGCGCCCCATTTGCGTGATATTGCAACCAAATGCAAGGCCGCAGCCGCAGCGCCACCGCCCTTATTCTGATCTTTCACATCTGCGCGCACTTCAGCTTGCATCCGGTTTTCAACGGTGAGGATCCCATTGCCGATTGCAACGCCTTGCAGCCCCATCAACTGAATGGCCCGCGAGCTATCGTTGCAGACCGTTTCATAATGGGTTGTTTCCCCGCGAATGACACAGCCAAGTGCTACATATCCATCATAATTGGACAACCGATCCGCCATCGCAATCGCGGTTGGAATTTCTAGAGCACCGGGCACTTCAATTAGATCCCACGTCCCGCCCGCGGCTTCGATTTCGGCCTTGGCACCTGCGATAAGGTTATCTGCGATATCTTTGTAGTAAGGCGACACCACGATCAAGATTTTTACAGGTTTTGCAAAGCTCGGGCGCGGTAAAATATAGTGTTGTTCAGCAGTGGCCATGGGTTAGTCCTTCGTCAAAGCTGTGGTGCCAATAATCTCTAAATCATAGGCATCAAGGCCCACGATCTTCGGTACGGGATTATCCGACACCAGCGTAATTTCAGTAAGTCCCATTGTCGACATGATCTGCGCCCCAAGCCCCGTATGGCGGAGCGTGCGCGGTGCTGGATCGTCGTCCAATGCAATCGTGTTTTGGTTTTCGCGGAATAAAATAACGGCGCCGCGACCTTCTTCGGCAATCACTTCCATCGCACGCGCAAGTTTGGAGGCCGATGCACCTTGGCCAATGCCAAGAACATCTTCAAGCGGGTTTAACGCATGGGTGCGCACCAAACAGGGTCCCCCTGTTGCGATATCGCCTTTGGTAAGCGCCACGTGGTCCACACCTTCGGTTTCATCGGTGAAAATGCGCATCGTCCATGTCCCGCCATAGGCCGACGTGACCTCACGACGCTCCGTTTCGCGCACGAGGTTATCGTGACGCAAACGATACGCGATCAAATCAGAAATCGTGCCTATCTTTAGCCCGTGCTTTTCCGCATATGAGACCAGCTCAGGCAAACGCGCCATAGATCCATCATCATTCATGATCTCACAGATCACGCCAGAGGGATTGAGCCCTGCCAGCCGGGACACATCGGTCGCGGCCTCCGTGTGGCCTGCGCGCACAAGCACCCCGCCATCACGGGCGCGCAATGGGAACACATGACCGGGCGTTGCAATATCTGCAGATGTTTTTGACGGGTCAATGGCCACGGCAACCGTGCGGGCGCGATCATGCGCGGAAATACCTGTGCTAACGCCTTCGCGCGCCTCAATTGAGGTGGTAAAAGCCGTTTCATGGCGTGACGAATTGTAAGTGGCCATCAAAGGCAACCCAAGGGATTCGATCCGATCCGCGGGCAATGTCAAACAAATCAACCCCCGCCCGTGGGTCGCCATGAAGTTGATCGCCTCAGGCGTCGCCATTTGCGCAGGAATAACAAGATCCCCTTCGTTTTCACGATCCTCATGATCCACAAGGATAAACATCCGCCCATTGCGGGCGTCTTCGATGATGTCTTCAATCGGGGAAATCGCGCTGCGAAGGCGCGCCTCTACGGGACCGGGGATATCGTGGCTCATGACTTGGGTGGACTCACTTAAAAATTAGATGCTTTCAAATACAAGATGTGCATCCAATTGACCAGAGAGCAATCACCAAAGACCAAATACAGATTACTCAACCAGATGGATGATCACGGCAGGATGTGATGTGTCTGGACATTGATCAACCACAACTTTTGGATAAACTTTTCGAAGCTCCCCGTAGAACCATTGTCTGCGTTCTTCTCCGCCACGGTGGGGATTCATAATCAAGATCACCTTCTTTCGCGCAATGCGCGCCATTTCCGCGGCAAAACGCGGAAATTTTCGAGGCGGACCATATGCGTCAATCGCTTGATAACTAAGCACATAATCATAGCTTTTATCCCCAAATCCATAAGGCAAAATCGATCCATTAAAATGCAGGGGCGCAATCCCCAATGCACGGTGAATAGGGATATAAGCAGAGCCAAGACCATCTAGAAAATCCGTGGCTTGTACTGTGTTATTATATTCTGGCAACACCTCAACATTGCCGCATGGTCCTGATGATAATTCCAAGACATGGTAATGCGTTTTTTCATCCAACACTTCGGGGCAAAGATGGGCCATGCGAATCAATTCTCGAAGACAGCTATATCCGCGCATTTGGTATTTTAGCGCCGTCTTCGCCTCAAAGAATTCTTCTGCTGAAATATCATAGGGTTTTAGAAACGACGCAGGAATTTTGAAGTCCATTTCAGTGAGGCCAGCCCAACGGTTTAGAACGCGCTTGTTCCACTTATTCGCCCGCGACCCATAGTCAAAATCCGGATGCGATTTTAAGAATTCATTCCGCACATGATCTATTTTTATTTCTTCTGCAAGATACGCATCCAGCACTGAACTATCATTAATCATAAATTTCAAACACTCGCATTCTTATTATTGTCCTCTTCTAAACAGAGGTCTTTTAAAATGCACTCTCTTTCACAGCCTGCATCGCCACATGCGTCGATGTATTAGAAATATGTGGCAGGCTCGATAGTTTTTCTGCCAAAACCATCCGGTAATCTCGCATGTCTTTTGTCCGAATCTTCAGAAGATAATCAAAACTTGCCGCCAGCATATAACATTCCTCAATCTCGGAAATTTTGCGCACCGCGATATTGAATTCCCGAAGCGCGCGTTCACGCGTGTCGGAGAGGCGCACTTCGACAAAGGCCACATGATCGCGTTTGAGCTGAATAGGGTCCAACATCGCACGGTACCCTTTGATGACATTATGGGTCTCCAACCGTTTGAGCCGCGCCTGCGTTGGGGTCTTTGACAATCCGATACGCGCCGCAAGATCCGTGATGCTAATACGTGCCTCACCCGATAAAATTTCCAGAATCGCCGCATCATATCGGTCCATATCAAATTGCGCCATTCATCCAATCCAATCTACATAATAGGTGAAATTCACTACATATTTCACAATAATGGTTAAATTCACCTACAGCAAGCTGATATAGTAGTTAAAATTTCTAACCACATCCACCACTGGGGGTTCATATGTCATCTCAAGCACTCAACGCATTTCGCAAAAAAATTGACGCGGCAAAATACGAGCCAGAACAAAAAGCGCTCAAACGGCTCTTGGCCGATGCGCAGTTTAGCGCAGACGAACGCGCAGCATTCACGACGCGCGGCGCAAAACTCGTACGGGCCATCCGCGAAGACACCACCCCCGGCATGATGGAAGTTTTCCTTGCGGAATATGGGCTCTCAACGGACGAAGGTATCGCACTTATGTGTTTGGCCGAGGCCCTTCTTCGGGTCCCAGATGCGGACACCATTGATGCGTTGATCGAAGATAAAATCGCCCCCTCAGATTGGGGTAAACATTTGGGCGAAAGCACCTCATCGCTCGTTAATGCCTCCACTTGGGCGCTTTTGATGACAGGCAAAGTATTAGATGACGCCGATCACGGTATCATTGGTAAATTGCACGGGGCTGTAAAACGCTTGGGCGAACCGGTGATCCGCCTCGCCGTTGGGCGCGCGATGAAGGAAATGGGTCAGCAATTCGTCCTTGGTGAAACCATCGAAAAGGCCCTTAAACGCGCACGCGTCATGGAAAATAAAGGCTACAGCTACTCTTATGACATGCTTGGTGAAGCCGCGCGCACCGACGAAGATGCACGTCGGTACCACCTGTCTTATTCACAAGCGATTTCAACGATTTCCAAACATTGCCATGCAGACGACATTCGCAAAAACCCAGGCATTTCGGTCAAACTTTCCGCCCTTCATCCCCGCTACGAAGAGGCACAAAAGAACCGCGTGATGGCGGAACTTGTGCCACGCGTGCGTTCTTTGGCCATGCTCGCGAAATCTGCAGGAATGGGCTTTAATATCGACGCCGAAGAAGCGGATCGCCTGTCGCTCTCCCTTGATGTGATCCAAGCCGTTCTTTCAGAACCTTCATTCGCCGGTTGGGACGGGTTTGGCGTTGTCGTCCAAGCCTTTGGCCAACGCACCAGCCACACGATAGACTGGCTTTATGCACTCTCCGAAAAACTCGATCGCAAAATCATGCTGCGCCTTGTGAAAGGCGCCTACTGGGACACCGAAGTCAAACTTGCGCAGGTCGAAGGCATCGATGGCTTCCCTGTTTTCACGCGAAAAGCTTCCACCGATGTGAGCTATCTTGCCAATGCTAAAAAACTCCTTGGGATGACCGATCGCATCTATCCACAATTTGCAACGCATAATGCCCACACTGTGGCTGCAATTTTGGAAATGAACGCCCCTGCTGAAAGCTATGAATTCCAACGCTTACACGGCATGGGCGAAGGGCTCCATGATATTGTTTTGTCCAACGAAGGCACAGGTTGTCGCATCTACGCGCCTGTTGGGGCACATCGCGATTTACTGGCCTATTTGGTGCGCCGCCTGTTGGAAAATGGCGCGAACAGCTCTTTCGTCAATCAAATCGTTGACGAAGATATTCCCGCCGCCGACGTGGCCGCAGATCCCATTGCAGAGGTCGAAACCTACCTTTCAGATCCCGCAAATCCGATTTTGGCCACAGGCCCCGCTCTGTTTGGGGGCCGCCGCAATTCCATCGGCTGGGATTTGGCGCATCTGCCTCACCTCAATGACATCGAAAAAGCGCGCGCCGCATTTGCGGATATCTCCTTTGAGGCTGCTCCCCTTATCCACGGCACATCTCAGCCAGAGCCTGCCAGCCAAAGCCACAACCCCGCAACAGGCACGGCAATCGGGCAGGTCAAAAACGCCAGCAATGCCGATGTGCAAACCGCGCTTTTGGCGGCAAGCCCATGGTCAGCAACCCCTAATGATCGGGCCGCGGTCTTAGAAAAAGCGGCTGACCTTTATGAAGAAAACTTCGGCCATCTCTTTGCCCTTTTGGCCCGGGAGGCGGGAAAAACGCTCCCTGATGCCGTGGGGGAATTGCGCGAAGCGGTTGATTTTTTGCGCTATTATGCTGAACGTATCCGCATTGAGCAAACGAATGCGACAGGCGTTTTCACTTGCATTTCCCCATGGAATTTTCCTTTGGCGATTTTCACAGGCCAAGTGGCTGCGGCCCTTGCGTCTGGCAATGCCGTGATTGCAAAACCAGCCGAACAAACCCCGATAATCGCATTTGAGGCTGTGAAACTCCTGCAGCAAGCGGGCGTACCACAAAGCGTACTTCAATACCTCCCGGGTAAAGGATCGGTGATTGGCGCCGCCATCACATCGCACCCAAAAATCACTGGCGTGGCCTTCACAGGATCCACCCAAACCGCGCAAACCATTCGCAAAACCATGGCGGCGCATTTGCCCGCTGGCACGCCGTTGATCGCAGAAACTGGCGGGCTCAACGCGATGATCGTGGATAGCACCGCGCTTTTGGAACAAGCCGTACAAGCCGTGGTCGAAAGCGCATTTCAGTCTGCGGGTCAACGCTGTTCTGCCTTGCGCTGCATCTATGTCCAAGAAGATATTTATGACGATTTCGCAAAGATGCTCTATGGCGCGATGGATGAGCTGCGCGTGGATCTTCCATGGGGCATAGAAAGCGATCTCGGCCCGCTTATCGACGCCAAGGCAAAAGCTGATATTCAGTCTTATCTGGATGAAAAACATGGTCATATCTCTAAATCCATCTTGGTCCCAGACACAGGACATTTCCTTGCGCCAACAGTCATAGAAGTCACCGGAATCCAAGATTTGGAGCGTGAAATCTTTGGCCCTGTATTGCATCTGGCACGGTTCAAAGCGTCCGAATTTGATCACGTCATCCGCGATATCAATGCCACGGGGTTTGGGCTAACATTCGGGCTTCAGACCCGCATTGATGACCGTGTGCAAACCGTTTCCGAAGAGATCCATGCAGGGAATATCTATGTGAACCGCAACCAAATTGGCGCCATTGTTGGGTCGCAACCCTTTGGCGGCGAAGGGCTCTCAGGGACGGGACCTAAAGCGGGTGGACCACTATATCTGCATCGGTTCCGTGATCGTCAGCCTATCGAAATGGCGTCAGACACCGATGTCAGCTGTGATGAAGCGACGCTTCAGGCGGCACTTACATCGGCACCTGCCCCTTTAATGCAGACACAATCACAGCTCCCTGGTCCGACAGGGGAACTCAACCAATTGAGCGAATGGGCGCGCCCGCCTCTCTTATGTGCTGGCCCAAGCCAAGAGGCCCTCTCAAAGCAAAGTAAAACCATCCGCGGCCTAGGGGGCACCGCGATCCCTGCGGTGGGGCTCACTGCAGACATGCTCAAAACCTTAAACGGCTTTGGCGGTGTTGTGTATTGGGGGGACGCCCAGACAGCTTCCGATTTGGAACATGCCCTTGCAGAACGTAGTGGCGCAATTTTACCGCTCATTACGGGGGACATCGACCGCGCCCATGTTGTGCATGAACGCCACCTCTGTGTGGATACCACGGCATCAGGGGGTAATGCCGCGCTTCTAGCGGATGCAGGCGACGCCTAAATACCACGATAGAGAACCGCTTGACCTCAGCCCAACACGGGCTAAGGTCAGGCCATGTTACCCATCCGCGATCACAATCCTTCCACGCGCACACCCTATGTGACTTATGGGCTCATCGCCCTGAATATATTGGTGTTTTTAAGCTATATCAGCCTCTTTGAGGATGATGACGCGCTTCATTATTTCTTCGAAGACTGGGCCATGGCACCGGGGGCAATTGCCCAAGGCAGCATGTATCACACCGTGCTTACCTCCATGTTTTTGCATGGCGGGCTTATGCATCTTGGGGGCAATATGCTGTTTTTGTGGATTTTCGGGGACAATCTCGAAGATGACCTCGGGCCTTTGAAATTTCTTGGGTTTTACCTCGCTTCAGGGGTTGGGGCGGGCTTGGCCCATGTTCTGGCGGACCCGCAATCCTTCGTACCTACCGTTGGGGCCTCTGGGGCAATCGCGGGTGTCATGGGGGGATATCTCCTGCTTTATCCCAAAGCGCGGGTTGATATCCTTTTCATCTTTATAATCCTCTTTAAAGTGATCCCAGTTCCTGCATGGGTCATGCTTGGGCTTTGGTTTGGCTTACAACTGTTTAGCGGAACCGTCACCGACACAAGTGGTGGTGGTGTTGCCTATTGGGCCCATGCGGGTGGGTTTGTCATTGGCTTTTTGCTGATCCTACCTTTTTGGCTTAAACAAGGTGGCAAAGACTTTTGGGCCCGCACCGCAATGCATCCGCCAAATCCAGAAGCAAAATACCGCACCATTCGCACCCATATACCAAAGGTGACACGCAAATGAACACACCCGCATTTTCAAATGGCCCCCATAAAGCCACATGCCATTGCGGCGCGGTGGAGCTTTCGGTTGTCTTAACAGATGGTTTAAATACGGCCCGGCGTTGTGATTGTAGTTTCTGCGCTAGGCGCGGTGCCATTGCCGTGTCCGCCCCCGTTGATGGCGGCATTGCCATCACAAAAGGCGCGAATAACCTGACGCTCTACACATGGGGCACAGGCGTGGCCCAGCACTATTTTTGTAAAACCTGTGGAATTTACACGCATCACAAACGGCGATCAAACCCCAATGAATACGGTGTCAATGTCGCGATCCTCGCGGGTATCAACCCATCAGATCTCGGCCCAATTGAATGGACAGATGGCATCAACCATCCGTCCGATCGTATTTAAAAGATTAAATTTGGTCTATTTGCCTGTGTCGCGAATGACTTTGGCAAATTTGCTAAAGATAAGATCATTTGCAGCAATGATTTCACCATCCTCAAGGATGGAGCGATTTTCGCGAATAGGTTCCACCAAGGCCCCCGCTTCTTTTGCGATAAGGTAGCCCGCTGCGATGTCCCAAATTTTGAGTTTACGTTCCCAAAACCCGTCATAGCGACCTGCGCCCAAATACGCCAAATCAAGCGATGCAGCGCCCATGCGGCGCACCCCTGCGCAAGCTGGCAAAAGCCGTGCAAGTTCAGCCAATGTATTTGGCAAATCCGCACGCCCTGCAAACGGTAAACCCGTTGCAAAAAGACCTTCGATCAAGGATTTACGCTGAGATGTGCGAACACGCTGACGATCATTCAACCACGCCCCGGCACCTTTTTCGGCAAAAAACATTTCGTCTTTTACTGGATCATAGACGACCGCAGAAATCACTTCGCCTTTATGCTCAAGCGCGATTGATACGGCCCAATGCGGCAAACCATGCAAGAAATTTGTCGTACCATCAAGCGGATCGACAATCCAACGCCGTGTCGGATCTTTGCCTTCAACCTCGCCCCCTTCTTCGGCCAAGAAGCCATAAGTTGGACGGGATTCCATCAAGATCTCTTTGATGATTTCTTCTGAGCGCGTATCCGCGCGGCTGACAAAATCACCAGGGGTCTTCATGGATGACAGGAGGTTTTCGACCTCACCAAAATCTTTCAGAAGCGACCGCCCCGCAGTGCGCGCGGCTTTGATCATGACATTAAGGTTTGCGCTACCGATCATCGGGCTGCTCCTACGAAAAGCTTAGGGATTAAACGCCGCGTATACGCCCAAACTTATCCTTTGCCAAGGGGTCAACTGCGCTGAAGTTTAACCGGTTCGGACCGCGCAAGACGCAAAAAATGCGCAATATGTGGTTTTGCGAGGTCATCACTGCGTGTCACGGCGTGAAGTCGGTTGAAAAGCCCATTTGGTCCCAATTTCTTAACGGTGAATTCTGATGATTCTTTTGCCTCGCGCAGCACCCAATCTGGCAGCACCGTCACCCCACGCCCAGAGGCCACCAGCATGAGGATCACCTCCGTCAGTTCCGTACGCCGAATGGAGCGCGGCTCAACCCCCGCAGGTTGCAAGAATTGCGTAAACACATCCAATTTCGCCCGATCCACCGGATAGGTGATGAGCTGTTCCCCGATGAAGTCTTCTGGTTCAACATACGCTTTGGCCGCGGCTGGATGTGATGCACTGGCGACAAAAAGCGGTTCATAATCAAAGAGCGGTGAAAATGTCAAAAGCGGCGCACCCGACGCATCAGATGAAATCACCAAATCCACATCTTCGCGCTCAAGCGCCGTTATGGCCCCAAAGGCAAGGTTCACGCGGATATCCACATCGATATCAGGCCAGGCTTTGCGAAACTGTTTCAAAACGATAAAGAGCCACTCAAAACACGCATGGCATTCAATCGCAATGTGAAGACGCCCCGATTTACCATTTCGAAGCGCATCAAAATCCTCCGACAACCGCTGAAGCTCAGGAAGCACTTGTTCCGCGAACCGCAACATCCGCAATCCCGCAACAGACAGTTTCAACGGTTTTGAACGGCGCAAGAAAAGCTCAACCCCAGTTTGTTCCTCTAAGGCCTTGATCTGATGGCTGAGCGCGGATTGCGTCATGTTCAAACGGTTGGCTGCTTTTTGCAGCCCCCCCTCTTCGTGCACGGCACGGATGGTTCGAAGATGGCGGATTTCTACATGCATATCGATATACTTCATAATCATCTTGAGAATTATGAATTTGTTTCACAATAGGAGATATGACACAAGGGCAAAAAAGAGGCTCCTATGACACGTCCAGCTATTTCATTTGAATTTTTCCCACCGCAATCGCTTCAGGCGTCTTTTCGGCTTTGGGACACTGTAAACGCCCTTAAAGGCTACGACCCGAGCTTCGCCTCCGTGACATATGGCGCTGGCGGCACAACCCGAAAGCTCACCCATGACGCGGTTGAGGCCATTCACAACAACTATGGTCTTAATGTTGCCGCCCATTTGACTTGTGTTGATGCAAGTCGTGAAGAGACCCTTGAGATCATTGATACATACAAGAAAATCGGTGTGAGCGAAATTGTGGCCCTGCGAGGGGATCCCCCCAAAGGCAGCGCGCATTTTCAACCGACAGAAGACGGGTTTCAAAACTCTTGTGAGTTGATCGAAGCCATCAAAACCCGCGGTGATTTCACCGTTCGGGTTGGTGCCTATCCTGAAAAGCATCCTCAATCCCATAGTTTCGAACAAGATATTGACTATTTTGTCGAAAAAGTTAACGCCGGAGCAGACGGAGCAATAACTCAATATTTTT
>JBMYYE010000011.1:0-39081 GCA_049609065.1 Halocynthiibacter sp.
ATACGACCAATATCCTCTTCATTTGTGGGGGCGCTTTTGCAGGCCTCGATAAAATTATTGCGCAGCGCGGCAAAGGGACCTCTATGGGGTTTGGCGCCGATGTGCGTGACAATGATGAACGTGGCATTGGCGATCTCTTCAAAGAGCTTGAGCCAGAGGATCTTTTGAAATTCGGTCTTATCCCTGAATTCGTTGGCCGTTTGCCGGTGATTGCGACGCTTGAGGACCTTGATGAGGATGCGCTCGTTACGATTTTGACCAAGCCGAAAAATGCGCTTGTGAAACAGTATCAGCGTCTCTTTGAGATTGAAGACGTCAAATTGACGTTTTCTGAGGATGCGTTGCAGGCCATTGCCAAACGCGCAATTGAACGCAAAACAGGCGCACGTGGATTGCGCTCCATCCTCGAAGACATCCTTTTGGATACGATGTTTGACCTTCCGGGCATGGAAGGCGTCGAAGAAGTCGTCGTGAATGAAGAAGCGGTTACGTCTGATGCGCATCCTTTGATTGTGCATGGCGAATCTAAATCTGAGGAAGCCGCCACAGCAGGCTAGGTTTTCCTACATTTACAGCATTCAAAAGGCCTCCATCGTTTGTGGGGGCCTTTTTTGTGCCCGAAGGGGCGCCGATCTTTGCGATCTGATCTGGACCTTTGGTGATTTTTACGGCATATGATGACTAACAACGGAGGCAAATATGCGCTTTATTCTTTCGCTTTTGACATGGTGGCATTCCCATACACTCGGCACGCGTCTTTTTACGTGGCGCAAGGGTGTTCAGGTGGGCGAAGACGAATTTGGCAATCGCTTCTTTGAAACACGAGATGGCAAACGCCGTTGGGTGTTGTTTGATGGGGAACCAGAAGCGTCCAAAGTGTCACCTGATTGGCATGGTTGGCTTCACCACACATTTAAAGAACCACCAACAAAGCGGCCTCTTGTGCACAAATCTTGGGAGCTCCCGCACCAAGAGAACCTCACAGGTACGGCTGCGGCCTATACGCCAGTGGCATCAATGCCCAAAACGGGCGAACGTCGCGATTATGACGCGTGGCAGCCTGAGTAAATCCTATGACTGAAACCCAAGCAGAAGCATTGGTTGGTGGAATCGTTCTCGCTATTGCGGGGGCGTTTCTGTTTTATCTCATGCAATTCACGGGCGGAACCACCGCGGCGGGTCACTACACGCTGACAGCGAGCTTTCGCTCGATCGAAGGCGTGCGCGTCGGCACAGATGTGCGTCTTGCTGGCGTCAAGGTCGGGTCCGTTTCCGGTGTGAGCCTTGATAAGAAAACCTTCCGCGCAGATACAAAAATGTCCATTGAAGGGGATATCGAAATCCCCGAAGATAGCGCGGTTATCATCGCGTCTGAGGGGCTTCTTGGTGGGAATTTTGTAGAAATTCAGCCAGGTGGATCCCCATTTAACCTCGACCAAGGGGCTGAGATTGAAGACACGCAAGGCGCTGTGAGCCTGATCACGCTTCTTACAAAGTTTGTCGCAGGTGGGGAATGAAACGGATCGTCTTGAGCCTTCTTTTGTGCCTGCTCCCCTTTGCGGGTCAGGCAGTGACAAAAGAAACCACAACGGCGACAGGTGCGGTTCTACGCGGCCTCGATCGGCAGTCTGAGGCTTTGGTGGACATCACGCTCAACGCCTCTGATGTCGCGCAATTTGGGGCATTGCAAATCACCCTAAAGGAATGCCGTTTTCCAACGAATAACCCATCAGGGGATGCCTTCGTTCATTTGGTAATTTCCGAAGGTGAAGCTGAAAAGTTTCGCGGTTGGATGGTTGCTTCTAGCCCCGCGCTTAACCCGCTTGAGCATGCGCGTTACGATGTTTGGGTGTTGCGCTGCAATAATTCCTGAGCCGAACGTGCACTTGGTTTAGAGCGAAAACGCGCAGCCTGAACGAGCGCCTCTTCCAGTAATTCGTGATAGTCCGAACGTGGGATTTCAATGGCTCCCAAGCTTGCGAGATGGTCGGTGATGAATTGCGTGTCAAAGAGGCTAAATCCGCATTCACGAAGGTGGTCGACCAAATAAGCCAATGCGATTTTTGACCCGTCACGGGCCCGCGAAAACATGCTTTCGCCAAAAAACGCTCCACCAAACGTGACCCCATAAACCCCACCAATGAGTTCAGTGCCGAGCCAGATCTCGATGCTTTGGGCAAAGCCTTCTTGATGCAATCGATGATAAAGCGCGCGAATTGGCGCGTTGATCCACGTGTCTTCCCGATCCGCACAGGCATCCACAACCACAAGGAAATCTTGGTTAAATGTCACGCGGTAATCCTCACGTTTGAGGCGGCGTGCCAATGAACGTGAGATGTGAAATCCGTCTAGGGGAATGATACCGCGAAAATGGGGGTCGACCCAGAAAATCTCATCGCTGTCACGATCCTCTGACATGGGGAACACGCCATTGGCATAGGCTGAAAGGAGCTCTTCTGTTGATAAAATGGGGGCTGTTGTGGTCACGTGGGGCCATCCATATTTGTGATATGCCCAATATAGAAAAAAAGGCGGGGTTTGTCGCCCCGCCTTTTTAGAAATTAACTGAAGTTGGCTTCAAGCCATTTTTCAAGCCAGTGAATGTCATAATCCCCTGAATGGATATCCGCCTCTTGTAAAAGCGCATGGAAGAGCGGCAAGGTTGTGTCCACCCCATCGACAATGATTTCCCCCAAAGCGCGGTTGAGGCGCGACAAGGCTTCTTCGCGGTTGCGGCCATGCACGATGAGTTTCCCGATCAAGCTGTCGTAATAGGGTGGAATTGAGTACCCATCATATAGCGCGCTGTCCATCCGCACACCAAGCCCACCTGGCGCGTGGTATTGCGTGATTTTGCCAGGGCACGGCGCAAAGTTTGGCAAGCGTTCCGCGTTGATCCGCACCTCAATGGCGTGGCCATTGACCTCTAGATCCTCTTGCGTGAACGACATCGGAAGCCCCTCTGCCACGCGGATTTGTTCGCGCACAAGGTCCACACCAAAGATCGCTTCGGTCACGGGGTGTTCCACCTGTAAACGGGTGTTCATTTCGATGAAATAAAACTCGCCATCTTCATAGAGGAACTCAATCGTGCCTGCGCCGATATAGTTAATGCCAGCCACAGCCTCAGCACAGCGTGCGCCAATTTCCGCACGAAGCTCGGGGGAAATGCATGGGCCGGGGGCCTCTTCGAAGACCTTTTGGTGACGACGTTGAAGCGAACAATCCCGTTCACCTAAATGAACCGCATTGCCTTTGCCATCGCCAAAGACTTGGATTTCGATATGGCGCGGTTTTTGCAGATATTTTTCGATATAGACTTCGTCATTGCCAAAAGCGGATTTGCCTTCTGCGCGCGCTGTGCGAAATGCCTCTTCGAGGTCATTTGCCGTAAGCGCGAGTTTCATGCCGCGTCCGCCACCACCTGCGGTGGCTTTGATGATCACGGGATAGCCCATGTCATCGGCAACCTTCTGGGCGGTTTCAAAATCTGGAACGCCCCCATCAGATCCCGGAACACAAGGCACCCCCAATTTTTTCATCGTGTCTTTGGCGGTGATTTTGTCCCCCATGATCTGAATATGTTCAGATGTTGGGCCGATAAATGTGATGCCGTGTTCTTCTAAAATCTGAACAAAGCCAGCATTTTCAGACAAGAAACCATAACCAGGGTGAATGGCTTGTGCGCCGGTGACTTCTGCGGCCGCGATGATCGCGGGCACAGATAGATAACTATCGGTGCCAGGTGCTGGGCCAATACAGATGCTTTCATCCGCCATGCGCACATGCATCGCATCAGCATCCGCTGTGGAATGCACAGCCACGGATTTGATGCCCATTTCACGGCAAGCACGAATAACGCGAAGCGCAATTTCGCCGCGGTTGGCGATAAGAATTTTTTCAAACATGGGCGGGGCCCCTTATTCGATGATCAAAAGAGGTGAGCCATATTCAACCGCATCGCCATCAGCAACGAGGATGCGTTTCACTGTGCCTGATTTTGGCGCAGGAATTTGGTTCATTGTTTTCATGGCTTCCACGATGAGAACGGTGTCGCCCTCAGATACGGATTGGCCAACAGTCACAAATGGCGCAGCCCCTGGTTCGGCTGCGAGGTAAGCGGTGCCAACCATAGGGGATGTAACCGCGCCAGGATGTGCCGCAGGATCTTCGCTGGCTGCTGCAACAGGGGCCGCGGCTGCAGGCGCTGCGGCTGCGGGTGCAGCGGCAATCGGGGCAGGGGCCGCAACGGCAGCAACGATTTCTGTTTTGCGAGACACACGCACATTAAGAGAGTCGTCTTCACCATATTGGCGCTTGACCTGCAATTCAGTGAGGTCATTTTCATTGAGCAGTTCTGCCAAGGCCGCGATGAAGGCCACATCGGAATCTTGTGGTTTTTTAGTCATTCTTTTTCCTTAATCGATGCGCCCACCGCATGTGTGGGCCAAGTCGTCATTTCTGCTTATACGCCAGCTTATCAGCCCTGAAAAGCACTCATTCTGGGACAGGCATGGCAGAATGTAAGAGTTTATTCCCTTACGTCACCAAAATGGCGGGTTTTCTGGTGAAATTGGCCGATCTAAGGTAGAAAAAAGAATGCAAGCTTTGTGATATAGAAGGGAAGCAACCCATGAATTTAGCACTTTGGCTGCAACGCGTGGCGCAAAAGCATGGCCATCGCGGGGCATTGTTTCTAGGTGATAAACAAGTCGCTGACTATGGAATGTTTTTTGCAAAAGCCGCCCATATTGCGGGCGCGCTTAGGGCGCGCGGGGTGCAGCCGGGGGACCGGGTTGGAATTTTTATGAAAAACACGCCTGAGTATTTGGTGGTTTTTTATGGCATCTGGATCGCGGGGGCAGCGGCCATCCCGATTAATGCCAAGCTCCATGAAAAAGAGGCAGCATGGATTTTGGAAAATGCGAAAGCCTCTTTGTGTTTCGTGACCCAAAGCCTTGCTCAGGGGCTGACAGACATCGCGCCATGCCCCGTGATCGCCGTTGAGGGGCCCGATTTCGAGGCAATGCTGCAACACCCTTCCATTGAGGTCGCGGATCGCGGGGACCATGATCTTGCGTGGCTCTTTTATACGTCGGGGACAACGGGGCGCCCTAAAGGGGTGCAGATTACCCATGGCATGCTCTCGGTGATGTCTTTGGCGTATTTTGCGGATGTGGATGAAGTCCATGCCGAGGATGCCATTCTATATGCGGCCCCTATGTCCCACGCGGCGGGGATTTATAATATGATGCATGTGTTGAAAGGCGCGCGCCATGTCTGCCCGCCATCGGGTGGGTTTGATGCGACGGAGGTCTTGGACCTCGCGGAAAACATGGGTCCTGTTCACATGTTTATGGCGCCAACTATGGTGCGTTTTTTGATCGATACCGCCAAGGCCGAAAACCGCAAAGGCGAGGGTCTTCGCACCGTGATCTACGCGGGCGGCCCGATGTATTTGGCGGATATAACCGAGGCCGTCGATTGGTTCGGGCCGAAATTTGCCCAAGTCTATGGCCAAGGCGAATGTCCTATGGCGATCACGGCTTTGACGCGGGTTGACGTCATGGATCGCAGCCATCCCAATTGGCAATCTCGTTTGAAATCTGTTGGTCGCGCACAATCCATCGTTGAAGTGAAAATTGGGGATGAAACCGGTGCAAAATGTGCCGTCGGTGAGATTGGCGAAATCATGGTGAAAGGCCCAATTGTCATGCCCGGATATTGGAAAAACCCAGAGGCAACCGAAAACACCATCAAAGATGGCTGGTTGCTAACGGGGGATATGGGGTCCATGGATGCAGATGGCTATGTGACGCTTCAGGATAGGTCGAAGGACCTTATTATTTCTGGGGGATCCAACATTTATCCGCGAGAGGTCGAAGAGGCCCTTCTCACACATTCTGATGTGCGCGAGGTCTCGGTTATTGGCCGCCCATCACCGGAGTGGGGCGAAGATGTTGTTGCATTCGTGGTGAGCGATAGTCCCATCGATCCAGCCATCTTGGACGCCCACTGTTTGTCCCAGATCGCGCGGTTCAAACGGCCGAAAACATATTATCAGATCGAGGATCTCCCTAAGAATAACTACGGCAAAGTTTTAAAAACCGCGCTTCGGGATCGATTGAAAACCCTTGCAAACAAAGGGCACTAGACACCTAATTCAGAAACTGTAGAGCGCTTTAAACGAATAGAATGACCAGCTCCGTTTGCAACAGGTTGTTTCATTGGTCGTAAGAAGTAATGACTGCTTGGAGCCCATATTGTCGGTATTGCGAAGGTGCGGAAAATTTTTTAGTGTCGGACTACACAGATCAGGGAGAACGTCGTGGAATTCTCAGAAATCCTAACCTTCGTAATTGTTGCGAGTTTGCTCGTTATGTCTCCGGGACCCAACGGTGTCTTAATTGCAAAAACGGTTCCAACATCAGGCCGCGCTGCTGGGTTTGCAAATGTGGCAGGTTTCGTGACTGGTTTTTACATACACGGTGCACTGGCAATTCTCGGAATTTCAATCATCTTGGTTCAATCGGCCTTTGCTTTTTCAATCGTAAAGTATCTTGGTGCAGCATATCTTTGCTGGATTGGGGGAAAGGCACTTATTGCCGCTTGGCGAGGTATTGAAGACACTGCCGAGGTGAAGCCAGCCGCCAGTAAACGCACATTGGCCAATGCTTATGTTGAAGGGCTTCTGACGAACGCACTCAACCCAAAGGTTTCGATGTTTTATTTGGCGGCCTTTCCCCAGTTTATTAGCTTAGGAGACACCACGCCTATCGCATCATTCACGCTTGTTGCCATTCATTCCCTGATTAATGCGATCTGGTTTGGCGCAATGGTTCTAATCATGGCGCGGCTGACAGCTATTGCGCAGAATGGACGATTTCAAAGGTGGCTTAAAGGTATTACGGGGGTCGTATTTATTGGCTTTGGGCTAAAACTCGCGACCTATAAACCTCAGATTTAAAGACTTAGCTGAACGACAGCTACGTCCCTTATGGCGGACCTTGTTGTTTGCCTAGATTACGGCTCAGTCTTGTTTATGTAGAGCGCTCTTTGTCATCTGGAATGGTTGCGCAAATGTTTTGGGATTTGCAATCCTTTAGGTTTCGGGTTGGGCAACTGCAACCGCGCTTCTATAGGCTTCTTGGACAGGGGGTGACATTTGCTCTTCGATAAGACGCATGATTTCGCGTTGTAGCTCCGTGGGTGGGGTGCTTGGCGGTTTGGGCGCATCTGGGTGAATATTTTGATCACGGCTCATTTTTCCCTGCGTATCAGCCCGATGTTCGGTGCCCATTTCAGCTGTGCCAGCGATGTGATCATCTGTTGTATAGGGCTGCTCTGGCCCTTGAATGTCCTTTGCCACAGGCGTGACTTGAACGCCAATTAATGGCGTGAAATTTTGAATAGACATTTGTTGCTCCTCACTCGGAGCCCCCACCATGTGTCATGAAGACAGGGATTTCCTAATTATATGTGAAGAACGGGGATGTCAGCGGGATGAAATCAAAAGGCATTTTAATAAAAAAGGGGCAAGCACATGGCTTGCCCCTTTTGTTCGCGCGTTTCCAAAGAATGCGCGGGAGTATTCAGCCGCGATTCATGCGGTTTTCAATGAGATCATCGACCACAGCAGGCTCTGCCAATGTGGAAATATCCCCGAGTGCCCCGTAATCATTTTCCGCGATTTTACGTAAAATGCGACGCATGATTTTGCCGGAGCGGGTTTTTGGCAAACCTGGCGCCCATTGGATGAGGTCAGGTTTTGCAATCGGCCCGATTTCTGTGCGCACCCATGTTTCAAGTTCCTTGCGCAATTCATCGCTTGGCTCTTGGTCATTCATAAGTGTCACATAGGCATAGATGCCTTGGCCTTTGATGTCATGGGGATAGCCCACAACGGCCGCTTCGGCGACTTTGGCATGGGCGACGAGGGCGCTTTCGACTTCTGCGGTGCCCATACGGTGGCCAGACACGTTGATCACGTCATCGACGCGGCCCGTGATCCAGTAGTAGCCATCTTCGTCACGGCGACAGCCGTCACCGGTGAAGTAATAGCCTTTATAGTCACTGAAATAGGTTTGCATAAACCGGTCGTGGTCGCCATAAACCGTGCGCATTTGGCCCGGCCAGCTGTCTTTCATGCAAAGCACGCCTTCGGTGGCGGTGTCTGTCAATTCTTCGCCTGTTGTCGGCTCCAAGATCACAGGCTGAATGCCAAAGAATGGTGTGGTTGCAGATCCAGGTTTGGTTGCTGTTGCACCTGGGAAGGGTGTCAACAGATGCCCGCCTGTTTCCGTTTGCCACCATGTATCAACGATCGGCGTTTTGCCTTTGCCAACCACGTCATTGTACCAGTTCCACGCCTCTGGATTGATCGGTTCGCCAACTGTGCCGAGAACCTTCAAATCGGAAAGATCACATTTTTCAACGAATTCTGGCCCTTGCCCCATCAACGCGCGAATGGCGGTTGGGGCGGTGTAGAATTGGTTGACCTTGTGTTTTTCGCAAACTTGCCAGAAACGCGACGCATCTGGATAGGTTGGCACGCCTTCAAACATCACCGTGGTCGCCCCATTGGCGAGGGGGCCGTAGATAATATAGCTGTGGCCTGTAACCCACCCCACATCAGCCGTACACCAAAAGACATCGCCTTGGTGATAATCAAAGACCAATTCTTGGGTCATGGAGGCATAAAGAAGATAGCCGCCTGAGCTATGCACAACGCCTTTGGGTTTGCCAGTTGAACCAGATGTATAAAGGATGAAGAGGGGATCTTCAGCATTCATTTCACGTGGCGGGCAATCGCCGCTCACGGTGTCCATCATGGCGTTGACGTCTACGTCGCGCCCGTCAACCCACGTTGTTTGACCGCCAGTGCGTTTCACCACGAGGCAGCGTACTTTGTCTTTGCAGTGCAAAAGTGCTGCATCCGTGTTGGATTTTAGCGCCGTTTTGCGGCCGCCACGAGGGGCTTCGTCGGCGGTGATCACGGCTTTGGCGTCGCAATCATTGATGCGGTTCGCCAGCGCATCAGGGGAGAAGCCGGCGAAGACGATTGAATGGATCGCGCCGATGCGCGCACAGGCCAACATGGCATAGGCGGCTTCTGGGATCATCGGGAGGTAAATGATCACACGGTCGCCTGCGACGATGCCTTGGGATTTCAAAACATTGGCGAAACGGTTCACCTTGTCATGCAATTCAGTATAGGTGATGTGTAAGGCATCATCATTGGGATCATCAGGTTCCCAGATAATTGCCGTTTGATCGCCACGGGTTTCTAAATGGCGATCAACACAGTTTGCGGCGACATTGATGCCGCCATCTTCGAACCATTTGATGTCAACTTTACCATGTTCAAAGCTGGTGTTTTTCACCTTCGTGTAAGGTGTCATCCAATCGAGGCGCTTGCCTTGTTCGCCCCAAAATGCATCAGGGTTGGTGATGGATGCGGTGTACATTTCTTGGTATTTATCAGCGGAAATATGTGCGTTTGCTGCAAATTCAGCGCTTGGTGGATACATCTTATCGGACATGTCCCCTCCTTAAAGAGTGTTGCGAAGCCGCCTCTTCCTCAAGGCGGCTTCTGATATTATGCGATTAGATCGCGAGGTATTCTTGGCGTAGTGCCTCATTATCGAGAACATCTTGGGCGGAGCCATCATACACGACTTTACCCGTGTCGAGGATCACAGCACGATCCGCCAAGTTCAACGCACGGACGGCGTTTTGCTCAACGATGATTGTGGTGATGCCTTGTTCCTTAATGATGCCAAGGGTTTTTTCGATCTCATCCACGATCACAGGTGCAAGCCCCTCATAGGGTTCATCCAGCAAAAGGACCTTAATGTCGCGAGCCAAGGTGCGCGCGATAGCAAGCATTTGCTGTTCCCCACCAGAAAGCGTCACCCCCTCTTGGTTGCGGCGTTCACGAAGACGCGGGAAGAGATCATATAGGCGATCAATGGACCAACCAACAGGCTCCACGATTTGTGCCAGTTTGAGGTTTTCCTCAACCGTAAGGCCTGGAATGATGCGGCGATCTTCTGGCACCAAACCGATGCCTGCAATGGACGCTTCGTGGGCGCGCATCGTGTGGACATGTTTGTGATCGAGCCAGATTTCACCATGGGTCAATTGTGGATCATCCAGACGCGCGATGGTACGTAGGGTGGATGTTTTACCTGCCCCGTTTCGCCCCAAAAGCGCTAGGATTTCGCCTTCATGCACGTTGAAGGAAACACCTTGCACGATATAGCTTTCGCCATAATAGGCATGGATGTCATAGACCGAAAAATAGGCGGGTGCGTTTGTCGCATGTGATTTGCTCATATTCGGGCCTCCTAAACCTGCTGTGTCTCACCGAGATAGGCCTCTTGGACCTTCGGATGACCTTTGATGTTTTCTGGTGTGTCTTCAACCAAAGGCGTGCCTTGGGCCAAAACGGTGATGCGCTCAGCTAAGCTAAAGACCACGTGCATATCATGTTCGATGATCGCAATGGTGAGGTCATGCTTTGCTTTGATCTCTTTTAAGAGTTCAATCGTGTTGTTGGTATCCGCACGTGCCATACCCGCCGTTGGCTCATCGAGCAAAAGAAGCTTGGGTTCTTGGACCAAACACATGGCCATTTCCAAGCGACGTTTATCCCCCCGTGAAAGCGATGCAGAATGCATATCTTTCTTTTCGAGCATATTCACATCGGCCAGCATCTGTTCCGCCTTTTCGACAATGTCGCGTTCTTGGGCGATGGTTTCAAATGCATGCATCCGAAACGCCCCATCCCGTTTGGCAAAACACGGGATCAACATGTTTTCAAACACGGAGAGATCACCAAAGATCTCAGGCGTTTGGAACACGCGGCTGATGCCCATCTGATTGATTTCGTGGGGTTTGCGGCCAAGTACAGATTGGCCATCAAACATCACGGAGCCTTCGTCAGGAATGAGTTTCCCGATCAAGCAGTTCAGAAGGGTGGATTTACCAGCCCCATTGGGGCCGATGATTGCGTGGACTGAGTTTTCCTCAACCGATAGGTTTACGTCGCCAAGCGCCTGCAGGCCTCCGAAACGCTTACCAACACCTTTGACTTCTAAAAGTCCCATTATAGCGTTCCTTTCTTATTCGCCGACATGTTTTTGGTCTTCGGGGTGGTGTTCTGGATCGTAGTCATCACCGCCGGATTTTTTCCCGCGACGTTTGATCCAGTTCGCCACACGTTGGCCACCTTCGATGAGACCACCGGGCAAGAATGTCACAACAAGCATGAACAAGATGCCAAGCGTCAGGTGCCAGCCTTTGCCCACAAACGGATGGATGATGAAGACGATGAAGTCTTCCATGCCGTCTGGAAGGAAGCTGAACCAACCATGAAGAACATTGTCGTTGATTTTGGAGAAGATGTTCTCAAAGTATTTGATGAACCCTGCGCCGATGACTGGGCCCATAAGCGTACCCGCACCGCCAAGAATGGTCATCAAAACAACCTCACCTGACGCGGTCCATTGCATACGCTCGGCGCCTGCAAGTGGATCCATTGATGCAAGCAAACCACCCGCAAGACCCGCATACATGCCGGAGATTACGAAGGCCGCCAATGTATATGGACGTGAATTCAACCCCGTATAGTTCATCCGTGTTTGATTGGTTTTCACCGCACGTAGCATTAAGCCAAATGGCGAACGGAAGATCCGCAAGCTGACATAGAAGGCAAGGATCGCGATGATGGCACAAAAGTAGTAGCCAACATTAAACGTAAACACGCGGCCAAGAAGTTCAATCTTGGTGGAGCTGTTCATCGCCAAGCCAAAGATGTTGGTCACAGGAAGCGACCCTGCTTCTGCGACGCCATCCAAGATCCGTGGATCATCGAGCGAGAGCTGAAGGCCGGTTTCCCCATTGGTGATGGGTGTCAAAACTGAATAGGCGAGGTTGAAAGACATCTGCGCGAAGGCAAGCGTCAAGATTGAGAAGTAAATCCCAGAGCGACGCAAGCTGACATAGCCAATCACAAGCGCGAAGAGGCCAGACATGATCACCGCCAAGATAAGGCCTGGGATCACGTTCATTGACAGAAGCTTGAACATCCAAACTGCTGAATAGGACCCCACACCCAAGAAGGCGGCATGACCAAAGGAGAGATACCCTGTGAGGCCAAAGAGGATGTTAAAGCCGATGGCAAAGATCCCAAAGATCGCAAAGCGTTGCATGAGATCCGGGTAGCCCGCGTTAAATTGCGCCAAGCCAGAGCCTTCGGCAAAAGGTTGCAAGAGGATCGGTGTGAACAATGTGAGGAACACAACGATCAACAAGAATTTAGTGTCTTTTTGATTTAATCCGAGCATGTCTTATTCCTCCATCACGCCTTTGCGACCCATAAGGCCACGAGGACGGGTCAATAGGATCAAAATGGCAATCACATAGATGATAATTTGGTCGATCCCTGGGATGATGTTTTTGATCACGTTCATAGACGCGAAGCTTTCACAAATCCCAAGGAGGAAACCCGCCGCAACGGCGCCTCGTAAGGAGCCCATGCCACCTACAACAACCACAACGAAGCTGAGGACCAGAAAATCCATACCCATGTGGTAGTTCGGCGAATTGATCGGCGCGTACATCACGCCTGCAACACCCGCAACGGAGGCCGCGATGCCAAACATGATGGTAAACCGTTTGTCGATATCGATGCCCAAAAGGCCAACGGTTTCACGGTCTGCCATACCTGCACGCACAACCATCCCAAATGTGGTCATGTTGAGGAAGGCAAAGACGCCTGAAATCACGATCGCCGCGAAAACGAAATACACCATGCGCCAGTAAGGATAGATAATGACATTGGGGTCAAAGCCCAAAAGCTGACCAAAATCAAAAGAGCCCTTAAAGACATCAGGTGCAGGGGTGGGGATAGGGTTCGCGCCAAAGAAGTATTTCACGACCTCTTGCAACACGATCGCCAGACCAAAGGTCACAAGGATCTGATCCGCGTGTGGGCGTTTGTAGAAATGCTTAATAAGTCCGCGTTCCATGATGTAGCCAACCGCCAGCATCACTGGAATAGAAAATAAAATGGCCAGTGGGACGGACCAGTCGATGATCGAGGCCCCCGTTTCTGTGCCAAACCAGCTTTCTACATACGGTGTTTTGATCACCGCTGGATTGCCCAAGAAATCTTTCTTGGTTGGATCGATCGTTTCAAAAGAAAGCGTCAATATACGTTGCAAGGTCACGGAGCAAAATGCACCGATCATGAAGAGCGCGCCGTGAGCAAAGTTCACGACACCGAGCGTGCCAAAAATAAGCGTAAGCCCAAGCGCGATGAGCGCATAGGCTGACCCTTTGTCAAGGCCGTTCAGAATTTGAAGTAGGATGGCGTCCATCTTCCCCACCTGATGTAAATAATTGAATTTTCAGATAAACTGAGGCAATCGGGCGACATGCTGCCGCCCGATGCCGTGTTCGCGTCAGGACTTAGCCTGCGTTACATGTGCCAAGAGCACCGCCTGCAAACATTGGGTGGTTCGCATCATAAGTCACCTGACCTGCAGGTGTTACTTCTACGATTTCCAAGAGGTCATATTCGGATGTTGGGTTTTCTTTCCCTTTCACCACGAGCACATCTTTGAAGCACTGGTGATCTTCTGCACGGTAAAGTGTTTTACCATTGCCAAGACCGTCGAACTCAAAGCCTTCCAATGCTTCTGCAACGCCACATGGGTTGTGGGTGCCAGCGCGTTCACACGCGTCTGCATATAGAAGTGTCTGACAGTAAACAGTGTGTGCCGCCTGT
This sequence comes from Halocynthiibacter sp., assembly GCA_049609065.1. GTDB lineage: Bacteria > Pseudomonadota > Alphaproteobacteria > Rhodobacterales > Rhodobacteraceae > JBMYYE01. The sequence goes on from JBMYYE010000011.1 coordinate 13,796, forward strand.
GAAGGAGGGAAGCCATACTTTTCACCAAAGGACTTAACGAATGCTTTAGACGCGTCGTCTTGCAAAGACCAGTGCCAGTTTGTGGAGCCAAAGATACCTTTAACGTTTTCGCCTGCACCTTTCGCCATGAGGCGAGAGTAGAGAGGAACAACGATTTCAAAGTTCTTACCGTTCACAACTTTGTCTTTGAGGCCAAACTGAACAGCGTTTGTCAAAGAGTTCACCATGTTGCCGCCGTAGTGGTTCAAGACCAAGACGTCTGCACCGGAGTTAAGAACAGGCGCGATGTAAGATGAGAAATCTGTCGCAGCCAATGGCGTGCGTACTTTCTCAACTGTGTTCCAGCCCAAAGCTTCTGTCGCAGCTGCGATAGATTCTTCTTGCGTCCAGCCCCATGTGTAGTCAGCAGTAAGGTGGTAAGCCGTACGATCAGAACCATACATTTTCTGAAGAACAGGCGCCAAAGCCGCACCAGACATGTAACCGTTAAAGAAGTGACGGAAGCCGTTGGCTTTCTTATCTTTACCAGTTGTGTCGTTGGAGTGGGTAAGACCCGCCATGAAGATCACGCCAGCCTCTTGGCAGAGACCTTGAACCGCGATCGCCACACCAGAAGAAGACCCGCCAGTGATCATCACTGCGCCGTCTTTTTCGATCATGGATTTCGCAGATGCACGTGCTGCGTCTGATTTGGTTTGCGTGTCGCCTGTGACGAACTCAACCTTCTTGCCAAGGATACCGTTCCCTTGGAGCGCTTTTGATGAAAACGTGTTCATCATGCCGCCGTCGCCGCCACCATTGAGGTGCTCAACCGCAAGCTCATATGCGCGAAGTTCATCCGCGCCTTCGTCCGCATAAGGACCAGTTTGTGGCACGTTGAAGCCAAGCGTTACAGATTTGCCAGTTGGCTCATTTGTATACGCGGCCGCAGATTGCGCCGTGAAGATCGTAGGCATTGCAACGCCAGCGCCGGCAACGGCACCCGTTTTCAATAGGCCACGACGTGTAAGTAGTGATTTGGACATAAAATCCTCCCAGTTTGTGAAAATGAACTCTGTCTCCCCACAGAGTCCGAGCCTTTTACAAGGATGCAGCCATTATCGCGCTGAATTAGAAAATTTATCAACAAATCCCTTTGGTTATTGGATTTTTTTGTAAACTTTTACACAATACCACTGTATACTTTGTAAATAAATTATCTCGCGCTTGCAGAAAGCCACTGAAAAATACAGGAAAAACAATGTCGCGTACCTCACTCACAGGGAGCCGGATCCGTGAACGGCGCATGGTTTTAGGGCTGCGCCAAGCTGAATTGGCTCGTATCGCAGGAATTTCGGCCGCGTATCTCAATTTGATCGAACATAATCGCCGCAGAATCGGCGGAAAACTCTTGCTTGATATTGCGCGTATTTTGGATGTTGAGCCTGCACATCTCTCAGAAGGTGCCGAAATGGCGCTTGTGTCGAGCTTGGAAATCGCCGCTGCTGGGCGTGAAGCGGATGTGGAAACCCAACATATCAATGAATTTGTCGGTCGCTTCCCCGGTTGGGCGAGGTTTCTGTCAGAGCTCCACGGCCGTGGGGAAACGCTCACCCAGACGGTGGAGGTTCTCACCGATCGCTTGGCTCACGATCCGCAACTCTCTAGCTCTTTGCATGAGATGCTGAGTTCTGTGACCTCTATTCGCTCGACCTCTTCCATTTTGGCGCGCAGCGACGATATTGACCCCAATTGGCAAGCGCGTTTTCAAAAGAACCTATTCGAAGACGCGGTGCGCTTGGCTGAGAGTTCCCAAGCCTTGGTTGCCTATTTGGATAGCGCAACGGATATGGGGGAAATCACATTGACCCCCCAAGAGGAAATCGGTGCATATCTTGAGGCTGTGGGACACCACATTCCCGCGCTAGAAAATGGCGATATGGAAACGGCGCGTGCTGATGTTGCCCATTTAGGTCAAGACGCACGCGGGCTTTTGGATCAGTTTTTCACAACCTATCTTGAGGATGTAAAACGGCTCCCTCTTTCGCAATTTCAAGAGGCAGCGGCGACCTTGTCCTACCAACCTGATCTACTGGCTGAAATGTTTTCGGTGTCGCTTCCTGCGGTGTTTCGCCGGTTGGCGAGCCTGCCATTTGAAGATCCCACACAGCGTATTGGTCTTGTGGTCGCTGATGGGGCAGGGGCGATTTCGTATCGAAAGCCGATTGACGGGTTTGCGATCCCGCGTATCGGGGCGGCCTGCGCGCTTTGGCCGCTTTTTCATGCTCTATCAGTCCCGTCCCAGCTGATGCAGCATTGGGTGTCGCAAATGTCACGGGATGCGCTTGATATTGCGTGTTTTTCCTATGCGCATCCCAAAGGAAAACCCGCGCTCAATGCGCCGCGGATTTTAGAGAGCCACATGCTCTTGGTGCCTCAGCTGTTGCTTCCTGAACGCGCTGGGCCGCGTTTTGATATGGGCAGCACATGCCGCATTTGCCCAAAGAGACAATGTGACGCGCGCCGTGAGCCTTCAGTTTTGGCCGAAGAGTTTTGACAAAGCCTAGAAAACGTTGAATAGTCCTCTGACGCGTTGATTTCGCGTGTTTATAGGGGCACATCAGCCAAGGGAGGGGCGGATGAGCAAACATGTTCTCATCATCGAGGATGAACCAAATATTGTGGAGGCCATTCGCTTCGTGCTGTCGCGCGAAGGATGGCGCGTGGATACCCATGTCAATGGCGCAAATGCCGTGGACGCGGTGCAAAACGCAAAGCCAGATTTGCTCATCTTGGATGTCATGTTACCCAATCGTTCAGGATTTGAAATTCTGCGTGACCTGCGTGATGATGATACCACGCGGGATTTGCCGATTATGATGTTAACGGCGCGTGGCCAATCCAAGGACCGCGAATTGGCCGAAAGCTACGGCGTTAGCCACTTCATGACCAAACCGTTTTCCAATGCAGAGGTCTTAAGCGCGGCACAAACCCTAATCGGGGCCTAAGCGCATGGCAAAGAGGTTGTCCCAAACCGCGCAAAAATGGGTGGATGCCGCCCGAGTGCTACCCGTGGTTGGGACGATGCTTATGGTGTTTCCGGTGCTGCGGTTTTCTGGACGCCCTGAAAATGATGGAACCGCAAGCGGGATGCTGTATCTTTTTGCGGTCTGGGTGGTGTTGATCGTTTTGTCATGTATTTTGTCGTCAAAAATGCGCAGCCGGTCCCAAGATCAATCCGATGGGTAATGCGCAGAGACGGGCATCATGACCGCAAATTTCATCATTATCGTGTCTGTTGTCTATGTGGCGCTTTTATTTGCGGTCGCCGCTTACGTGGAACGGCGTGCACAAAAAGGCCATTTCACATGGTTGCGATCACCACTTATTTATACGCTTTCGTTATCTGTCTATTGTACTGCTTGGACATTTTATGGCGCCGTGGGGTTTGCCGCGCGCGCGGGGCTTGAATTTTTGACAATTTATCTCGGGCCGACCTTGGTTTTGATCGGCTGGTGGTGGGTGCTTCGACGTTTGGTGCGCATCGGGCGGGATCAAAAAATTACATCTATTGCGGATTTGATTTCTTCACGTTTTGGTAAATCCAACTGGCTTGGCGTGATCGTGACCTTAATGGCGGTGATCGGCACGACGCCCTATATCGCGCTTCAACTGCAATCTGTGACCGTGTCATTTGCGGTTTTTGCGGGGGATACGGGCGGGGATCTCAACCTCAATAGTATTGCATTTTACGTGGCAATGGGGCTTGCGCTGTTTACGGTTTTATTTGGCACACGGAATTTGGATGCAAATGAACGTCACCACGGCGTTGTGACGGCGATTGCGCTTGAGGCGGTGGTGAAGCTCTTTGCGCTGATTGCGGTTGGGGTGTTTGTGGTCTGGGGGATTGCGGATGGATTTGGCGATATTATCGCGCGGATTGATGCGTCGCCCATTGCCAATTGGTCGATTACGCCCTCGCGCTGGATCGGTTTGACTTTTCTGGCTGGGGCCGCGTTTTTGACCTTGCCGCGCATGTTTCAAGTCCTCGTTGTGGAAAACGCAGACGAATCCCATCTTCAAACGGCAAGCTGGGCTTTCCCGCTCTATTTGATGTTGATGAGCCTCTTTGTTTTGCCCATTGCAGTGATCGGTCTTGAAATCATGCCCGAAGGTGCGAACCCTGACTTTTTTGTTTTGTCGATCCCACAATCCCAAGGCCAAAGCGGCCTTGCGGTTCTTGCGTTTTTGGGCGGGTTTTCATCCGCCACATCCATGGTGATTGTGGCGGCGATTGCGCTCTCGACGATGGTTTCAAACCACATTGTAATGCCGATTTGGCTGTCTTTTCGCCAAGGCGGGGCGCAGGTGTCGGGCGATATGCGCGCAGCTGTTCTCTATGCGCGCCGCGTTGTGATCATTGGCGTTTTGGGCTTGGGTTATCTCTATTATAACCTATCGGGCGGCGGGGCTGCGCTTGCGTCGATTGGGTTGATTTCGTTTACAGGCGTGGTGCAGGTGATGCCCGCATTGCTCGGGGCGCTTTTTTGGCGGCGCGCGACCAAGCTTGGGGCCGGCTTTGGGCTGGTTGTGGGCTTTGTTGTCTGGGCCTTTACGCTTTTCTTACCAAGTTTTGAAGGCAGCTTCTTGATGGGGCCTGGGGTGATTGAACATGGGATTTTTGGTCTCTCTTGGCTGCGCCCTAATGCGCTCTTTGGGGTGTCGGGGTTTGACCCGCTGATCCATGCGTTGATTTGGTCGCTGACATTGAATGCAGCGGCATTTTGTCTGGGGTCATTTTTATCGAGCACAACTCCGATTGAGCAACTCCAATCCACCCGATTTGTTGAAGTGTTTTCACAATCTGAAAGCGGGCAGACATGGCGCGGACAAGCCGCAGAAGCTGAGGATCTTTTGATCATGGCACAGCGCATCATGGGCGCAAAAGAGGCTCAAGCACTTTTTGAACGCGAAGCCAGAGCCCAAGGCAAACGCGGCTACCTCCCGGATACGACATCACGGTTTTTGAACCTTCTGGAGCGCGAATTATCCGGGTCCGTTGGCGCCGCAACGGCACATACTATGGTGGGTCAAATCGCCGGCGGCGATTCCGTGACCGTCGAAGATGTGATTGCCATGGCTGATGAGAGCGCGCAGCTGGTGGAATATTCAACGGAGCTTGAAGCAAAATCAAAGGCGCTGCGCGATACAGCACAGCGTCTAAAGGATGCCAATGATATGCTCACGCAGATATCCCATCAAAAGGATGCATTTTTAAGTCAGATTAGCCACGAATTGCGCACGCCTATGACGTCCATTCGTGCGTTTTCGGAAATCTTGCGTTCTGATGCGGGGGGGGATGCGGCCATTCCCGATGCTGATCGAAAGCGATTTTCAGAAATTATTAACCTTGAGGCGGAACGCTTAACGCGGCTCTTGGATGATTTGCTGGATCTGTCTGTGCTTGAAAGCGGGCAAGTGCGTCTCAATCGCCAAAAGGTGCGGCTTGGTGATGTGATCGAACGTGCGTTGATCGCCACCGTATCAGATCAAAAAGCGGCACGGCTCGATATTCAACGTATGGAGCAAAAAGAAGATGTTATGATCCTGACGGATGCGGATCGGCTTTTGCAGGTCTTTGTGAATTTGATTTCAAACACAGCAAAATATTGCCCGGCAGCGCTCCCCGAACTCCGTGTGGCGGTGCGGGCCCAAGAAGACAGCTTACATATTGATTTCATTGATAACGGACCGGGACTCCCGCCTGAAAAACGGGATGTTATTTTTGAAAAATTCTCACGGCTATCGGATCAAGCGGCCGCAGGGAGCGCGGGGCTCGGGCTTGCGATTTGTCGTGAAATCTTGAATGCGCTTGGCGGTGAAATCGCGTATTTACCTGGCCAAAGCGGCACGGCATTTCGCGTGACTTTACCGCGTCATATGCCACCAGCATAAACCAATTCTTTAGCTTCTCCGTCTATTGCTTTTGATGTGGTCCACTCCGGGGCATAGCCAGAATGGGAAGGAAGAATGACAGTAATTGCACAGATGCTGGCCCCCTCTGTTCAAGAGGCGGGGGATCCCCACCGGCGGGCACTTATCGCGGATATGAGCTTGGCCATTGCGCGTGCAGGTATGCGTTCGATCGGGCTATCGCTTGAGGTGACAGCCCATGAAGATCAACAAACCATGCCTGAGAGCCTCTTAGATGAACTCTCAACGTCGATGCTTCTCGTACAGCTAAGTGAGCCGATGGGCGGACATGGGCTTTTGGTCCTTGATGAGGTGCTGTTGGGGGCGATTTTGTCCTTCTTAACAACAGAGGATATCGGCGAGGGATCATCGGATGTCCGCCCGCCGACGCAAACGGATAAAGCACTTTGTGATCCGTTTTTGAATTTGCTTTTTAGCGAACTCAACAAAAAAATGGCGCCGTACCCCGAGCAAAGTTTGATGTCAGGATATAAAGTCGCGGGGATGGTGCGTGATGTGCAATCTGTGCCTCTGACTTTGGATCGATCACAGCATCAAGTGTGGTCCTTTACCTTGCGTATTGGCGAACGGGATATGGACGGAAATTTGAAGCTTATTTTTCCTTCAAGCCCTGTTGTGCGTCCCGCGGATGCCCCAGATTTTTCAGATTGTTGGAATGCCAATCTTTATAAAAGCCTCGCCCCTGTTGAGGTCCCTTTGATTTTTTCTTTATGCGAAATCCAAACGGATATTCGCAGTTTGCAAAATTTGGAAGTTGATCAGGTGATTGATCTTCCAATGGCGGATCTCGAAAATATATATTTGCGGGGCGCCGATGGCGGGCTCATCGGGAAAGGGCAGCTCGGCCAAAATCATGGAAAAAAAGCAGTGCGTTGGCAGTGCGCAGCAGACGAAATAGATGAAACTGCGGAAAGCACGCCAATGCCTGTAGATATCACTGATCCACTTGCAAATGCGACGGAGCTTGACAAGGGCGTGCACCCAGATGCGGGGTATGAGGCCCCTCCAATTTCACCAGATAGTACGCTGGATATGCCAGATATTGATATATCGGATATACCACCAAATTTTGATGCGGCATTAGCTTGAAGGTGCTTTTAGCGTTATTGTCCCATGTGCGGCCATAGCGCGCGAGCGGCATGTGATCATATGGGTTGTCCTGTCTTTTTTAGATAAAACAAAATCACGGTGTTCCACGTCGCCTTCAACAATTTCACATTTACAGCTCCCACATAGGCCGTCGGCACATTTGATAGTAACGGGAATACCTGCCTTAAGAAGGGCGTCTGCCGCGCTTTCATCTGGGGCAACTGTGATGGGGGTCTCGCGCCCGCTCACACGCAATGAAAAGGGATGGTTTTCATATTCGGGCTCTTCAGGGAGTGAAAAATATTCGAGATGGCACGCCTCGCCTGGAAAACCTGAATTTGCGGCGGCATCTTGTACGCTTTGCATAAAACGATCAGGGCCGCAGCTATAGACGTGATGCCCGTTCTTGTGCGTCAGCACCGCATTTAAATCCGCCCGCGAGTTTTCATCTGAAACATGGATATGAACATGATCGGCCCATGGAACCGTTTCGAGATCGTGTAGAAAACCAGCAGATTTTCGTGAAGAAATACAATAATGAAGGGCAAATTTATGCCCCAATTTATGCAGCCTGTGGGCCATGGCAATCATCGGGGTGATGCCGATGCCGCCGCCCATGAGATATGTGAATGTTGCAGTTTCATCCAATTCGAAATGGTTGATGGGCTTTGACACGACCACCATTCGGCCTTCTTCGAAAATGCGATGCATGAGCTTGGACCCCCCTCGCCCGTCATCCTCTCGCAAAACTGCAATTTGATAATGGTCACTCTTCTCAGGATCACCCGAGAGCGAATATTGCCGGAAAAACTCAGGGGCCACCATGATGTCGATATGGGCGCCTGCGGTTGCGGGGGGTAATTTGTGACCAGCGGGGTCCGAAAATTCGTATTTGATAACGCCTTGCGCCATGACCTCACGCTTTGTTATTTTCAGGCGCATAACCGGGCTTTCACCTTGGTCATTGCTGTAAATGTGCTCTGGCGGGATCCCTTTGGCACGGCGTGCAATATGTTCTTGCGCATCGATCATAGTTTCATAGGCTTCGATCCCGGCTTCACGGTCCATGGGCGCGGGCCATGGATCAGGCGGCGGCGCCAAAGGTGCTGGATAAACGGCCAATGTTTGATCCTCATATTTGAGGTCAAAATCAGGGAGAATTCCACGCTTATTTGCGGGTTCACGGGCAGGTCCATACGGTCCGTCATCGATCATCTCAAGATCCCACCACCATGTTTTGACAGGGTTGATGGACCCGTTTCCAAGCGCATCATCCAGCTTTGCTAAGGGTTTGGCCAATTGGGGGACATGCATTGCGGTCCAGCGAAACGGGGCTTCCGCAAAGAGCCCTTCGAGGTTCCACGGGCAGGTTTTCATACAGCGCCCACACATGGCGCCGTTTTTTTGACTGATGCGATATGTGGTGCATTTCTGGCTATCCGATTTCCAAATCTCATAGCCGTTAAACATGAGTTTTGGTCCTGCGGTAATCGCCCCTGATGGGCATTCGCGGGCGCATTTATTACATCCCTCACAGAAGGTTTGCAGACCAAAATCAATGGGTTGGTCATGGGTCATCGGCATATTCGTCGTGACAACACCCGATTTCAACCGCGGCCCGAGGTAAGGGTTGAGGATCACTTCGCCAATGCGTGACACTTCACCTAACCCTGCCAAAAGCAAAAGCGGTGGGTGGAGGACTTCGTCATCCATGACGCTATGCACGCGCGCGGTGTAGCCAAGACGACGGAGGTGTTCAGCCAAAACACCCCCCAAAAGCGAAAACCGTAAATAGGCGCGCATGGATTGGGCGCAGGCGATCCAGTCATCCCCTGAGGCCCCGTCCATCGTTTCATGCCCTTGGTCAATGATCATCGAAATGGCGTTTTCATGGTAGGGCGTGATGGGGGCGCCTGCCGCATCGTGGCTGTAATATGCCCAATCAGGGCACGCCGAAAGACCCGCCGCATCCACGCCTAAAAAGTAAAGGGCGGCTTTGATATTGGCGGCATTCTTTGCGGGGTCTGTGGTGCTGGGATGCACGTCATGGGCCGCACCGTCTTGGAGCAAAATGAACGCGCCCAATGAATGGCGAAACGCATAGGCGGCTGCGGATTTTCGCACATATCCCCCATTTTTAGCGGCCTCTTGGTTGGCTTTGCCCATGTCGCCAAAAAGCGCACGGGCAAAAAGCGATGTTCGCTTGGGAACCCGCGCCACGTTTTGCGTGTCAATGTAGGTGGTGGGGGTTTCTTTGCGTTTCAGCCGCTCAAATGGATGCGGGCCTGCGTGGTAGTCGCGTTTCACATAAGGATCACGGTTGAATGTGCTTTTGGCGGCGCGCGATAGCCCTGTTTGATATGACAAAGGGGGCGATTGTTTAGGCTCAAGCGGATGATCGGCAGCCAAGGGCAAGTTGGTGGTCACAACCGCGAGGCCAAACCTGTCCTCAGTGAACGGTGTCACCAATGTGCCGTTTTCGATGGTGGTGAGGCCTGCTTGCGCGGCGAGGTGCCCAAGGTGAATATCGCTTTCAGCGGGGCTATGGGCGCGGGCGTCATAGCCCAAAGATCGGATATAGTGTGCCATTGAGGTTGCGGTTTCGGTGGCCCTAAGGCAGGCGCGTTCGCTTTGCGCATTTTGGATCCAGTCGCCCCCTTTTTCGGTCTCAGTCGGATCGCGAAAATATTCGTAGAGATACACAATGGCGTGGCTGTGGTGGTGACAGCTTTCCGGGGGGGTGCGCATGGCCTCTTTGAGGCTGGCCATGATCACATCCACCCCCGCCGCCAATGATTTGGGCTGCATCGTTTCGAGCTTTTGCCCAAGACGCGCCACATCGGGATTTTTCACGGGGGTTTCTAGCCATGCCTCTTGCGGGATTTCGCACACGCCAACCATGGAGGCGTCACAATAATAGCCAAAGGATTTCATATGCTGGCTGCGTTCTATGGGGTCTTCGGGAATAATTGCGCGTTCTTTTTTAACCAACCCTTCGCGGGTGGCATCCATCATAGCTTGATATTCGCGCATGGCGTTCACAATGCTTAATGGGTCATCTGGCCGATGGAACGATGTGGGTATTTGTGCAGGAAGGGCCGACAAATTCGCGATATCTGTGCGCCGCTTGAGCGTTTCAAGTGGGTAAGGACCGAGATGGGGCGCGCGTGTTTTATAGGAGAAGATCTTAGCCATTGGGGATCCTTTTCGCGGTTGGCGCGACTAGAGAGTGGTGAGGGTGGTTTCATCGCCATCTTGGAGCTTTGAAAGAAGCGCCAAAAGCGTGCGGTGGTCTTCTGGCGTGAGCTTTGCACGAAAATGCGCTGCGTTTTTTGAGGCTTCTATCGTACAAGCCGCAAGGGCCTCACGTCCTTTTTGAGTGGAGGTGAGGCGCGCCTGTCTGCGATCTTTGGGATCTTCGTGCCGCTCCACCAAAGAGGCGGACTCCATTCCACGTAAAACACGCGAAATGGCAGTGCGGTTGACGCCAATAAACGCTGCTATCTCTGATGGGAGGTGAAGGTTTTCATCATCGATGGCAAGCAGAACGCACCATGCTAAGCGGCTTAGATTATAGCGTCTTAATGCGTGCTCAAATGGGCGCTCAACGATTCGCGCGGTGCGTGAAAGTTGATAGCCGAGTGTTTCATGTAGGGGATAACTTCGATTCATAGTTAACAGTGTTAACTATTTCGCGCTGGTGTCAAGGGCGGAGCTCTGAAAAGGTCAGTGTAAGACGACATGTGTGAAAAGAGGACACAATATGACCATTCAAGCGGTGCTTTTTGACAAAGATGGAACGCTTTTTGATTTTCAGGCGTCATGGGGGGCATGGACGGAAACCGCGCTTTTACATGTTGGGGGCGGGGATGTGCGTTTCGCCAAGACGCTTGGGACTGCGATTGGATATTGCTTTGAGGATAAAAGCTTTCTTCCTGATAGCGTGGTGGTTGCGGGCACAAATGAAGACTTCTTTGCTGCATTGCAGCCGCTGCTCCCTGATCTTGATGAAACTGCGATGCGCGCCAAATTTGAAGACATGGAATTCCAAGCCAAAATGGCCCCTGTGCCCCATCTAGAAACGACACTTTTGGGGTTGAAGGATTTGGGACTGGTGCTTGGTGTGGCGACGAATGCCTCTGCCGCCCCTTCGCGAAAGCAGCTCAAGGATTTCAAAATTGATGGATTTTTCCATACGGTTTTGGGCTATGATTCGGGATATGGCGGCAAGCCCGCGCCAGACATGCTATTGGCGTTTGCCGATAAAACGGGGATTGCCCCTGCACGGATCGCAATGGTGGGCGATAGCCTTCATGATTTGAAAGCCGCCAAGGCCGCAGGCATGGTTGGGGTGGGTGTGCTTACGGGTGTTTTTGATCACATGGCGCTTGCACCTTATGCGGATATTGTGTTCCCAGACATCAGCCATCTGCCACAGTGGATAAAAGCGCAACCGCAAGAAACGACAAAATAAGTCGCGATTTGCAAATTATATGATCTGAGGAATTGCGAGGCTGACTAAAAAGGAGGCTTCTCATGGCTCAAGATGTGAAACGGCGGCGTGGCGGTGGGCGCGCAGGCAATGCAAGACGCGCAGCACCAAGTGTAATTTCACAGATGCCATGGCGTGTGCCAATCAATATTGACCGTCCGACAGAGCCCCTTACAGAAGAAGGCATCGCTGCGATCCATGACGGCGCGATGCGCATTCTCGAAGAGATCGGGATCGATTTTCTCAACCATGAGGCCCTTGATGTTTTGCGCGGCACTGGGGGTGTTAGAATCGAAGGTGAAAAGGTTTTCATGGACCGTGAATTTGTCATGGAAATGATTTCTCATGCGCCATCTGAATTCACCATCACGCCGCGTAATCCAGAGCGCGCAGTGACCGTGGGTGGGAAAAACATGTCCTTTGTGAATGTGTCATCTCCGCCCAATTGGTGGTCGCTTGAAACGGGTAAGGTCATGGGGGACCGCGAAAAATGCCGCGATCTTTTGAAGCTGACACAATATTTCAACTGTATTCATATCGCAGGCGGCTATCCGGTTGAACCGATGGATGTGCATGCTTCTGTGCGCCATCTCGATGTTCTTTATGATAAATTGACGCTCACCGATAAGGCGCCGCATGCCTATTCCTTAGGCCAAGACCGTGTCGAAGATGTGATGGAAATGGTGCGCATCGCTGCGGGTGTAAGTCACGATGAGTTTGAAAAGAAACCGTATCTCTATACAAATATTAATTCGACCTCACCGTTGAAACATGATGAACCGATGTTGGATGGCTATATGCGTATGGTGCGTCGGGGACAGGCAACGGTGGTGACACCTTTCACGCTTGCGGGGGCGATGGCGCCTGTGACCATGGCGGGTGCGGTTGCGCAAAGCTTGGCTGAGGCGCTCTGCGCGGTGGCGCTTGCGCAATATATCCGCCCTGGTGCGGCGTGCGCGATCGGAACCTTTACCTCGAATGTGGATATGAAATCGGGTGCGCCGGCCTTTGGGACACCTGAATATATGCGCGCCACCCAGATGACGGGGCAAATGGCCCGTTTTTATGGCTTGCCTTTGCGCTCATCTGCGGTGTGCACGTCCAATGTTCCAGATGGGCAGGCAACATGGGAAACGCTTAATTCGCTTTGGGCGGCGGTGCAGTCAGGCTCAAACATGGTGTATCACGCGGCGGGCTGGCTTGAGGGGGGCTTGATCGCGAGCCCTGAAAAATTCGTAATGGATTGCGAAGTTTTGCAGCAAATGCAGCGCTACATGGAGCCCGTGATTACGGCAACCCAACCAGACGATATTGCACTTGATGCCATTCGCGATGTGGGGACGGACGGGCATTTCTTTGGCATACAACATACACAAGACCGGTATGAAACTGCCTTCTATCAACCCTTTGCCAGTGATTGGCGCAACTACGAAGCGTGGGACATTGATGGGGCGAAATGGACAGCGGAGCGCGCCCATAAAATCTATAAAGATATCATCAACGAATTTGAGGCCCCTCCTTTGGATGCGGGTATTCATGATGAGCTGGCTGATTTTGTGGCGCGGCGCAAATCGGAAGGTGGGGCGGCTACAGATTTTTAAGGCGTGTAAAAGGTCCTTAAGCCACGGTGTAAATGTGGCCAATAGTTTGCATTTTATTAATTAAAATCAGAGGTTTTGCGTTTCCTTAAGACCTAAAATTTAACCTGCTTTCGAACGAAGCTCCATATGGGCTTTGAGGTGGGTACAATATGCATGGGTTAATCAACAAATCATTGGAAAGCTTTTTTCAAGACACCTACGGCGCGGAGTTTTGGACGAGACTTCGCGGGGGCTGTGATCCGTTGCCTGAGCGTTTTGAGGCAATGCTAAACTACCCAGATGCGATGGCATTTCAAATGCTCGACTGCGCGGCGGATCTCCTTGAAAAAGAACGCGAAGATATTCTTGAGGACCTAGGGACCTATTTGGTGTCACATCCACATTATGGAGTGTTGCGGCGCTTGCTGCGCTTTAGCGGTGACACGTTCGAAGATTTTTTATATTCGCTTGATGAATTGCCGGATCGCGTGAAATTGGCCGTCAGCGACCTTAATATTGGCCGCTTGTCACTGGTTGAACTGAATGTTGGGGAATTTCGATTAGAAGTGCGATGGTCATATGATGGGTTTGGCTATGTCATGCTCGGCCTTTTGCGCGCCTTGGCCGATGACTATGGTTCTTTGGTGTTTTTGGATCACTTTGGAACAGTTGAAGGGGCAGAGCATATCAATATCCAACTCCTTGATGCGGCCTTTGCGGATGGAAATGAGTTTTCATTGATGGAGGAAAGCGCATGACGCGAACCATCGAGTTGGATTGTGCGGATATGGCGGCTCTCATGCCGATGTTTATTGTTGTCACGTCAGAAGGCATTATTCGCGGCGTTGGCCCGTTGATTGCAAAACTGCGCCCAGATTTTGAATTTCGCGGCGCTGATTTTTTTGATGTTTTTGATGTTGTTCGCCCAAGTGACATGAAAAGCTTTGGCATGGCGCTTGAACAACAGGTGCCGTTGTCTCTTCGATTTTTTGACGCGCCGCAAACGCGTTTGAAAGGGATTGGTCTGCCGCTTCATGGCACGGATTTGGTGTTTATTAATCTGTCCTTTGGCATATCGGTTGTGGATGCCATTCGTGATTATAATCTGACAAATGTGGATTTTGCAGCCACTGATTTAACTGTTGAAATGTTGTATCTGGTTGAGGCCAAATTGGCGGCCATGGCGGAATGGGGGCGGTTGACCAAGCGGTTGCATGGCGAAAAAGAGGCGGCCGAAAACCAAGCGCTAACGGATCCGTTGACGGGACTTCATAACCGTCGTGGGCTCGATTTGATGTTGCAAACCTATATTGATAGCGGCGCACCGTTTTCCTTAATGAACCTTGATCTCGATTTTTTTAAAGCGGTTAATGACCGGTATGGCCATGGCGCAGGGGATCATGTGTTGCGGATTGTTGCGGATGTCTTGAGCAAAGAAACACGTGCACATGATACTGTTGCGCGTGTGGGTGGCGATGAATTCGTGCTTGTCTATCGAGGTGTCGTGGACGGGGCGCAATTGATGCAAATTGCTGCGCGTATCATTTCCAATTTGGAACGCCCGATTTCATATGAGGATTATACCTGCAAAATCTCTGCAAGCATTGGGATATCGATTTCGCTGGACTATCCATCTGTTGATATTGAGATGATGACGGCGGATGCGGATGCGGCCCTATATCAGTCCAAACATGACGGGCGTGGATGTGCAACGGTCTTTGGCGGGGTAAGTCCAGCAGGAGCCCCATTGATCCAGCCTGAACAAATAGGGCCACGGGGTGGCGCGATAAAACCTATATAATAATAGCGCCGCTTGATTGGCGGCTTGCGTCGCTGCGCTGCACAGGGTATGTGCTTTTTATGACGAAATTCTTTGATATGGATGATCGCGCACGTTTGCCGTGGCGCTTTCACGGCATCGCACTGGCGATACTGGCCGACCTGTAATCTATATCCCTTTCCGAATTAGCAATCTCAAATACATCTTTGCTGGAGAAAGCCAATGTCAGCTCCAAAGACACTCTATGATAAAATCTGGGACGCACATGTCGCCCACGAATCTGAAGACGGGACTTGTCTTCTTTATATTGACCGTCACCTCGTACACGAAGTGACCAGCCCACAAGCCTTTGAAGGGTTGCGTATGGCAGGCCGTAAGGTGCACGCGCCTGATAAAACAATCGCGGTTCCGGATCACAACGTTCCGACAACCGCGGGCCGTGAAGACCCTGCGCAAATGACCGAAGAAAGCCGTATTCAGGTTGACGCTTTGGACAAAAACGCCCGTGAATTTGGCGTTCACTATTACCCAGTAAGCGACGTGCGCCAAGGGATCGTGCATATCGTTGGGCCAGAGCAAGGTTGGACTTTGCCGGGCATGACTGTTGTTTGCGGCGATAGCCACACTGCGACTCATGGGGCCTTTGGTGCGCTTGCGCATGGGATCGGCACATCTGAGGTTGAGCACGTTCTCGCGACGCAGACGCTCATCCAGCAGAAATCCAAAAACATGAAAGTTGAAATCACCGGCAAATTGCAACCTGGTGTGACAGCCAAAGACATCACCATGGCAGTAATCGGCGAAACAGGCACCGCAGGTGGTACCGGTTATGTCATCGAATATTGTGGTGAAGCGATCCGCGATTTGTCCATGGAAGGCCGCATGACGGTGTGCAACATGGCGATCGAAGGCGGCGCGCGCGCAGGTCTTATTGCACCAGATCAAACAACATTTGACTATGTGCAAGGTCGCCCGCATGCGCCAAAAGGGGCGCAATGGGAAGCCGCGCTCAACTGGTGGAAAACACTCTTCACCGACGAAGATGCGCATTTCGACAAAGTGGTGATCCTTAAAGGTGAAGATATCGCACCATGCGTGACATGGGGCACATCCCCTGAGGACGTTCTTCCGATCACAGCAACCGTTCCACACCCAGAAGATTTCGAAGGCGGCAAAGTCGACGCAGCGGCGCGCGCCCTTGAGTATATGGGCCTTGAAGCGGGTCAGAAGCTCACGGATATTGAGGTGGACACGGTGTTCATCGGCTCATGCACAAACGGTCGGATTGAGGACCTTCGTGCGGTTGCGGATGTTGTGAAAGGCAAAAAGATCAAAGATGGCATGCGTGCTATGGTCGTGCCTGGCTCTGGTCTCGTGCGGGCGCAAGCCGAAGAAGAAGGTCTGGCCGATATCTTCAAGGATGCGGGTTTTGAATGGCGCCTTGCGGGCTGTTCTATGTGCCTTGCGATGAACCCAGATCAGCTTTCAGAAAATGAACGCTGTGCATCGACATCCAACCGTAACTTCGAAGGGCGCCAAGGCTATAAAGGCCGTACGCACCTGGTGTCTCCAGCCATGGCCGCAGCAGCAGCCTTGACGGGGAAGCTCACCGATATTCGTGACTTGATGTAAGGAGCCACAGCAATGGAAAAGTTTGAAAAACTACATGGTATTGCGGCGCCTATGCCGCTTGTGAATATCGATACGGATATGATTATCCCGAAGATTTTCTTGAAAACGATTAAACGTTCTGGCCTCGGTGTGAACCTTTTTGACGAGATGCGGTATGATCGCGAAGGCAAGGAATTGCCAGATTTCGTGTTGAATAAACCGCAGTATCGCAAGACTGAAATCTTGGTTGCTGGTGACAATTTCGGGTGTGGGTCATCCCGCGAACATGCACCTTGGGCGATTGCAGATTTTGGCATTAAATGCGTGATTTCCACGTCTTTTGCGGACATCTTCTTTAACAACTGCTTTAAGAACGGCATTTTGCCTATCGTACTCCCACAAGACGACGTGGATGTGTTGATGGACGATGCAGGTAAGGGCGAAAATGCGCGGGTGACCGTGGATCTTGAAGCGCAAGAAATCACCACATCTGATGGTGCTGTGATCGCGTTTGAAGTCGATGCATTTAAGAAGCACTGCTTGCTCGAAGGCTTGGATGATATCGGGCTGACACTTGAAAAGGCAGCATCGATTGAGAGCTTTGAAACCGCGGCCGCACAGGCGCGCCCGTGGGTTTAAGCCTCTAAAGGCTGGCTGTGCTGACTTGTGGTCAACAGCCCTCCCTATACAACATCTTGGGGCGTCATTGCGGCGCCCCTTTCTTTTTGGTGCATATTGGCACCACTTTTCGTTTGAAGCAGGGGCCCGTCAGGGGTAGGCTTGCTGCAAATGGTGCATTTTGCAAAGCTGATGCCAATGTAGCCCACCAATGATAAGGTGTGCTTTATGGAATAAGAGCAAGGCGATGTATTTTGCTCACCATATGTGAGGGGCTGGCAGTGTTTACACGGCTTTTGGGCGCATTTTTACGCGCAATTATTGTGACAATGGTGTTGGTTGTGCCAACGTTGTCATTTCCAGAGGAAGCTCTTGGAGATGAACAGTTGATGTCGATTGTCTCTTTGTTGTTTGGGGTGATGGTATTTTTTGAATACGCCACCAAATATCCGAGTTTTTTAGAATATTGCCATGCGGCTCCATTTAACCGCCTTCGCGCGTCGGTCCTTGTTGTATCGATGCTGGCTATGGTTTTGGTTTTCTCGACGCTGACAGTGTCTTCGTCGGCTGGAACACTCGTGGTCTGGGCTGGCGGGGCCATTTCGAGTGTTGTCACCGTTGTTGTGGACCCTGATACCGTCTTCTTGTGGGACTTTAGCCATGCCACATCCTCCGCAGAGCGCGCTGTCGCCCCTGTTGCCGTTGCTGCGGCATGGGGGGTGTGTGCGATTGGGGCATTGCTAGTGATGGTGTATCTTTCCGTGATTGGATGGTGTGCGGGGAATAAACGGTTTGATTTTTATGCCAATCTGCCGATGTTTACGGTAAGTGATGACAGCCTACTGCCAAAGATGCTGCGGCGTAGTGGCTATAAATGCATGTTGGCGTCCCTGATCAGTCCCGTTCTCATCCCGCTGACGCTATATGCGCTTTATGTTCAATTTGGGTTCAATGCGGCACATTCTATACAAAATATGATCTGGATTGGCACGGTGTGGGCCTTCGTGCCTATGAACTTTATGCTGTTGGCCTATTCAAGGTTTATTGTGGCTGCGAAAATGGAAATCCAGCTTGCAGACCTTCGTGATGCGCGCGCGCGCGATCAGCAATCCCTTTAACTTCCCTCTTTTGCGCGTCATGCCCTTGAACTTTGGGGGCTGACTGGCTACGAGTTTCTCAACGAAATAGCCTATTTTGATGCAAAGGACGCGGACGATGACTAATCCATCCCTACTTATTCTTGCCGGTGACGGCATTGGCCCAGAAGTTATGGGCGAAGTGACTAAAATTATTGATTGGTTTGGTGAGAAACGCGATCTGAAATTTGACGTATCCCACGATCTCGTTGGCGGGGCGGCTTATGACAAACACGGCACACCGCTGCATGATGACACAATGGCCAAAGCTCAAGCGGCCGATGCTGTTTTGCTCGGTGCGGTAGGTGGCCCTGCATATGACGACCTCGATTTTGCGGTAAAACCTGAACGTGGTCTTTTGCGCCTTCGTAAGGAAATGGATCTGTATTCTAACCTGCGCCCTGCGCAGTGTTTTGACGCGCTTGCGGATTTCTCATCACTGAAGAAAGACATCGTTGCGGGTCTTGATATCATGATCGTACGTGAATTGACGTCCGGGTCTTATTTTGGTGAACCACGTGGGATTTTTGATCTCGAAGGTGGCGGACGTGAAGGCATCAACACCCAACGCTACACCACGGATGAAATTCGCCGTGTTGCACGGTCTGCCTTTGAATTGGCAAAACGTCGCAACAACCGCGTTGTGTCCATGGAAAAAGCCAATGTTATGGAATCTGGTATTCTTTGGCGCGAAGAAGTGATCTGGGTGCATGAAAACGAATACCCAGAGGTTGAGCTGTCGCACATGTACGCAGATAACGGCGCGATGCAATTGGTGCGTGCGCCAAAGCAATTTGATGTGATCGTGACGGATAACCTCTTTGGTGATATCTTGTCGGATTGTGCGGCGATGTTGACGGGGTCGTTGGGTATGTTGCCGTCTGCGTCTCTTGGTGCGCCCATGGAAAATGGCCGCCCCAAAGCGCTCTATGAGCCGGTACACGGGTCTGCGCCAGATATCGCAGGGGAAGGTAAGGCCAACCCATCTGCCTGTATTTTGAGCTTTGCGATGGCGCTTCGCTATTCATTTGATCAAGGCGAAGAGGCCGCACGCCTTGAGACTGCTGTTGAAAAAGTGCTCGCTGATGGTGTGCGCACGGCTGACTTGATGCAAGCAGATGGGGATGCGCCTGTATCCACATCAGAAATGGGTGATGCGATTATTGCCGCACTTGACGCGTCCCTATAACGCGCGGAACACGTAATTTTAGAGGCCGTGCAATTTGCGCGGCCTTTTTTGTGTGCGAAACCTAGGCGCGTGTCAAAAAGGCCCGAACCTATGGGAGGTTTAAATCAGCTATAGGTCCGGAAATGGCTGAGCAGCGCGGTGATGGCGTCTTCTCTCAGGGCGGGCGTTTCAATGAGCGTTTCATGTCGCGCGGCATCCAACATTTTAAGCGACGCATTGTCCCATTTTTCCGATAGGATTTTTATGGGGGCGGGATCGACGATGTCCTCATCTGTGCCCAACAATGTGAGGATCGGCTTTGGTGGCTTATCCCAAGTGAGGAAGGCTGCGCATTCGGTTAGGGCCTCGTAAAGCCAGCTTAAGGATGGGCCTGCAAGTCCCAGCTCAGGATGCGCGGTGATTTGTGAGCGGACAAAATCAAACATCTCACGATCACTGGTGAGCGTGTTTTCTGCAAAATCGACATCCAAAATATAGGGTGCGGGATCTGATCCGGGCGCGCGTTTTTTGCTAAAGCCCAATAGTTTTGAGAGCCGCGAAAGAGACCACCCTGAAATACGGGTCAACCGTGGGAGGCCAATCCCCCACATCGGTGCGCTGAAACCTGCGGCTTGAACGGGGAGTCCTTCGTTGAGGGCGCGAAGCCCAATGGCGCCGCCCATAGAATGTCCGATGAGATAATAGGGTTTCGGAAGATCCAGATCGTCCAAAGCTTGCATAACTGCGGCCACATCGCGTTGGTAATCTACAAAATGGCCGACATGCCCGATGAGCGGATCGTCCATGAGGCGATCAGCGATGCCTTGGCCGCGCCAATCAACGGCAATCATCGCGTATCCGTCTTTGCCAACACGATCTGCCAGCGGGGCGTATTTTTCGATATATTCGGTGCGCCCAGGGAACATCAAAATGGTTCCTTGGGCGGTTTTGGGTACTTGGGGCCAAACGCCCAAGCGAATGCGCACGCCATCATTTGTCGTCAGCCAATAGGCGTCCGCCGTGGCGGGGCTGTTGGTAATGTCGTCAAAATAGGGTGCGCGTTCCATTTATGCGAGGATCGCGCCAAGCTTCATGGCCATACCCATGTTGCCATCAACTTTGAGCTTACCAGTCATGAAGGCAGCCGTTGGGTTCACGTCCCCGCTGAGGATGCCTTGGAATGTATCTGCGCTTGCTGTGAGCGTAACATCGGCGTCGTCGTCGCCTGCGCGTGCACCAGACGCGTCGATGATGATGCTGCCTTCGTCTTTGATTGTGAATTTGGCGGTGCCATCCATGCCATCGGTGTCTTTTTTGGAAAGGGCTTCTACGGCTGCGTTAATGATATCGCTCATGGCGGTCTCCTGAAGTGGGGTTGTGATGGGGGTCATCAATTACAGTATAAGGTTACGTTATCGTCAACGTTATGGAAAAACAAATATACCGTAACGGCAAGCGCTAAAGTGCTGTTGCGTGCGTTTTATACCAGTTGGCCCATTTTTCGATCCCGTCTGCGAGAGGTGTTTGGGGTTGAAACCCCACATCGCGCCGTAAATCGGCGGTGTCTGCATAGGTGGCGATGACATCGCCTGGTTGCATTGGCATCATATTTTTTTGCGCCTCAACCCCGAGCGCATCTTCGATGGTTTTGATGAATGTCATGAGTTCTACAGGATTATGGTTGCCGATGTTGTAGATTTTATAGGGGGCGTGGCTCGATGTGGCATCTGGCGTATTGGTGTCATAATCTGGGTTCGGCGTCGCGATGTGGTCGCTTACGCGCACAGTGCCTTCGGCGATATCATCAATATAGGTGAAATCGCGGCGCATTTTCCCGTTGTTGAATACATTGATCGGGCGGCCTTCTAGGATTGCAGATGTGAAAAGCCATGGCGACATGTCGGGGCGTCCCCATGGTCCATAAACCGTAAAATACCGCAATCCTGTCGTCGGCAAGCCGTACAGGTGGCTATAGGTATGGGCCATTAATTCGTTGGCTTTTTTTGATGCCGCGTAGAGGCTCACAGGGTGATCCACCGCATCGGATGTCGAAAATGGCATATGGGTGTTTGAGCCATAGACAGACGATGAGGAGGCGTAGGTTAAATGTTCAACACCTGTATGGCGGCAGCCTTCGAGGATATTGCAAAAGCCAACAAGGTTGCTGTCGATATAGCTATGGGGGTTTTCTAGGGAATAGCGTACGCCTGCTTGTGCCGCGAGGTTGATCACCCGTTGTGGGCGCTCGGTGTTGAAAAAATCCTCCATAAATGCACGGTCGGCAATATCGCCTTCGACAAAGCGAAAGTTGCGATATGCGGCCAATTCAGCGAGCCGCGCGTGTTTTAAGGCAGGGGAATAATAATCGTTGAGGTTGTCAATGCCGATGACATTATCACCGCGCGCGGCCAAAATTTGAACCACATGCATCCCGATAAAGCCGGCGGCTCCAGTGACCAATACCTTCATGACATCCTCAACGGTTTGTTTTTCCATCTATATCGGCAAGCCGCCCCCCCTGACAATGCCTGACGCATGCAAGGGGTGGTTATTTAATTTCAAAGGTCACATGGATGCTCTGGTGAATTTCGACTTCTCCCGCGGCCATTTCCATGGGGGCACTGCCCATCCGCGCCATTGAATCTTCGTACATGGGTTGCACGGGGTGGCCGTTTGTGCGGATGGAAATCACCGGGCCGAGCGTGCCGCCTGCGGCTTCGACATATGTGGTTGCTTTGGCAATGGCATCTTGGATGGCGGCTTTACGAAGGTCAGCTTGCACATCGGTGCGTTTTGAGCTGTCAAAGCTCAGACCGTGAAATCTGTTGGCGCCATTTTGCAAAACAGCATCCAAAATGTCACCCGTTTTATGGAGATCACGTAACGTGACGGCAAGTGTGTTGGAGGCGGAATAACCAACTAGGTTTGGCTGACCAGTTGATTTGTTGTGCTGATAGCTTGGCGAAAGGTTGAGACCATGCGTCTGCATGTCTTTGGCGTCTAGGCCTGCATTTTTCAGGGCGGCGATCATATTATTATTCGCGAGTTTTAGGGCGTCAAAGGCCTCTTTGGCGGTGTCACGTTGTTCGATCACACCCATCTGCAAACGCGCAATATCCGGAACGAGCGCCACACGCGCGTCACCGGTGACTGAAATGTGTCGGGTTTGCATGTCGTCTGCATGCGCCACCGCCACCGAAAAGAGAACCGCAATAAGCGTGAAGAGATGTTTCATATTCATTCCTTATCTATTTGTTTTTAGTCATAGACAGATTGTAATTTCTTGTATCATTTTTGACATAGATTGGTTTTCTTAGGCAAGTTCCTGCTATAAGGTTGCGAAAAAGCGCGTGTTTCTACCACCCGCAATCGAGGAGTGATATCGGATTTCCATGACGCCGAATTTTGCATTGAACTTGTCACATACGGGAATTGAATTGCTGTCGCGATCTGCGGATGGCTGGCGTTCTGTTGGGGCTACGGATTTATCGGCACCTGATTTGGCCGAGAAAATGCAAGCGTTGATCTGGGATGCAAATAAACTGCATTCAGAGCTTACTGTGATGGTTTCCATCCCCGAGAGCGAAGTTTTATTTACATCAATGACGGTCGCTCACCCAGAGTTTGAAGGCCAATATTATGAGATCTACGAAGGTTTACATGGGCTGACGCCTTATCCGCCTTCGGATGTGCGGTTTGACTGGTGGCCCAATGGGGATCGCATGCAGCTTGCGGTTGTGGCGCTTGAGACATTGCAAGAGGCCGAAGGGTTTGTTTTAGGCCATGGGTTCAAGCTTGCATCTTTTGTGGCGCAAGTTGGCGATGGAATGGCGTTCTTTGGTCCCTCTATCACGCGACCTTTGGATGTGGAACGTGAGGCGCTGTTCCCGGTATCAGTAGGCCCTGCGGAGTATCCGACGCCTGTCATTGATCCTGTGCCCGCCCCGCCGACAACGGTTGTGCCGTCTGTTGAGACAGTGCAGACACCCGCTGAGGCGGCGGATGCGCCGGTTGAGAAGAAAAACGAAGATGTTGATGCGACGCTAGAGCCCCGAACATATTCGGATGAGCCTTCGACCAATCCAGCGCATGAACCCGTATCTCATGCTGTGGACGATCAAGACGCGGCTGACAAAACTGATCTGCCTGCAAAAGAAAAAACAAAACCTGTACCCCCAGCAGAAGAGAAACCAAAGTCACACGCGACGCCCCCCATACCAACACCGGTCAAAGATGAGGCGGTAGCCGCCACGCCAGCTTTTGTTTCGTTGCGCACGAAAGGGGAGGATACTCCTGACGTGGTCCCAAATACGGGGAGCATGGTCGGGGATATGCGCCCTCGCATCGGCTTTGGTCTGTTGGACACCACCGCCAAAGCGCCAGACGAAAAGACGCCAAAAGCAGATACGTCAAAATCTAAGACCACCAAAGCAAAGGCCGACAGCCCGAAAAAAGCTCAAAAAGCATCAAAGTCTGCTGCAAAGTTTACGGCGGCTGATGATCCTAAATCGGATGATAAACCCATCCGTGCGTCTGCGGCTTTGGAGCGTTTGAAAAAACCACAATTTGGTGTGCCGATTAAAATGCGAGGTGCCGATGGTGCCGTGACCGCAATTGGTCGAAGAGACATCTACAAGGCCCGTTTTGCAAAAGCAAAATTAGCAGCACGTGCAAGTGCGGCGTCCCTTATGGTGGCGGCGGAGCGCGCAAAGTCATCGCCACATGTTGCGCGCGCGGCTGCCCTCCCGCGGATTGTTTGGGGCATCTTGTTGCTGCTCCTTTTTGTGGTGTTGCTCGTGGCGTGGATTCGCGGCGATTCTGATGAGCTCACGCAAGCGGAAGCTTCATTTGAAGAGCTTGATGTCATTAATGAGCCACAGAGTGTGGAAGAAATCGCCAGCGGCTTGGAAGAAGAGGCACCCGAAGCCCCGTCTGAGTATGATGTTGAGATCGCTACACAAATTTCGGTGGATGAGGCAATAGACCTCTATGACAAAACAGGCATTTGGCAACGCGCGAGTGATGCTTACACGCCTGAAGGGTTCACAGATGTCGCGGACATGACATGGGCGTCCATTGACCCTGATGCGGTTGATTTTGACGCCCTGGCGCTTCCTGAGTTTGATGCTGGATACTACGCGCCCTTAGGGCGCCAACGTTTGCCCCAAATTGGGGAACCCGCGGCTGCGCCAGATGAAAATGGTATCGTGGTGGCGACAAAGTACGGGGTTCTAACGCCTGAAGGGGTTAAAGTATTTGCCGGAAATCCCGTGAAAACGCCACGCCGCCGTGTGGATGTCCTTGGCGAAGATCGAATTTTGGACCCTGCGCTTCTACGTCTTAAAAGCAAGCGGCCAAAGCGGCGACCTTCTGATCTGGTTGAAGATGTTGAACGCGCGGTGCAAGGTGGGATTACCACGGCTGAACTGGGGCGTATTCGACCAAAGCGTCGCCCGCCAAGCGCACAAAAACCCATTGAGCCCGAACAGCCGATTGTCGTCGCAGAGCCGCGCAAGGTGAAAACCATACGCCCTCAAAGGCGGCCGGCTGATTTTGCAAAACGCGTCGCGCGTTTGAAGGCATCGTCTAAGAAATCCACATCCGTTGCGGCGGTGCCCGCGTCACAATCCGTAAGCCCACGTATTCCGTCACGATCTTCAGTTGCGAAAGCGGCAACTCAGAAAAACGTATTCGCACTGAATAAAGTGAGCCTCATTGGCGTTTATGGCACGCCCAAGAAACGTCATGCCCGTGTGCGGCTAAAATCGGGGCGCTTTGTGAAAGTACGGGTTGGGGATCGTGTCGATGGGGGCAAAGTTGCCGCGATTGGACGTTCTGA
>JBMYYE010000012.1:0-36374 GCA_049609065.1 Halocynthiibacter sp.
CTGGGCTAAGGGCAATTTCCAGCGGGCGGCCGAAATCAACTTTACCGAATTCGGCAAATTGCTGTGCCACATTGCGCGCCATTTCTGGGCGCATCATTTCAGAAGTCCGCAGAGACCCACCATTGCGCACCATATCTACATGCGCCTTTTCCCCGAAGACATCCTGTCCATCCTCTATAAGCGGCAAGATATCCGGCACCTCCACGATAGGTGCTGCGGGCGGAGGGTTTTCTTTCACCGCCGCCTCAAATGTTGAAAGGAAATGCACTCTCTCCTTGGGTGCGGCCGACTGGTCCGCCAGTGGTTTCGCCAATATCACACGCTCAACAGGCATAACTTGCGCTTCCAGCATCTGTTCTTCAGGGAGGAGCGACATTGCCCCTGACACGCGCCCTTTCACATCCAAGAGGCGCTTTTTCGTTATCTCTAAATTCAAATCACCATTTAGGTTCGTTTGAGACGCCTCAACCAAGGCAATTTCAGCCATCACATTTGGTGAAAAGCTTTTAACGGTTCTACCTATCAAATCTAAGCTGGAGCTGCCTTGCATCAATCTATCGATTTTCAAAGCAGCACTCTTTGAAAGTCCATCAGAAGATATCGGAACAGGTGGAGGCGCTTTTAACACAGCTTCGCCAAACCCACCTGCAGTTTTCTGTAAAATAGGGTCTTTTACATTGACGTCTTGCGGCTGCACAAAGTTCGAAAAGCTCTCTTCTATTTGCTCTTCTTCATGAGGACCATTCAACTTTGGTGGTGTCTGCGCATGATCATCAGGCACCTCAGGAGACGCACTTGAGATACGTGGAAAAGAAGCATTGGGGGCAGTCGTAGCATGCATATTGATACCTATGGATTTCTTCCGAGGGGTGCACACAACTTCGCATGAACAAGATTACCAGATATTTACCAAATGCAGTTTAGCATGGGAAAAATAGCTCAAATTCGAAAGAAATTCATGGACCTCCCTCATCTAAATAGTGTGGCTGCCCCAGCAAAACCAACAGCCCCTGCATCCGACACAACACATGAACAACTCTGGACATCCTCACAAGCACTTGAGGTTGAGTTCCTTTCAGAAATGCTCAAAGCCGCATCATTCGGCAAACCTCGCGAACAATTTGGCGGCGGTCAAGGCGAAGAACAATTCGGCTCTTTTCTACGTAAAGCCCACGCAAAGGCGGTCGTAGATCATGGCGGCATTGGCCTTGCTCAACAAATTTTCAACTCACTGGTGGAGTCCCCTCATGACAAAAAATGAAATCCTAGAAGCGATCGAGCGTGAACGCGCGCAACTCATGAGTGGCGAATTTCATCACCTTACAGCGGCCGTAGACACCAAAGATCGCGTTATTCAGGCCATCGATCAGGGGACATTTTCCACAGAAGACATCACACAGTTCAAAGAAAAGATCGACAGGAATCAGGCAATTTTATTGGCAATGATTGAAGGCGCACGCGCAGCCCAAGCCCAAATTCGGCTCCTAAAACAAACCGCAACGCGGCTCAACACCTACGGCTCAAATGGTCAGATGCAGCACCTGAGCACTGGTGCCAGCTCTCATAAGATAAAGAGAATTTGAATAGATTTGCCGCTAAGTGGCGCAGCGCGCTTTAGTATTCACTTAGGATTTTGCCTTTACTGATGCAAAGGCTCGCCATGAGCACTTGGTCAAAATGGCCTTCGAATAAGTCAGAACGACTGGAACGCGCCACTGCACACGCATGGCGGAAACAATGACCTGATGCAAAGCATCAAATATTAAGGAACTAAAATGTCCAGTATTCTTACAAACACAAGCGCCATGGTTGCGCTTCAAACTCTCAAAAGCATCAACTCAAACCTCTCTGACACGATGGGTGAAATTTCGACAGGTAAGTCCGTCGCCAATGCAAAAGACAATGCCGCAATTTGGGCAATTTCTAAAGTTATGGAATCTGACGTAAATGGGTTCAAGGCCATTTCCGAAAGCCTATCTTTGGGGGAATCGACCGTGTCTGTTGCGCGCCAAGCGACTGAAACCGTAACCGACCTTCTAACTGAAATTAAAGGAAAAATTGTTGCATCCCAAGAAGACAACGTTGATCGAGGCAAAATTCAAACAGATATTACTGCCCTCCGCGATCAGATTAAATCTGTGGTCGATACCGCGCAATTTAACGGTTTAAATCTTCTCAAAGGCACCGAAACGGTTGATATTCTTTCCTCATTGAACCGCTCTTCCGACGGAAGTGTACAGGCCGCTAACATTTCCATTGATCGCCAGGACCTTACATTTGAAGCAGGCACCTATGGGACAGGCTCAAGCCTCTCCGCGAATGCCACCGCCTCAGCTGCCACAATTGCATCAACGGCCAACAATACAACCGTGACCATCGGCGGTACAATTGTCGCAGGCGAACAATTCAACGTCGACATCGCCGGCCAAACCGTGAGCTTCATCGCGGCCACAACATCAACGGACGATGTGGCAACAGGCCTATCCGCCGCATTAAACGCCGCTGGAATTGAAGGCATTTCTGCATCCGTTGCATCAAGCGTGATTACAGTTGGATCAACGCGTGCTTTTGAATCAACCAGCATTGCGACGTCAACAAACTCAGCCGCAGGGACAAATGTTGCCGCCGCTTCAGAAATCAGCGAACGCGCTGAAAATGTTACATTTTCCGCTGGCGTGCAAGTTGCCGCTGGTGACAGCTACCGCGTTGCCGTTGGAGGCGTGAATTACGATTATGTTGCCGGCAATGGGGAAAATATGGGGGACGTCGCACGTGGGCTAAAAGCCGCGATTGACGGCGGTGATATCCCCAACATCACAACCAATGTTGCAAATAATGGCGGCACATATTCACTGCAAATCGATAATAGCGGTGCGTCGCTTTCCCTCTCTGCCGCTGGAGCCGCAGATGGTCAAGCAACGGGTGGGCTGGTTGCTCTGAATGGCATTGATGTCAGCACAAATGAAGGCGCAGAAAAAGCACTGAGTAACATCGAAACCCTCATCCAGACGGGCATCGATAGCGCGGCACAATTTGGCTCGGCCCAAGGGCGTATCGACATCCAAAACACCTTCATTGGTAAAATGACGGATGCGCTGAAATCTGGCATCGGCTCCATGGTGGATGCAGACATGGAAGAAACATCCGCACGCCTGCAAGCTCTGCAAGTACAGCAACAACTTGGTACGCAATCTCTATCGATCGCAAACCAAAAACCACAATCTATCCTTTCTCTCTTCCGATAGACACAACACTTTAGAGGCGCATACCAGCGCCTCTATCACTCCCCTCGTCATTAATGTTCTGCGCAGAAAGGATATGCCGTGAACGCAATGCACATGGCTAAAACAGCCTACACTCAACATGCATCTCACATCCGCTCCGACCTTGATGTCGAATATGATGCAATTGCCCATATCACACGCAAAATTAAACGCGCTACGGACACCGACGACTACAAATTACTTGTCGAAGCGCTTCATCAGAACCGGCAGCTCTGGACACTTTTTTTGAGTGCCGTTGCAGAGGATGACAACCTCCTTCCCGCTGCAGTTCGTGCAAATATTTTTTACCTTTCCGAATTTACCAACATTCACACAAGTAGTGTGCTGCAAGGAACTGCTACAGCAGATGCACTTCTTGATATCAATATGGCCGTCATGCGTGGCCTTAAGCAAAACACCGAGTTATCAACATGAGTGGTCTTATTTTAAAACTCGCGCCTAAAGAGCGTATCCTCATCAACGGAGCCGTCATTGAGAATGGAGACCGGCGCAGTCGTTTTTCCATTCTGACTTCAAACGCAAAAATCTTGCGTTTAAAAGATGCATTACATCCAGAAGATGCGAAAACTCCTGTGAAACGCGTTTGCTATATCACACAACTGGTTCTTTCTGGTGACAGCAACGCAAAAGAGGCGCAAATACAAATTTTGCGCGGAATTGAGCAGCTTAGCCAAGTGTTTACAGATTTTGACAGCCGTAAGCTCCTCTCCCAAGCAACACAAGCCATTCGCGAGGAACAGCATTACCAGGCCTTAAAAGCACTTCGGACGCTTATTCCAAGAGAAGAGCGTTTTCTTTTACATGAGGAATACTAGTGTTTCAGCCCATCCTCCCAACAACTGGCTATACGGGTTGGAAATTCCTAAACAGCACCATTGATGCACAAAAGGATGCCCATGCAAAATCGCCGACCCTCCAACGTGAAGCGCGGTATTTCAAAGAAAACATCCAACACGCAAAAACGGCTGAGGATGTGGTGAATGATCCTATCTTACTAAAAGTGGCCTTAACCGCTTTTGGCTTGGAAGAGGATCAGCAAAATAAATTCTTCATCAAAAAAATATTAAACGATGGATCAATAGAGCCCAGCGCACTCGCAAATAAAATGTCAGACAAGCGCTACCTAGATCTAACCAAAGCATTTGGCTTTGGTGACTTTGCAACGCCAAACACCAGCCTTAGTACGTTTGGAGAAAAAATAACGCAAAAATTTCTTAATCAATCATTTGAGGCCGCCGTAGGAGATATCGACAGCGACATGCGCCTTGCTATGTCTAGCGCGCGCGAAATATCCAAGATCGCAAACACGACAGGATCAGATACAACAAAATGGCTCACTGTAATGGGGAACCCTCCCCTTCGGAAAGTATTTGAAGTTAGCTTCAACCTGCCCTCATCTTTTTCGGCGCTGGACTTAGACAAACAAATCGAGATTTTCCAAGACCGCGCACAAGCCAGATTTCAACAAAGTGATATTTCCCAATTTTCAGATCCGGAAAAACAGCAGAAATTGGTGCAAACATTTTTGTTTCAACGTGAAATTGCGTCGATCACCCAATCCCAAAATGCAGGTCAGCGCGCTCTCACGCTCCTTCAAAATGCGCGGATCAACTGGAACACATTCTAGTCCTCAATCGTTTCACGCAATAAATTAAAGCTCTCGGAAATCCCCTCAGGGCTTTGTAGCGACATAAAGGCGTCCAACTTAGGCCAGACGGAAATTGCTTGATCCATAACCATATCGGACCCTGCCGTATACAAACCAGATGTCACCATGAGCTCAATTTGATCGTAAAGGCTCAGCATTTGGCGCGCCGACTGGAGTAAGGTATTTTCGTCATCCGTTGCCGCGTTTGGTAAACTTCGGGAAACCGATCGTAAAACATCAACCGATGGGAAACGCCCCCGTTCAGAAATTTTACGGTCCAGCACAATGTGACCATCAAGAACGCCGCGCAAAACATCCGCCACGGGCTCATCCATATCCGATCCTGCAACCAAAACGCTAAAGATCGCCGTGATATCCCCTTGTCCATATGCGCCGGGCCCCGCACGTTCACATAGCGCCATAATCAATGCACTTACAGAAGGTGGGTACCCGCCCATCGTCGCAGGTTCCCCTAGTGAAAGAGCGACTTCTCTATGTGCATCCGCAAACCGAGTAATCGAATCAGCAAGAAGCAAAACATGCTGCCCTTGATCGCGAAAATATTCTGCAATCGCCATCGCAGCCCACGCACACCGCCTCCGCTGTACAGCTGACTGATCCGATGTCGCTGCAACAATAATAGATTTCGCCAACCCCTCCTCGCCAAGTGTATTTTCAATAAAATCACGGAGCTCACGGCCACGTTCGCCAATCATCGCCACTACAATCACATCCGCCGATATATTTTTGGCAAAGTTGGACAGAAGCGTCGATTTTCCCACCCCAGATCCTGCAAAAAGACCAAGGCGCTGCCCCTGAACCAAAGGTAAAAACGTATCAAATACAGTCATGCCTGTTTTAAGGCGCTCCCCCATTGGTTTTCGCATTGCTGCATTTGGCGGGGGCGATTTTAATGGATAAGATCCTGCACCCTTTGGAAGCCTTCTTCCATCTAGTGGTGCACCATTTGCATCGATAACGCGCCCCTTCCATGCATCATGTGGGGCGATGCGCAATGCTCCAACAAGAATCACCTCGTCGTTAACGGAAACGCCTTCCGAATGTGTTTCAAGAAATACATCAATAAAATCAATATCTAAAACAACAACCTCCCCCATAACCGCATCGCCATTTCGAGTATTGATAACAACTTGATCCCCCATCGATGCGCTGCCTTGCAGGCCACTGACCTTCACATGCGTTGCCGTAATAGAGCGCACGCGCCCCACATTTTGCACCGCCGTAATAGAACGAATTTCACGCGTCAAATTTGGAAACAACAACTGGTCCAAGGGATTCTCCTTCTCGGTCTGAAACGGTTTATAAACCAATTAGGGTTAAGCCTTGGTTGAAACCAATCGAGGGAGAAGCCCCGATGTATAAAACATTAGACATATTCAAGCTATCCCACGCGATGGCGGCTCATGCGAATGCACGCCAACGTGTTGTGGCTGAAAACATTGCCAATGCGGATACACCCGATTTTCGGGCCAAAGATATAAAACCATTTTCTGCCCATTTGGCCGGTACTGATGATGGTTATTCTCGTGCGACACGCGACAAACACTTTGCCCTGCACCGAACGGCCACCCCAACATTTACAACCATGCAAGACGCCCGCGACCTAAGTCCCAATGGCAATTCCGTATCCCTCGAAACTGAAATGATGAAAGCAAGTGAGGCACGCCATCAACAAGAAGTCGCCCTCGCAGTTTATAGAAGCGCCATGAATATTATGCGCACAAGCATCGGGAAAGGATAAGCCATGAATGACTTCTCATCTGCACTCTCAATCTCTGCGAGCGGCATGCGCGCGCAGGCGCAAAGGCTTCGATATACGTCTGAAAATATCGCTAACATCGATACGCCTGGTTATCAGCGAAAAACGTTTTCGCTCAGCCCTGAAGTCGTCGAAGGACAGCGCACAGGTGGCGTAAGTACGGGTGACGTTCAACTCGACAAAACGGCGCTGCCTAAGGTGTTCGATCCGAGCCATCCTCTCGCCAATGCAGACGGGTATTACATGGGATCCAACGTCAATACCCTCATCGAAATTGCAGACGCCCGAGAGGCGCAGCGCAGCTACGAAGCCAACCTAAAAATGTTTGATCAAGCCCGCCAAATGTCGACTGCAGCTCTTGATCTATTAAGAAGGTAATTCCATGGATATTCATTCATCACTCGCCTCCCTTGGGTATAATCGTGCAAAAACGGCAACAAAACCTGATGCAGGCCCTACCTCCCCAAACCTATCTGAGCAGCTCAAGGGCGCGGCCAGCGATTTCACCACAGTTTTGCAAAATGGGGAAAACACGGCAAAGGCCGCCATGACAGGGAATGCTGATCCGCTCTCTTTGGTGCAGGCCATGGCGCAATCTGAACTGGCGGTCGAAACGACGGTGACCATCCGCAATAAAGTTGTGGAAGCGTATCAAGAAATTTTACGGATGCCTGTCTGATATGTCAGAAATTTTATTCTACGACACACTTCGCCAAGGGCTATGGGTTGCGGTTATCGTCTCTGCACCCATATTGGCGGCCGCATTGGTTTCGGGGCTTCTCATCGGTCTTTTTCAAGCGCTCACATCCATCCAAGAAATGACGCTCACCTTTGTGCCTAAAGTTGGCGCAATGCTCATCGTGTTCACCCTCACGATAAGCTTCATGACTGAAACTCTTGTGTCGTTTTTTCAATCCACCCTCATTCCAATGATCATCGGAGGCTAACTATGGATAATATCGGATACACCTCCTTATCGCGCCAAACAGGATTGCGGCGTGAAATGGATGCAGTTGCGAATAATATCGCGAATATGTCGACCACGGGCTACCGCAAAGAAGGCATCCTATTCTCCGAATACATTTCGCGCCTAGAGCGTGATCAGCCGTCTCTTTCCATGACCGATGGTGGCATCCGCAACACCAACTATACCACTGGGACGCTGACCCAGACCAATGGCATGTTTGATTTTGCCATTGATGGCGACGGCTTTTTCCTCGTGGCCACGGAAGCAGGCACAAAGATGACCCGCGCTGGCGGCTTCACCCCCAATGAAACAGGTCAGCTCGCCACAAGCGATGGGGCCCTCGTACTTGATATTTCTGAAAGTCCGATTTCCATTCCCGCCTCAGCCGATGACATCATGGTCGGCGGGGATGGAACAATTAGCGCCAACGGCACACCCATTGCGCAAATCGGGACCTTCATACCAATCGATATGAACGCCTTAAAACGCGAACAAGGCACCCTTTTTGCAACTGATGGGGGATATCAACCTGTTGATGGCCAACGTGTCCTTCAGGGTTTTTTAGAAGGCTCAAATGTCAATCCAATCGAGGAAATCACACGTATGATCGAAGTTCAGCGCGCCTATGAACAAAGCGCAAAATTCCTCGATAAAGAAGATGAACGCATCCGTAGTGTCATCAAAACCCTCGGACAATAAGGAGAAAACTATGCGTGCCTTAAAAATCGCAGCCACTGGTATGAGCGCCCAGCAAATGCGCGTCGAAACGATTTCAAACAACCTCGCCAATATGAACACCACGGGGTACAATACGCGGCGTGCCGACTTTGCCGACCTCCATTACCAAGAAGTTAAGCGCGCTGGATCAATCAACGCCGCCGATGGGACCGTGCTCCCAACTGGGGTGCAGTTGGGACTCGGTGTGCGGGCTGCTTCTGTTTCCGTGATAACGGCCCAAGGCCCGCTTTCCCAAACTGGCAATGATCTCGATGTGGCCATTGATGGCGAAGGATATATCGAGGTCACCCTACCATCTGGGCAATCTGGATACACGCGCGATGGGGCGTTAAAGCGCACAGCGGACGGGCTTATCGTGACCGCAGACGGATTTACCGTCACACCCGACATCACAATCCCAACCGATTCCGACAATATTTCAATTAGCCCCGATGGCGAAGTTTATGCCTATTTCAACGATCGTGTGGCGCCTGAGCTTCTGGGTCAAATCACGCTTGCCAATTTCACAAATCCCAAAGGGCTCAATCCAATTGGGAGCAACCTTTTCACCGAAAGCAACGCATCAGGCCCCGCGCTCATCAATGTGCCAGGCACCGAAGGAACCGGCACTATTCGTCAAGGGTATCTCGAAGAAAGCTCCGTTGATGCCGTCCGCGAAATCACCGAATTGATCGAAGCTCAGCGCGGTTACGAGCTCAATGCAAAAGTCATCACCGCCGCCGATCAAATGCTTGGCGCAACATCACAAATCCGATGAAGTATTTATGCGCATATAGCTTAGCCCTGTTCGCACTTGCCTGCCCTGCCGTTGCAGACGTCCCAACAGCCGCACGCACATTGAAAGCTTTTCAGGTGATTTCCTTCGATGACATCCAAGGAAACGAGAGCGATTTTTCGGCCATTCTAGGGCAAGAAACCCGTAGCATCATTTACCAAGGCCAACCCCTTCTGCCAAAACTTATCGGTCCACCCACTCTTGTTCAACGCAACCAAATCGTTCCTATCTTATACAAACACGGCCCGCTCACCCTCCAGACCGAAGGCCGCGCCTTAAACCGTGGGAGCGAAGGAGACCTCATTCGCCTCATAAACCTGTCTTCCAAAACATCTATTTCGGGCCGCATTCAAAAAAACGGCACCGTACTGGTTTCACAATAGGAACACCCATGCTCCGTATTTTACTCCTCCTGTCTTTGCTCTTATTTGCCTCTTGCAAGCGGCTCGAAAACATTGGGAAAACCCCTGATTTGAGCTCAACCACTGGATCAAATGAACAATATGCCATGATGGCGACCCCCATTCCCGAAACCACGCGCACATCCATGCCATCTGACCATGCCTCGTTATGGAGTAAAAATCGCCACTCTCTTCTTGGTGATCGCCGTGCCGCAGGACGTGGAGATATCGTGACGGTTTCGATTGAAATCAACGACAAAGCTGAAATCTCGAACACGTCCTCACGTGGCCGGGATGGCAGCGAAAGCATGCAAATTCCAAATTTACTGGGCATCCCACAACGTATCCGCGAGAACACAGGTTCGCGCGTGGATTTGGCGAATGCACTGCAAACTAAATCCAAGTCCTCGTCATCGGGAACTGGCTCCATCAAGCGGAACGAAAAACTCACCCTAAAAGTCGCAGCAACCGTCATCGACGTTTTACAAAACGGTATACTCCGCATCCAAGGCAGCCAAGAAATTCGCGTGAATTTTGAGCTTCGGGAACTCCTCATCTCTGGCTATGTCCGCCCCGAGGATATCTCACGAAAGAATGAAATTACCTATGACAAAATAGCCTCTGCGCGCGTTTCATATGGTGGTCGCGGCCAAATTAGTGACATGCAGCAACCGCGTTATGGGCAACAAATTTCCGATGTCTTGCTCCCGTTCTAAAAGGTTCTCACTATGAAAAAAATTCTTCCTATTCTTCTTATTCTGCTTGGTACTGGGGGCGGCATCGGGCTCGGTCTCAAACTGCGCCCCCCTCCCACTACGCATGACGAAATGGTTGAATGCACCCCAGCCCCAGAGACGAAAGAATTAGAGTTCCCAACAGCTGAAGAACAGGGCGTCGAATATGTAAAGCTCAACAATCAAATGATTATTCCCTTAATTAGAAACGGGAATACGCATTCGTTAGTCGTCTTGACGCTGAACGTTGAGGTCACCGCTGGCAACAAGGAAACAATCTTTAAATTTGAACCAAAATTGCGCGATGCCTTTCTACAAGTTCTATTTGATCATGCAAATGTTGGCGGGTTTGACGGCGACTTCACATCCACAGAGAATATGAATTCGCTAAAAACCGCGCTCACGGAAACTGCAAAACTCTCGCTCGGCGAGATCGTACATAATGTCTTAATCTCAGACATTGTGCGCCAAAAAATACAGCAGTAGGAGTGCTACTTTTCTACCCAGCACCCGCTCACAGCCTTGACCTCTAGGAACTCTTCAAGCCCCCAAATGCCGCCTTCGCGTCCATTCCCAGATTGCTTATAGCCTCCGAATGGCGCGCCAGCACCACGCCCGATGCCATTCACTTCGACCATGCCTGAGCGCAATTGGCGGGCAACGCTGCGCGCTTTTTCTAAATCCTGCGTTTGAACATAATTCGTCAAACCATAGACCGTGTCATTGGCAATTTTGAGCGCCTCTTCTTGCGTATCAAACGGGATAAGAGACAGCACGGGGCCAAAAATTTCATCACGCGCGATCGACATGTCGTTGGTCACATCTGCAAACACAGTTGGACGAACAAAGTATCCACGGTTAAGCCCTTCTGGCCGCCCAATGCCACCGGCAACCAAACGCGCACCTTCATCAATGCCTTTTTGAATCATGCCTTGAATTTTGTTAAACTGCAGTTCTGAGACCACAGGACCGATATGCCGCCCTTCAACCGATGCGGGCCCAACACTCATCTTCGAGGCCGTCTCAGCCGCGATTTCCACTGCGGTGTCATAGATGGAACGCTCAACCAACATACGTGTGGGCGCGTTACAGGACTGACCCGAATTGTTGAAACAATGAAGCGCGCCACGTTTCACCGCTTTTTCATCCGCATCTGCAAAGACAATATTCGCACCCTTGCCGCCGAGCTCCAAGGCGACACGCTTAATTGTTGGCGCCGCCGCTTTGCTAATCGCAATCCCTGCACGGGTTGAGCCCGTGAATGACACCATATCAACGTCTTTGTGCACTGAAAGTTGTGACCCAACGCCTGGGCCATCCCCGTTCACCATATTGTAAACGCCTTTTGGAACGCCTGCCTCGTGCAAAATCTCGGAGAAGACAATCGCAGAGAGGGGCGATACTTCGGACGGTTTCAACACCATCGTACACCCCGTCGCGATTGCAGGAATACATTTCAATGTCACCTGATTCATCGGCCAATTCCACGGTGTAATCATCGCACACACGCCAATTGGCTCCATCAATATCCGGTCATTTGGAGCATGATCACCAAGCGCGCGTTCAAATTCAAACTCCTTAAACGCCCGAATGAAATTTTTGATATGCATCAGCCCAGCCCCGACCTGAGCCGTGCGCGCCAAATCAATCGGAGCCCCCATTTCAAGACTGATCGCCGTAGCCATATCATCCGCCCGCGCGGCATAGACTTCGAAAATTCGCTCCAAAAGCGCTAGTTTTTCTTCCTTTGGTACAGCCGCCCAAGCAGGGAACGCTGCTTTTGCAGCAGCAACAGCAGCGTTCGTATCCGCCTCTGACCCAAGCGAAATAACAGCACAAACTTCTTCATTCGATGGGTTGATTACATCGAAGTTATTTTCTGAATGCGGGCTAACCCACTGGCCATCAATATAAAAATCAGTTTTCTGTTGCATATCTGACATCCTTGTCACCGTTTATTGGCATATCGCCGTTTCCCACATATTCTATGCTGGCGGCATGAGCTTCAACCTAAATCGGCACCAAAAGCCGACTTTTATTCTTCGGTTGAACTTTCTAATAAAACTTCATTTGATAGAAGAAACCATTCCTACCCGCCAAAGGCCGCAATGTGACCCATTCAAATTCGAACAAAGCCCCTCTCACCCTAAAGGATGTGTCGCAAAAGGCAGGCGTCAGTGAAATGACAGTTTCACGGGTATTGCGGGGGCAAAAAGACGTATCCACCAAAACCCGCGAAACCGTATTAGCGGCAGCCAAGGAACTTGGCTATGTGGCCAACCGCATCGCAGGGGCCCTCGCGTCACAAACCGTGAATTTGGTCGCGGTTATTGTACCGTCTATGTCAAATTTGGTTTTCCCCAAAGTCATCAGCGGAATTTACAGTGGCCTCGACGGGTCCGGGCTTCAACCCGTAATCGGCATCACCGGATATGATCCAACACACGAAGAAACCGTTGTTTATGACATGCTATCATGGCGGCCATCAGGCATTATTATTGCGGGAACAGAACATAGCGACGCCACCCGAAAAATGCTCAAAGCAGCCAATGTACCCGTGGTGGAAATAATGGATGTGGATGGGGATCCTATTGATTTTTCCGTCGGCATTTCTCACCGCAAGGCAGGCCGACAAATGGCCCAAGAGATCCTCAAAGCACAATACAAAAAGATTGGCTTCATCGGCACCAAAATGCCGCTCGATCACCGCGCCAGAAAACGGTTTGAAGGCTTCACCGAAGGCCTCACCCAAGGGAAGCTCGAGATCAAAGATCGCGCTTTTTATAACGGTGGATCTTCACTTTCTCTCGGCCGTGATCTCACAAAACAGCTCCTAGAACGCACCCCGGATTTGGATTTCATTTATTGCTCCAACGATATTTTAGGGGCTGGGGCCCTCATGCAGCTACAAGATATGGGCTACTCGATCCCAGCGGATATTGGTGTCGCGGGCTTCAACCGTCTTGAGCTTCTCGAAGGGTTATCTCTTGATTTAGCCACAACGGATGCATCCCGCCATGAAACGGGAAAAACCGCCGCGAAAATAATCGTAAATGAACATACCGGCCAAAGCACATCCCCAAAGCGCCAAGAATTCCCGCCCCGTTTTGTTGCCGGTGAAACATTGAAGCGGACAAAATCTTGATTACCAAAACACATCTCAAAGACGATGCACACTCGACCGCCTTTTATTCCGATTGTGAAAAATACCGATATGCCCTGACGCGTATTTGGAATGATGGCCAGCCGCGTGTCCATTTCTTAATGCTCAACCCCTCAACCGCAACGGAAATCCAAAATGACCCGACGGTTGAACGCTGCGAACGGCGCGCGCGCACTCTTGGATTTGGCGGGGTTTGTGTGACAAATATTTTTGCATGGCGGGACACAGATCCCCGAAAAATGCGCAAAGCTACAGACCCAATCGGTCCAGAAAATGATGTCGAGATTTTAAAAGCCTGCGACTGGGCCGACCAAACGGTATGCGCATGGGGCACCCATGGGGCCCATTTAGATCGAGGCCCACAGGTCGAAGCCACCTTAAGAGCCGCAAAAACCCCGCTCTATCATTTAGGTCTGAGCAAAGAAGGGCATCCAAAACACCCTCTCTATATTTCTTATAAAATTACGCCTATTTCTTGGAAAACGGAATATCACGATGACCAATCCTGAAAATAACCCGCTGATCGATGAGCTGAAATCCGTCCGCTCGGAGCTGCGAACTCTTAATGCACACCGTTTTGTAAATTTACACAACAGACCTGCTAAGCTTTTGCTTTTTCAGTTTTTTCGCGGTCTCGCCTTTGGCCTAGGCACCGTTCTGGGGGCCTCTCTTTTGGCGTCCATCCTTGTCTATTTCTTATCCAATATCGACTTCCTTCCAATCATTGGAGAATGGGCAGCCGAGATCGCCACTCAGATCAAACAGCGCGAATTTTAAGCATTATCCACCTTCACCGATTGTACTCACGCTTTATAGGATGAGCGGGGGCTTGGCACATTTGTGTCCATATTATTGGTTATATTGGGGTGCAACATGCTTGGAATGCTCAGCATATTAAGTCTTCTTTTTGCCGGCATGGTAAGCGGGCAATTGGAATTTGAAACCGAAGACGACATCGGCTTGGATGACGATGACGCCGATACACTTGAAACATATCAAACCGATGAACACGGAACCGATGGCGACGATATTTTATCAGGTGACAGCGACACCAATAGGATCTCTGGTCATTTGGGTGATGACCACATCAACGGCTACGACGGCAATGACAAGCTCATAGGCAATGAAGGCGACGATACGCTTCTTGGGGGCGATGGGAACGACCGGCTCCTTGGGGGGAGCGGCGATGATACTCTCATTGGGAATGCAGGTGAGGACAGTTTATCGGGCGGGGGCGGCCGTGATTTTCTTTATGGAAGTGAAGGAAATGATACCCTCCATGGGAATGAAGGAGATGACAGCCTACACGGACAAGCAGGGGATGATCACCTCATGGGCGGGGATGGAAATGACAGTCTCCAAGGTGGATCCGGAAATGATAGGCTTGATGGCGGCGCTGGCGAAGACACCCTCATGGGGGGCGACGGCGATGACTATCTCAACGGCATTGTCCGCGACGAACAAAATGAAGAGGACCCTTATGAAGGACGTGATTTCCTCAATGGCGGCGATGGGGATGACACGATGCTTATTGGCGCATTCGACGTTGCCTCTGGCGGGGATGGGGCCGATACGTTTGGCGTGCACGTGACATCTAATGTCCAAGGCACCAGCCGCATTACCGACTTCACACCTGGTGAGGACACGCTCATGGTGATTTATGATGACAGCGAAGGCGAGGTACCCATTGTGAGCTTTGAGCCCCATAGCCAGCATAATGACGTCATGAATTTGATGGTTGATGGCGAAACCATTGCCGCGATTGAAGGGCATACCACGCTCAATCTATCGCATGTGACACTCATGCCGAGCTCTAATATCGCAGCTTAGTTCAATTGAAAATCGAGCGGGTATGACCCGTCTTCGAAGTCGCCAAACATGTCGCTTAAATCGGGATGGTGCAAAGGTTGGTTCGAGTAATCGGCAACCAAATTTTGCTCCGACACATAGGCGACGTAGTGCTCATCCCCATTTTCTGCCAAGAGGTGATAGAAAGGCTGTCCTTTGGCGGGACGCATGTCTTCAGGAATGGCTTCATACCATTCTTCCGTGTTGGAAAATTTTGAATCCACATCAAAAATGACACCCCGAAACGGGTGTTTTCGGTGCCGAACCACCTGCCCTAAATGATATTTGGCGCGCGTCGTTTCCATAGGTTCTCCAATGCCTCACCCATCTAGCGGAACAATCTGGCGAATGTCCACCTAAAGCACCAAAACAATCTGTGACTTGCTTGCAAAGAATCCATCTTTGCGATCAAAATTTTGTGGGCAAAGAGCACATTTCTATCGCTTCACATTTTGCTTCAGATATAATCAAAGAAAAACGAGAGCAGTCATGAAACCTATTTTGCGAATATGTGCCCTAAC
This sequence comes from Halocynthiibacter sp., assembly GCA_049609065.1. GTDB lineage: Bacteria > Pseudomonadota > Alphaproteobacteria > Rhodobacterales > Rhodobacteraceae > JBMYYE01. Next base: position 15,860 of record JBMYYE010000012.1, read on the forward strand.
CGTGTTGGTTGCGGCCTGTGGAAGTTCGAGCGACAAAGCCCCCCGTAATCTTGATAATGCATGTTCTTTGGTGCGCCAAAAGCCTGCATATCTATCCGCCATGAAAAAAACAGAACGTAAATGGGGGGTGCCCGTTAATGTTCAAATGGCCATCATCCATCAAGAGTCAAAATTCAAAGCAAAAGCACGTACACCAAACAGGTTTGCTTTGGGTGTCATCCCCGTTGGTCGCCAATCATCTGCCTATGGGTATGCACAAGCGCTCGATGGAACATGGAAAGAATACCGCCGATCCGCAGGCCGGTCTGGCGCGAAACGCGATCGCATTTCAGATGCCACAGATTTCATCGGGTGGTACATGGACAAGTCCGAAGACCGTATTGGCATTTCAAAATACAACGCGCGCGAACATTACCTCGCCTATCATGATGGGCAAACGGGATATCTCCGCGGGACCTATAAAGGCAAAAGCTGGCTGATTGCGGTTGCAAATAAAGTTGCCGCGCGCTCAGACATGTATCGAAGCCAACTTATGAGCTGCGGTAAACTCTAACGCAAGCTGCGCTTTGGCAAGATTGCATTCAAATCGAACAGGCGTGAGGGCAACTTCATGCCTGTTTTCATTTTTGACAGCTCCACCGCTGTGCGCTCCCCATATTGGTCCGTAATCACCCATGACGTAAGCGCCGCTGGTGCATCTGCAAAGCGCAGCTCAACCCGTCCAGATTTCGGTGATTTCGGATCCATAAGCGTCAACCGCGTCGTTCCATCCTTATAGGTATGGCCAATGATTTGTTTGGAACCCGACAGTTTCACACGCTTTGACAACACCAAGTTTAGAGGTGTTTTACTGAGCGGATATTGCTCAGGCGCCTGATTGGAGCGGCCGTCGAAAACAACAACCGTTTTTTGCGATACGACAACCTTCGCTTTCGCGGGCGGTGCATATTCAAACCGCGCCTTCCCGGGACGATCAAGATAGAGCACACCATGCGACCGGCTGCTGTCTGAATTGATCTGAACGAATGAGGCCTCCGCAGTATCGAGCCCTTTTAAATAGGTCTCAATTTCTGCGATGGAAAGCTTATCTGCAAACGCAGCGCCCCCCATAAAAAGCGTGGCACCGAGTGCGGAAGAAAGAATGTTTTTAATCATAAATCTTACATATGACATTTTTTAGGAAATACCAGTCGCCCGCCAAAGAGGCGGGCAAAAACCCGCTTCTTTAATGCTCAGGAAGCAATATTTCACGTTTTCCAACATGATTTGCCGCACTGACGAGGCCTTCATCTTCCATCTGCTCCACAAGGCGCGCGGCCTTATTATACCCAATCGCCAGCTTACGTTGGATATAGGAGGTGGAACATTTCCGATCCTTCGCCACGATTGCAACCGCTTGATCATAGAGCGCATCTTCACCTGTGGTGTTGCCACCAAGGCCCAGAACCAAATCAATGTCCCCTTCTTTGTCGCCATCAGGGCCATCCACAACCCCGCCCACATATTCAGGTGGACCAAATGATTTAAGATGATTGACGATTTCTTCGACTTCTTCATCGGAGCAAAACGGACCATGGATACGCGTGACTTTACCGCCACCCGCCATATAAAGCATATCCCCCATACCAAGGAGCTGCTCTGCCCCCATTTCACCAAGGATCGTACGGCTATCGATTTTTGATGTCACTTGGAAAGAAATCCGCGTTGGGAAGTTCGCCTTAATCGTCCCTGTGATCACATCAACGGATGGACGCTGTGTTGCCATAATAAGGTGAATACCTGAGGCCCGCGCCATCTGCGCCAAGCGCTGAATGCAGGCTTCAATTTCTTTACCCGCAACCATCATCAAATCCGCCATCTCATCGACGACAACCACGATATAAGGCAAACGCTCAGGCATTGTTTCTTCGGTTTCAAAAACAGGTTCGCCCGTTTCATCGTCAAAACCCGTTTGAATGGTGCGTGAGAACATCTCACCTTTGGCGAGCGTATCTTCGACGCGGCTGTTATAACCTTCGATGTTACGAACGCCCATTTTAGACATTTTGCGGTAGCGTTCTTCCATCTCACCCACAACCCACTTAAGCGCCACAACCGCTTTCTTTGGGTCGGTGACAACGGGGCTCAAAAGATGCGGAATACCGTCATAAACGGATAATTCAAGCATCTTTGGATCAACCATAATCAAGCGGCATTCTTCTGGTGACAGACGGTAAAGAAGGCTCAAGATCATTGTATTGATCGCCACGGATTTACCAGAACCCGTCGTCCCCGCAATCAACAGATGCGGCATCTTCGCCAAGTTCGCCACGATGGGTTCACCACCGATATCTTTGCCAAGCGCAAGCGGCAAACGCATGGAACTGTCGCCAAAATCACGCGATGACAGAATTTCACGCAACACAACTTTTTCACGTTTCTCATTGGGCAATTCGATCCCGATAACTGACCGGCCAGGCACCGTTGACACACGCGCAGACAACGCAGACATCGAGCGCGCGATATCATCCGCGAGCCCAATCACACGGCTGGCTTTTAGACCTGCTGCGGGTTCAAGTTCATACATCGTCACCACAGGACCAGGGCGCACCGATACAATTTCGCCCTTCACCCCATAATCATCGAGCACATTTTCAAGCATCCGCGCATTTTCTTCGAGCGCATCATCAGAAAGCATATGGCGCTCGACGCTTTCAGGGCTCGCAAGGAGACCAAGAGGCGGCGTTTCATATTTCACCGAAGACGGGGCTTCAAATTGCAGTTTCGGCTGTGCCTCTGCCTTGGCTTGCCGCGACGGTTTTATCGGGTCAACCGCTGGATGTTGCACAACTGGACGTGGCGGTGCGGGTACAAACGGCGGGATCGCCCCCATATCCACAGGGTGCACCTGTGTGTCATCATAGGAAGCATTAAAGTCATCAATGCTTTCCACCAAAGGATCCGTATCCACAATCAAAGGCTGTGGTCCTTTGCCATGGGTCAATGACGGTTCCGCCCGCACAAGCGATGGCTCAGGATTAAGATCCGCAGCTTCAACAACTTTGCCTTGGTGAACGCGGCTTCGAATAACATCTGCGATTTTTGCTTTGACGCGGTCTTCGCTTGTGGCATCGGCTGGCAGATTTGCCACCGCTTCATTTTCCACCAATTCTGGTGTGATATTTTGCGCGCGCTTCATCAAGCCCGCGAGGAAACCGGGCTTCGCCTGAGCAACAGGCGCCTCTGCGATTGGGGCCACTTCTGCGATTTCGGCTACAGGTGCCGTTTGCCCAGCCCCCCCCATTGAGAGCGTAGGCTCTGCACGGAAAATAGATGTTTGTGATGTCTGATCAGCACCCTCAAACATACCGTCACCCGCGGAAACCTGAGGCGTAGACAGCATCTGATCTTCTGAAAGCTGGGCCTGATAGGCCTGCTCTGCACGGGCGTGTTCTTGGTGTGCGCGCCGTTTTTCTTGATGTGCACGCGCCGCGAGTGCCGCCCCTTTGGCAGACTTCCCAAGCATCGTCATCAACATGGAATAAAGGAGGATAAAACCAACCATAAGGAAACGAACGAACCGCCATGCTTCATGACGGGTCACCCCATAGGCCGCCAAGACGAACACAACGCTTGCCACGCCAAAAAGCGCCGACAATACTTTTAACCCAAGGCCTGCACCAACGGGCGCCAATCCCAAAAGCGCACCTAAAATTGTATCCCCAAGCAAACCGCCAAGACCAAAATCATGCCCCCAGCCCGCGAACGGCACCAATGTCGACACATAGGCCGCTACAACAGCCACAGAAACTGGAATAAACAAAGCACGCGCCAACAACCGTTCGCCGCCCGCGTGAAACGCAAATCGTGCGCCCCATGCGATAAACCCAACCGCCAAGACCCATGACGCTTTACCAATCACAATATGAAGCGGTGACGCAATAGAAGCCCCCATCATACCAAGCCAGTTTTGCACAGGTGCATCCGTGGCCATAAGCCAGCTTGGATCTGTTGCGCTATAACTTGCCAACATCAAGGCCAATGCCCCACCAAGAACCACAAAAAGAATGCCGATCAGTTCACGACCGCGACGTTCAATCACAGCCTGAAGGCCAGTATCCAAAAGGGGATCACGTTGTCTTGCTTGATAAGATGCCATGTTTTGTCCTACCCGAATAAACAGTCACGGATGCGTTTTAACCCGCGCTGTGTTTCTTTTTTTGGGGCCACCAATGCGACGCGAATATAGCGTCGGCCCGGATTTGTGCCGTTTACGTCACGGCTTAAATATGCGCCCGGCAACACCCGCACGCCAGTTTCAGTCCAAAGCTTCAATGCAGCCTCTTCCCCATCTTCCACAGGAAGCCATAGGAAAAAACCCGCCTCTGGGCTTTGGTACCCTTCAATATTCTTGAAAATCTCATCCGCGATCGCGTATTTTTCGCAATAAAGCTGACGATTTTCTACGACATGCGCCTCATCCGCCCACACCTTTTCCGCCACGCGTTGCAACGGCATAGGAAGAGGCGCGCCCGCATAATTGCGAAGCTGCTTAATCTCACCAATGCTATTTGGCCCGCCGGCTACAAAGCCTGACCGCAGTCCTGGAAGGTTCGAGCGCTTTGATAGGGAGTGGAAAATGCACAGGTTTTCGATTGGAAACCCAACTTCCTGCGCGACCTCTAGCGCCCCAACGGGCGGTGTATCGCGGTAAATTTCACTGTAGCATTCATCGGCAAAAATCCGAAAATCATACATTTTTGCCAATTCAAACAACGCCGTCCAATAGGCACGATCCGCAACCGCGCCTTGGGGGTTGGCAGGCGAACAGACATAAACAATGGCCGTCCGCTTCAAAATGTCGTCAGATACGGCCGCAAAATCCGGCAGGTGATTGCTCTCTTCGGTCGCGGGCACAAATTCCACATCCGCCCCAACAGAAAGACCCGCAACGGCGTAAACTTGGTAAAACGGATTTGGCGTCAAAATAACAGGCCGCGCCCCGTTTTTCGTTTCAGGGCAAAGCGCCATTGCCGCATTATAAAGCCCTTCACGCGTGCCATTGAGCGCCATAACTTGCGTCGCGGGATCGACTGCTACGCCGTAACGCCGCTTGATCCAATCAGAAATCGACTGGCGCAACTCGGGCGTGCCGTCATTTGCTGGGTATTTTTTAAATTCATGGGCGTGCTCCACGATGATATCGGACACCCATGATGGAAACTCATGTTGAGGTTCGCCAATGGTCATCGCAATGGGGTCGCCACCCGCTTCATGGGTGTCGAGAAGTGTGCGCAACCGCGGAAATGCGTATTCGGGCAGGTTCGAAAACCGCTCAGGAAACACCATTTTTAGCCTCAATATTTCGGGATCATTAACGCCCCGTTTTGACTAAGATAGCGCGAAAAACCCTCTGGGTCTAGGCTATTGCATAAAAAGATATGGGTTCTAAAAACCTGTGTTTTTTAGGTCAACGCGCCTTCAACCCCATGACACACCCGCAACAGGTGTTCCTCACCAAAAGGCTGCCCCATCACCATCATCCCACATGACGGCACCCCGGTTGGGATCGTCACCGCGGGCAAGCCCATCAAATTCCCAATCCGTGTGTTGCGCAGCGCCAAGAGGTTTTCCGACACATAATACCCGTGATCCGTCGCAAGACGATCCAAATTTGGGGATAAAATCGGAGAACTTGGAATGAGGACCCCGTCAAAACCTGCAACCTTTTGCGCATAAATATCGCGCACGACCATCAACTTATCCCACGCGGCAATGTAATCCACGCCTTTATGCTGACTGCCAGCACGAAAGCGGTCCAAAATTTCGGGGAACATTTTGTCAGGGGTGGCTTCGATCACGTCGCGCCACTGGGCGTAGGCTTCGGTTGTGAACAAAATCCCAGAGAGATCCATCGCCTCTTGCAATTCGGGTATTTCAATTTCTTCGACTTCAACGCCCGCCGCGCGCAGTTTTGAAACGCAAAGTTCAAACCCCGCAAGAGGTGCCTCGCGAATATCATCAAACGCCACGCTTTTAAGGATTGCAAACCGGCAACCCGATAGCTGCACACCCCGAAGATCCGCTGGCTTTTCACCTTCGAGCGCGGCCAGCATCAGTGTCGCATCTTCAACGCTCCGACAAAGCGGGCCAACGGTATCGAAACTCTCACACAAGGGCACAACACCCTCAAGCGACACGCGCGCGGCTGTGGTTTTCAACCCAACAAGATCATTCCAAGCCGCCGGAATACGCACCGATCCGCCCGTATCCGATCCAATCCCACAGGCCGCCAAATGAAACGCAACCGAGGTTGCCGCACCAGAAGACGACCCACCTGCAACCGCAGTTTCATCATTTACACAAGGCGGTGTTTCGGTGATCGGATTGTAGCCTAACCCAGAAAACGCGAGCTCGGACATGTGGGTTTTTCCCAAGCACACAAGCCCCATTGCGGTGGCGTTCGCGACCACTTCCGCATCATCTTGCGGCACCCGCCCCGCCAAGAGAGCAGAGCCTGCTTCTGTCGGAATATCCGCCGTATCAAAGAGATCTTTCCAAGAAATCGGCACCCCATCCAGCACGCTCAACCGTGTGCGCGCATCCGCGCGGCGCTTGGCGGCGGCTGCTTCTGATTTGGCGCGGGTTTCTGTGACTTGGCTATAGATTTTGTCACGCAAAGGATGGGCGTTGATCGCCGCAAGATACGTGTCGGTCAGCGCCACAGGACAAATATCCCCCGCCTCAATTCCGCGCCCCAAATCAGCCATCGTCATCGTGAGCCAGCCTTGCGTCATCATCATCTCCATTTTTCGTGTGATTTGACGCTAGCGGCTTTGATGCCCGTGGACAATCCCCACCGTTCAGGCATAGGGTATGGCCATGGAACATAGATCAGATATTACCATCGTTGGCGGCGGCCTAAACGGCCCTGCTTTGGCTTTGGCCCTCGCAGATACAGGGCATATGGTCACCATCATTGACGCCGCCCCAGATGAGGCACGCAGCACTGAAGGATTTGACGGGCGCGGCTATGCGCTTTCACTCGCGTCTCAAAGGTTGCTCAAGGCGATTGATATCTGGCCAAAGGTGGCGCAAAACGCCCAGCCGATCCTAGAAATTAAGGTGTCTGATGGCGAAGCTGGCAAAGGCGCGTCCCCGCATTTTCTACATTTTGATCACGCTGAAATTGAAGAAGGCCCCATGGGTTACATGCTAGAGGATCGATTTCTCTATGGCGCGTTTCAAGAGCGCCTAAAAACCCACCCAAAGATCACAATCATTCGCGGTGCCAAAGCAATTGCACAAGACACGGACGCCTTCAGCGCAACGGTCACCTTGGGCCAAGGGGATGTTGTGCACTCCAAGCTCATCATCGGATGCGACGGACGTCAAAGCGGCACGGCCGCACGCGCAGGCATCACGCGGTCTGGCCATGATTATGGACAGACGGGATTGGTTTGCGCCATTGAAACCGAACATCCCCATAATGGCACCGCCCATCAGTTTTTCATGCCGCCAGGCCCTTTGGCCATTTTACCGCTTCCTGGGAATTTTGTGTCCATCGTTTGGACCGAAACCACCGAAGCCGCCAAACGTATCGTTGCGCTTTCAGACGAAGACTATCTCAAAGAACTCAAACCCCGATTTGGATCCTTCATGGGGGATATCAAATTGGCGGGTGATCGCTTTGCTTATCCTTTGAACCTCACGCTTGCGGATCGGTTTGTGACCGAACGCGTGGCTTTGGTCGGGGATGCGGCCCACGGGGTGCATTATATCGCAGGTCAAGGATTGAACCTTGGGCTCAAAGATGTGGCGGCTTTGGCGGAAATCCTCACCAATGCGAAACGCCGCGGCGAAGATATTGGCGCGATCAATATCCTTGAACGCTACCAAACGTGGCGACGGTTTGACACCACGACGCTGGTTGCCGCGACCGAAGGTGTGAATACGCTATTCTCAAATGACAATGGGGCGCTTCGGGCCGTGCGTGAGATGGGGCTTGGCCTTGTCAACGCCATGCCCAAATTACGTAGATCGCTCATCCGTCAGGCCGCAGGGCTTGAGGGTGAGATGCCCAAGCTTTTGCAAGGGCGCCAAATTTAAGCGCTAAAGTTTGCGCGCCTCATCCACGAGCATAATTGGAATGCCGTTGCGGATCGGAAAAGCAAGCTTTGCCGATTTTGAAATCAGCTCTTGGTTTTCCGCGTCATAGTCAAGAGGCGTCTGTTTGACAGGGCAAATAAGCGCCTCGAGCATTTTTGGATCTGCATGTATTTCAGCCATAGTACACCTATAAAAAAATCATGGAGGACAATTTTCGACGTCCATTCAACGCGATCGGATCCTCCGCTTTGAGCGCATCAAAAATGGTAAAAAGCTGCGCTTTGGCGGCGCCATTGTCCCATTCACGGTCACGCTTGAAAAGCGCCAACAGCATATCAACTGCGCCTTCGGTATCGCCTGCGGAATGCATCGCCGTAGCTAAATCAAAGCGCGCTTGGTGATCATCTGGATTGGCGTCAACTGCGGCTTGCAACTCCGCCAATGGGCCCGACTTTTCGGCCTGCTTTGCGAGTTCCACCTGAGCGCGCACAGTTTCAAGTTCGGGCGCGTCGGCAATTTCAGCTGGCGCACCGTTGATCGCGGCCTCTGCCCCATCAATATCAGGTTTAGCAAGATAGCATTTCACAAGCCCTGCGTAAGCCGCTGCATTGGTACTATCTTCGCCCAAAATCGCCATAAAGGTTTCAAGAGCCGCTTCAAGCTCACCATCTTCTAGCATGGTTTCCGCCATTTCAACGGCCTCATCCAAGCCACCATCCCCCGCAAGCTCCGCAGCCTTGGCGACGAATTCTTTGATCTGACTTTCAGGAAGCGCACCTTGGAAGCCATCCACGGGTTTGCCTTCAAAGAAGGTATAAACGGCAGGAATGGATTGCACTTGCATTTGCCCTGCGAGCATCTGATTTTCATCAACGTTAATCTTGGCCATTTTGACCTTACCGTCTTGGGCTTCTACCGCCGCTTCGAGCATCGGACCAAGGGTTTTACAAGGACCGCACCAAGGCGCCCAGAAATCGACAATCACGGGCGTTTCTTGTGACGCTTCGACCACTTCTTGCATGAAGTTTGCTTCCGTCACATCAACAATTACATCCGTAGCAGGACCCGTAGTCCCTGTTCCCAGCTCAAGCATGGTTCAATCCAATTCGGTTCAATTCACTTGGGTTCTAAATGGACCAAGCCCCCACGAGTTTCAAGATCAGAGATCAAAAGTCGCAAATATCGGGGCATGATCCGACGGCTTTTCCCAGCCTCGTACATGGCGCAAAATCCGCGAACCAGAGGCCGCATTTGCAATGTCCGATGTTGCCCAAACATGGTCAAGCCGACGACCTTTATCGGCCGCATCCCAATCCCGCGCACGGTAGGACCACCAGCTATAAAGTTTGCCATCAGGAATATCTTGGCGTGTCACATCCATCCAATCGCCTGCTGCCATAACCGCATTGAAATGGTCCACCTCAATCGGGGTGTGGGACACAACTTTTAAAAGCTGCTTGTGCGACCACACATCATCCTCAAGTGGCGCAATATTGAGGTCGCCAACAAGGATAGATTTTTGAGGCGCATTCGCCTCAAAATCTGCTTTCATGTCAGTGAGATAATCGAGCTTTTGACCGAATTTTTCATTCACCTCGCGGTCAGGCACATCACCACCTGCGGGCACATAATGGTTGTGAATCGTCACCCCATTTTCAAGCTTTGCCGCACAATGGCGCGCATGGCCCAAAGATGCAAAATCATGGGATGGCATTTCCTGAAGCGGTAATTTCGACAAAATCGCCACGCCATTATAGCCTTTTTGCCCATTCGCAACCATGTGCGTATAGCCAAGGGCATCAAAGTTTTCACGCGGAATTTTATCAACCGGGCTTTTGCATTCTTGAAGACAGAGCACATCCGGCGCCTCATCCCGCAACAAATCCAGCACAAGGTTTTCGCGCAGGCGCACCGAATTAATATTCCATGTTGCTAAGGTAAAACTCATATCCACTCTCCTCTTTCGGTCAAAAGCGCATAAAAGACGGCCTGACACAAGGCCGAGCCGTCTTTGATATAAAATTTAAACGTGAATTTAGCTTAATAGCCGATAGCCACCACTTTCCGTGACAAGCAACCGCGACTGTGATGGGTTGAGCTCAATCTTCTGGCGCAAACGATAGATATGCGTCTCAAGCGTGTGGGTCGTAACGGCGGCGTTATACCCCCAGACTTCATGCAAAAGCACATCACGCGCCACCACTTTATCTTGGGAACGGTAGAGAAACTTAAGGATACTGGTTTCCTTTTCCGTCAAGCGAATTTTCTGGCCATCTTCGGTTTCAAGGATCTTTCGCGACGGCTGAAACACATATGGGCCAATTTGAAAAACGGCATCTTCGGATTGTTCATGCTGACGCAACTGCGCCCGAAGACGTGCCAAAAGCACAGGGAAGCGAAATGGCTTGGTGACATAATCATTGGCCCCCGCATCAAGCCCCAAAATCGTGTCAGCATCCGTGTCATGCCCCGTCAGCATTAAAATCGGACAGCGCACATCATTCTTTCGCATCATTTTACAAAGCTCACGCCCATCAATATCAGGCAGGCCCACATCAAGCACAACAAGATCATATTGATTGCCCGCCACAATTTTAAGGGCCTCTGCCCCGTTGCCGGCCTGATCTACTGTGAACTCTTCGCCCATCATCAACTGCTCTGCGAGCGCCTCACGGAGGTCCGCTTCGTCATCAACTAAAAGAAGTTTTTTTGCTATCGCCATGTTCATTATCCTTTTCTTACACCCAAGATGCGGGTTCTCAGCAAAACTTCAACCCAACAGCCCCATTCCTCACAACGACGTGTTTATTTTTCCTGAAATGTTTCAATCCCTGAAAAAAATGGCTACATAATGTTTCAAATATTCAATTGGATGACACATGAGCTTACTCCCAACTTCAAAAGACCTCGCCGCACGCGCGCGCGCTGATTTGCGTATGGGCATGGGCATTGTCATCGCGGATGGGGATGAAGGTGTGCTCATCTTTGCTGTTGAAACCTTACCTCCTGATCGACTTGCAGTGTTAGAGGCACCCCACCTCACCATCACTCATAGACGCGCGCAGACACTTAAAACCGCCGCGTATGACGGCGATATTTTACGCGTTGCCCTTAGGCAAGATGCCGATCTCTCTTGGCTTCACGCCATTGCCGACCCTGCAGAGGACCTCAGTCATCCGATGAAAGGGCCACTTATACCAATCCGTGAAGGGCGTGCCGATTTTGACCGTATGGGAATTGCTCTTGTCAAATCTGCGCGGCTTTTGCCCGCGATTGTTGCCATGCCAATCCCCGCGCCAACCAAATTTGCGCAAGAAAATTTAATGACATGTCTAAACCTCGAGGCGATGACCGACCGTCCAAGTGACTTTACCGATGTTATTCACGCGCGCCTTCCTATGCGCGCATCAGAAGCCGGCCGCGTGCATGTGTTTCGCCCAGATGACGGGATGCAAGAACATTACGCCATTGAAATTGGCAAAGCGGACCGAACGAAGCCGATCCTCGTGCGGCTCCATTCGGCCTGTTTCACGGGGGACGTGCTTGGGTCCTTAAAATGTGATTGCGGTCCACAGCTCAATGCGGCTCTTGGGCAAATGGGCGCAGAAGGAGAAGGTATTCTCCTTTACCTCAACCAAGAAGGCCGCGGGATTGGGCTTGCCAATAAAATGCGTGCATATTCGTTACAAGATCAAGGATTTGACACGGTTGAGGCGAACCATCGTCTTGGCTTTGAAGATGATGAGCGCAATTTTGCAATCGGTGCGTCCCTTCTTAAGGAACTCGGCGTACAGCAAATTAAGCTCCTGACAAACAACCCAAACAAAGTGGCGCGTATGGAAAGCTGCGGTATTAAAGTCGTGGAACGCATTCCGCTTCAGGTTGGGAAAAGCGTGCATAACGAAGCCTACCTCGCGACCAAAGCCGCAAAGTCGGGCCATTTTTTATGACGCCGCAGGCCTTGGTTCTAACCCCGCAAGGCATACGATTTCACGGGCGATGCATCCCTTGTTCGATTGGCCGTGGCGGTATTGTAAGCACCAAAAAAGAAGGGGACGGCGGCACCCCGATTGGCATCCATAAAATCACCGAAGTCTATTATCGACCCGATCGCCAACCACCGCCATGTTCATGGGCAAAACCCATTGGCATCAATGATCTATGGTCAGATGATGTGACCTACGCATCTTATAATTCGCTGGTCAAAGCCCCTTATTCCGGCAGCCATGAGCATATGCGGCGTTCCGATCCGCTTTATGATATTGTGCTCAATACGAACTGGAACTGGCCCAACGCCACCCCAGGAAAAGGGTCGGCTATTTTCCTTCATATTTGGCGAAAACCACGGCACCCGACCGAAGGTTGTATCGCGTTTTCAGCCAGCGACCTCATATGGATCACCCAGAGATTACGTCCTGACAACCCCTTGATTATTCGTTCTTATTTGTAATCACGCGCGCCAAATATGGCAGAGCCAACACGCACATATGTCGCCCCGAGAGCAACCGCGCGTTCAAAATCGCCACTCATCCCCATGGAAAGTTCGGCAAGCCCATTGCGGGCTGCTATTTTCGCCAGGAGCGCAAAATGCAAGCTTGGTTCCTCATCAGCGGGCGGGATGCACATCAAGCCAATGACATTCAGACCGAGTGCCTGACACTCCGCCACAAACACATCCGCATCCTCAGGCATGACACCCGCTTTTTGTGGCTCTTTCCCTGTATTAATTTGAAGAAATACACGCGGCCTACGCCCTGTTTCGTTCTGAAGTCGCGCAAGGGTTTTGGCGATTTTCAAACGATCCACCGAGTGAATAACATCGAAAAGCTCAATGGCTTGGCGGGCTTTGTTTGATTGCAACGGCCCAAGAAGATGAAGCTCAACACCTTCATAGCTCTCTTTGAACATCGGCCATTTATCAGCGGCCTCTTGCACTCGGTTTTCGCCAAAAATGCGGTGCCCTTCTTTTAGGGCATCTTCGACACGGGCATTTGGCTGCATCTTTGAAACGGCAATCAAAGCCACCTCATCCGCAGGGCGACCCATGCGGGTACATTCTTTTTTAATGCGTGTCTGAATATCTGTGAGGGACATGTCATGCCTTTCTGTTTTCAGCATTAAAAACATGTCTATGCACAAAAGAAAAGAGCAGGCCTAAGCCTGCTCTTTCCCTAAAAGTAATCTTTAAATCAACTTAGAAGTTGAACAAAAGACCAGCTTCCCAAGCAGTTTTCGCTGCGCCAGTTTTTGTGATACCAACATGTGCAGATGCACCGCCGAGATCATAGTCCATGCCGACGCCGTATACTGTGTCTTTTGCGCCAAGACCTTCGTCTTTACCAACATAAGCACGGAAAGTTGATGCGCCCATTGTGTAGTTACCAGAAACGAGAGTTTTCTTAGCACCAGAAGACTGTGAGTGCGTCAAAGCAACACCGAAGTCACCGATTGTGCCGTCAACACCAACTACAGCAACGTTGTTGCCTTTAGCTTTTTGGTTACCAGCAGAAAGACGCCAGTCGCCCATTTGGTAGCTTGCAGATACTGCTGTGCGACCAGAAACGAGTCTATTCGCATCGTTAGATTTATCGTCAGAGTAAGAACCAACAATGTTAAAGCCAGCAATGTTATATGCAACGCGAACGCCGTTTACGCCAGCACCGCCAGAAGAATATGTGTCAACATTGCCACGTACTGCTGTTGAGCTACCTGCGCCAGTAAGGCCAAGATCAGCAATGTAATGGATTGGCATGGATTCGATCGCACCGGAGATGTTACCGATTTGAACAGAAAGACCACCAACTGCTACGCCGAAACGTGCGCCAGAACCAGTCAAGATGCCGCCATCATCAGCTTGAAAACGTTCGAAAGCTGAAAGTGTAAGGCCAGAATCTGTTTCAACAGATGCCGCCATGTTGATGCGCATACGTGTTTCGAAACGACCACCGTTTGGACCGTTTGTGCCATCGTCTGTCCAACCGAAACGGCCGTAACCAGAAAGTGCGAGCTCTGCAGATGCGAGAGAAGCAGTAGACATTACTGCTGCTGTTGCGAGAAGAATCTTTTTCATTTCTTTACCCTTTGTGTTTATTAGGTGCACTCCAAATCGGGGGATCCGAATTGAGTATGCTTTCATTTCTACTGTCGGAGGCCACTTTGCAAGCATGACGACCTCAGGCCTATCAATTCCCATGGACGTGATGCAACAATGTCACACTCCGCCATGGGAACAGGAACTTCCCTTATATTTTAGCGGTTAACCGCAAAACAATCGCCCGAAACGGTACCAGCGCAACAAGCGCAATCACCAGCTTCACAGCCCAATCTGCAACCGCAAGCGACACCCAAAGAGGAGCAATAGGACCGATTCCCAAAAGCGGCACAGCCTCTGCCGCCCAAACCACGGCTTCATTCTCAGCCGCGCCAAAAAATGTGAACTGCGCGGAGAACGCAAGGAAGAAGAACAGCATCGTATCGATAGACGACCCAAAGACGGTGGAGGCAACAGGGGCCTGCCACCATGCACGATTACGCAAGCGATCAAAAATCGCCACATCAAGGAGTTGCGCCGTTAAAAATGCCACACCAGACCCAAAGGCCACGCGCAATGTCACCAAAGGCCCGTATTCGCCCATAATTTGTGTTCCGATAAAGGAGCATAAAACACCAACGATGAAACCGGCGAACACAACGCGGCGGGCTTCTTTTGGGCCAAAGACGCGGTTCATCACGTCCGTGATCAAGAATGCAAAAGGATAGGTAAAGGCCCCCCATGTCAGCCAGTTTCCAAAAAGGTGCTGCACGAGGATGTTTGAGGTGACAACAACAATTGCCATGGCAAAGATGCCAAAAAAGAGAGATCTAGTCATAAATATAGTCCGTTTTATCAAGGTTGCGGAGACTCGGCCGCCACATGGCGACGGCGCTCTTTACGCCTAGATTTTCGCGCCGTCAATATTTTTGATCCTCACTCACTGAGTGTGAATTCCACCAAAGTTGAACTTAGAAGAAATAAAAAGTTATCATCGGACACGGTACTTGCACGTGTCTTTCCCGCCTGATCACGCCAAACTGACAACCCTTCAAGATTGCCAAATTGCCCAACACGCGTCACAAGAACCACCTCTTCATGTGTAAGCCCCGCTTCCGATACCGCAAAGCGTCGTATCCGCGATTGAAACCGCAATGGTGCAAAATGTTGGCGCTCTAAGAGATAAAATTTTCCATCAGGTCCAAAATCCGCAGCCACAGGCAAAAACTTATCGCGGCGTGGGATTGTCGAAAAGGTTGTCCATTGACCCTTTTCAAAACGATACAGTGGAAATGGCCGATCTAACTTTCCCGACCGTTCCGGCAATGTGTATATGCGGCCCCGACCGTCGATCGCCAAACTTTCAAGCGATGAGTTATTCTGAAGAGAGGCATAATTTGGCACATCAGGGAGCCGCGTCGCGCGCCCGTCCAAGGCCTGATATTGCAAAATTTTGTGATCCCCTTCAAAGGACACATGCAGCCGCCCACGTGGATCAAATGCAAGCCCTTCGCTATTTGACTTCCAGCCTTTCAAAATCTCACCATGGCCATTTTTAAGACCGCGCGCGCTTTCAACCGTGACCTGTGAAACGGCCCCAGATTTGCGCACCACCTGACCATGAAACAACACGGCACGGTCCGTCAGCGTGACGAACTTTGTGCCACCGTCCAACATTTCAATCGCGGACAAACCGCCAAAGCGCTCATCAGAGAAGGACAGTTTTGTTTGGCTTTCAAAAAGGAATTCCGCCGCCACTGTTTGCAATGCGCAAAAGAGAAAGCAGGCCGTGCCTAGCGTGACTTTAGAACAGAGCGACATTCGCGCGGTAGATCCTTCAGCACATATTCACGGCGTTTTTTCGGCTTGGGCGCTTTCGGGTCACGCGGCTTTGGGGGTGGTGGATGAAGGATATCTTTCACCCATTTGCGCGCATCCGCACAGCCATCACCACGCGGTGGGGCATCTTGGTTTTTACAACCGGCAACACCTTTGGGGCACTTGAGGCGCACGTGAAAATGATAGTGGTGTCCCCACCATGGGCGAATTTTTCGCAACCATGCCCGGTCGCCTTTTTCATCATTACACATTTTCACTTTGGCACCTGGGAACACAAAAATCCGGGCCGTGCGTTTGTCTTTGGCAGCAGCTTTAATGATATTATGGTGAGCGCGCGTCCAATTATTATTGGTATAGGCCCCCTTATTGCGCCGCAAGGAAATCGACGAAATTTTTTCTCGGTCCTTGCGCGTCAATTTTAAATTCATCGCGGGCTTCATCCAGATGTCGATATCAAGCCCGATCTGATGTGACCGATGCCCCGATAACATCGGGCCGCCGCGTGGTTGTGACATGTCGCCAATATAGAGCCCGTTCCAGCCAAGATTTGCTGCTTTGCCGCTTAGCTTCTTCACAAAATCAACCGTTTCAGGGTGACCCCAATTGCGATTTCGTGACAAGCGCATGGCCTGCCATGTTGGCCCCGTTTCAGGGAGTTCTTCGGCCCCTGCGATACAGCCTTTGGCATAGCCACCATACGCTGCGGGCTGCTGATTGGAGGCATCCCGCTTTGCCCCAAAGAGCTTTTTGGCCATCTGCTCCGCCTGGGTCTCAGATGCGAACGCAAATGGAAGAATGGCGATGGTAAGAAGAAAAAGAAAAGATCTAATCATTTGGATGCCCGGCTGCCGTCTGGATGCACCCATCGTAACAAGAAAAGCCCGATGAGGAAAAGCCCGATAAGTGGCGTCACCCCCAAACGAGCGGATTGCAGCATGATCGTAAACACACCAATCAGCGCAGGCGCCAAAAAGGCGGTTGCCCGTCCAGAAAGCGCATAAAGCCCAAAGGCTTCGGTCGGGTTATCACTTTCGATGTGGCGCACCATCATGGAACGCGATGCCGCCTGCAAGGTCCCCCCAGCCGCCCCGATCAGCGCGCCGCAAATAAAGAACGTGATGTCAGGAATGGCGGAGCCTTCTGGCAGTGCAATGCCAAAGAAACTATCGCGGGTCATAAAGACAATGGTGAGTGTCACCAAGAGCAATACAAAAATAGAAAGTTTAATCACAGGCTTTGGCCCAAACCGATGATCCGCACGTCCGCCAACCCACGCAAACACCGCCGCTGAGATCGCGCCAACGATCCCAAATATCCCGATATAAATAAGCGGCCAGCCCAAAACGAGTTTGGCGTAGACACCACCAAAACTATAAAGCCCATTAAGCGCGTCCCGATAAATCATGGAGGACAGTAAATATGTTCCAAGGCTTTTGCGCTTCGGCAGAGATTTAATCGTCGCCCACAGGTTCATAAGCGCCGCCGTCACCGACCCGCCGCGCTTCACATATTTTGGATCCTCGCGCACCCAAAGGAAAAACGGGATCATAAACACGATATACCAAATCGCCGCAAATGGCCCCACAAACCGCGTGCCTTCGCGTAGGGAGGCATCAAACCCAAAGAGCGGATCAATCCCGATGAGCGTCTTGCCGCTTTCCGTTTCTTGAAATAAAAGCAGCATCAAAATCAAAGACAGCACACCACCCGCATAGCCAAACGCATAGCCAGACCCGGAAATCCGGCCAATTTCCTTTTCATCCCCCAAGCCGGGCAAAAATGCGTTGATAAAAATGAGGCTGAGTTCCACCCCAACAAACCCAAGGCAGAAAAAAACCAACATCGACACTGCGTTTGATCCGTCAGGCAATGTGTTCCAAAGCATCGCAGACCCCAAAACGGTCAGCAGCGAGAAAAACACAACCCATGGCATTTTACCGCGTGTGTTGTCGGCAATGGCGCCTAAAATCGGGGCCGAAAACCCGATGATCAGTCCTGCGATCATCTGTCCCCATGCCCATGTGCTTTGGGCTTGGGCATTTGCGACGCCTTCGCTTAGGCCTGTGCCCATCAAGTGGGACGCAAGAACGGCTGCGAAATAAGGGCCAAAGATAAATGTAACAAGAAGCGTATGATAGGGTTGCGACGCCCAATCATAAAAGAACCAGCCCCATACTTTTTTCTTAAGCGAAATTTCTGCCATCTTTGCCTCTCCCTTTACGAAGGATAAGACAGGGAATTTTATGGTGTTGCAAAGGTTTTCTCTGACACCGCAAAGAAAAGGAGCAAAGGCGATTTGCCTTTGCTCAATCCATTACCGCATTACTCTTGATCTGCAGATCCACGAAGCCAACGCGCCCAAGCCGCAGGCAAACCAATAAAGGCCAAAGCCGCGATCCCAACCTTTAGGAAATCCCCAGCAATAAACGGCGTAAACCCATAGGCCAGCACCTTATCTGCGGGCACAAATTGCGCGAGCCACGCAAGGCCAAGCACATAGATCGCAACCAGACCCAACAACATGGCCGGCGCAACTGCAAACTTATGAAACCGATCGGCGGCAAAGCCAACGATCCCTGTCGCCACCAAGAAGCCAGCCAAATAGCCGCCAGTAGCGCCCAGCATGTAAGCAATCCCAATGCCCTTTTCTGGCGTGCCGGCGAAAACCGCAAACCCCATGGCCCCCATGAGGAAATATGCGCCAACAGACGCGAGACCTTGGCGCATTCCAAGGGTCGCCGCGATTCCCATCAAAACCAATATCTGTAACGTCATCGGAACAGGCCAGAAGGGAACTTGAACCTTCGCGCTCAACGTCAACAAACCGACAGCCACCCCAACGCGCAGAACGGACTTCAAAAATGGGATATTGCGGGGCTTCACCCCTATGTTATCAATATTTTCACTCATCACATCTTCCTTTTATAGATAATTTATAGAATCTTACGAATTAATTGCAACTATTATCTATAAAATATCAAGTGAAAATTGTGACTTAAAAATATTACTTGTTTTTCAATTGGTTGGGATGGCTATTTTACGCGCTTCAAATGGCGCCGCAAAATATCACAGGCCACTTGCGTATCTTTTCGACGTAGGGCAACCATGATGGACGCATGGTCCTTATCTTGTCGCTGTGTCCATTTTTGTTTCTGATTGGCAAAAAGATGGCGCGCACTTGCTGTATGAAGATCATCAATGGTCGCCAGCAAACGCGGCATCCGGCAAGGTTTTAAAATGGCCCAATGAAACGCGCGGTTGCGCTGTTCCCACGTCACGATATCATCTGCCTCATCACACAAAAGGCGCGCTTTTTCCGCGACTTCAAGTTCCGCAGGCGTAATCACAGGCGACGCAAACTGCAGTGCGAGGACCTCTAGCGAAATACGCATTTCGATCACTTCGCGAATTTCAGTCGGATCAAGCGCCGTCACACGCATCCCGCGGCGCGGCAAACTATGGGCAAGACCATGTGCTTCAAGTCGAAGCAAAGCTTCGCGCACGGGGACATGGCTCGTATCAAACGCGCGCGCGATATGGTCTTGGCGCAACTTTTCCCCTGCCCCAAGTTCCCCCGTCACAATCTGACGGCGCAGCGTGTCATAAATTGTATCAGCAATCGTTGCGGTCATGGCACGATCGATAGAACACTCTGCGAAAGCGCGCAAGTATTGAGAAATAGCGCTTGCAATCTTTCTGCGCGATCCGACTATATGGATGAGGCTTTAGGCAAAAGGAAAAAATATGTCAGACAAAAATCAAACGCGTTTTCGGGATGCCCATACGGATATCAATACCGCAGATAAAGTGCCCGATACCCCGCAAACACGCGCGCCTGCGTATCGCCTCGCTTTTGATGACCCTGATTTTATGTGCCGCGATGAATTGCGCCCCGTTCGGCTGCAATTGGAACTTCTCAAGCCAGAGATGATTATGGAAGAAAAGGGCATCGAAAGCACGGTCGTTCTTTTTGGTGGGGCGCGCATCCCAGAACCGTCACAAAAAGACACAGCACGCACGAAGACACTCGCAGAATTGTCTAAATACTACGATGAGGCCCGTGAATTCGCCCGTCTTATGACGGTTAAATCCATGCAAAGCTACGGCCGCGAAGATGTCATCGTGACAGGCGGCGGGCCTGGCGTGATGGAAGCTGGAAACCGTGGGGCTGCGGATGCAGGCGGGGCCTCCATTGGCCTCAATATTGTTTTGCCTCATGAACAGGCGCCAAACGAATATGTCACGCCTGATCTAAGTTTTAACTTCCACTATTTTGCCATTCGGAAAATGCATTTCCTTATGCGCGCCAAGGCCATTGCCGTGTTCCCGGGCGGGTTCGGCACGCTTGATGAAATGTTTGAGGCCCTTACCCTCATCCAAACAAAGCGCATGGAACCCATTCCATTTTTGCTCTTTGGGGAAAGCTTTTGGAAAAAAATCATCAACTGGGAGGCGCTCGCAGATGCAGGCACCATTTCAGATGAGGACCTCAACCTGTTCCATTTTGTAGATACAGGCGCCGAAGCCGCCGCGATCATCGAAAACTGGTCCTACAGC
>JBMYYE010000013.1:0-32232 GCA_049609065.1 Halocynthiibacter sp.
TCATTGCCATCACCACCTTGGATTTGGTCATTCCCCGTGCCACCATCAATCGTGTCGTTTCCCGCGCCGCCATCAATCGTATCATCACCGGCATTGCCTTCAACGACATCGTCGCCAGCGCCAGCATTAATAAAGTCGTTATAGCCAAGATCCGGACCGGTCGCCAAAATAGACACGTTGTCCAGAAACCCATCGGTGCTTGATGTTCTTGAGCTGTCGACATTGGTGACCCGGATCGTGTTGCCGCCCGTAAGCGGCGTAAAGGTGAAATTCACATTCGTGGTGCTTTCATTGAAAGCCGTCGCTTCTTCAAACGCAATGACATCGCCATTGGCGTCCAGTATCTCGATTCTAAACGTATGCGTAGCGTTCGCGGGTCCGTCTTCGGACAGATCCAAGCTTACGGTATGTTCAACCCCTGCCGTGGTTGTAAATGCTTGCTCAACTGCGTCGCCTACGGGCGTAGTTCCGTTGTTGAAAACGACTTGGCCAGTACCATCGATAATCGGAGAATTACCGTCACCGTTGGCATCGATTGCTGACCATGCTGTCAGGCCATTGGAAAAATCACCGTTTGTAATCAGCTCTGTACGATCTACAACCGGGTTATCGTTATCGTCGCCAGTGATCGTATCATTGCCGCCCCCCCACAAGCGTGTCACTGCCAGCGCCACCGTCAATCTGATCATTCCCAGCACCGCCATCGATCACATTCTCACGGAAACCCCCTGTGAGCGTGTCATCAAATGCGGATCCGGTCAGGTTTTCGAAATTCTCAAGCGTGTCCCCTTCGGCATGGCCGCCGATGCCAGTGCCGGTCAACAGATCGACATTTACCGCTGCGTCCGAATTTACATAACTGGCGGTGTCGACATCAGCACCACCATCCATAATGTCCGCCCCAGCGCCGCCTTCGATGGTGTCGTCGCCACCATTGCTCAGGATGATATCAATATCGCCATCCGCACCGTCAATGATATCGCCGCCGCCGTCCGTGGCCTGACCGGAATCGTCATACCCGATGCCCATGTTTTCGCCAGTGTCTTCGCCATCAATAATGCCCTACTCAACAAGCTCGGAAGCGGCGACTGTGCCATAGCCCCCCCAATCCGTCGATCGATAGGTATTTCCCGGCACAAGTGGTTTGGGCGCGATAAGAAATCTAATGTAATCTCCATCAGGAGTAATGACTTCGCCGGCGAAAGACCAAAAGTCATCGATGTAGTTGCCGTTCTCGTCGTATTCTTCGAATCTGTGCTCAGACAGTGTACGGATGACTGATCCGGCCGGAGCTGTGATGCCGTATTGTGAAAAATAGGTATCGTTGGCAAGCGTCTGTCCGTTCGGGGTGCCCCCCTGGCTATCGCTATCATTGAGCGCCAAGGCCGGGTCCATCAGGACGCTTTCCAGTATCGGATCGGTATCCGGACCAACAGCAGAGTTGTTTCCAACTGCGGCAAGGCCAGGGGTGTTGGTATTTGGGGTATCGTTCACCGTAACAGTCGGAACTTCACCCGCGCCAGGGTTGAAGATGCCCTCCCAGCCGGTGCGGTATATGACAGGGCCCGACGACAAGACATCGAAGGCATCGGACGTGATGATTGTAAAGCTATATACAGCCATTTCAAACGGCTCCTGTAATAATACTAGTTAATTTTTCGCGAGTGGGTTGAGGCATGAATTGTTGGGCGGGCATAGTTCGCCCCTGCTCATGCAGCCTATACGTCAGCTCTGACGGTGGAACGGACCCTGCCATGATCGAGAAATGACTGTGCGGGTGGTATTCGTCGCCTAGGTCACTGGTGTCACCACGCTGATCGACCTCACCTAACAATTTGGACGCTGGTTGACATAACTCAATCTGGTCAAAGGTGATCGATGCCAAGGTTCCACCGTGTCCGGTGCTGTCATCCCTTGTCAACGTTTCGCCAGCGGAAAACGGTCCCATTAGATCCGAGGTGCTGTTGACCAACACATCCTCGTGTATTCCTGATGCCATATCAAATGCTTCCTACATGTATCTGTGACGGCGTGGTCCAGCGGCCGAGCTCAACAATCAAATTGCCACCGAAGGCCCAGAGCGTGATGATCCCCAAGGGAAAATCAGCCATTGGTTCAGGGCGAAGAAAAAATCTAAAAAATGTGTTCACCAGCGAGGTGCCAGAAGCTGGCCTACGACCATGAACCCAAAGGCCCCCTAGCCTGGACATCCCAAACCGACATTACGGCCCAACAGGTCACCAACCGTGGGCGGCCCAACCTGATATCTACTGCGACCACGCACTTTCGAGACCAATAAACCAATCACTTTGCTCACCCACAAAGCGGCCGTCGATCACTGCTCACTACCATTCTCTCCCACCCTAGAGGTTCACCCTGTACCGCAATGGCCATGATGTGGAGTTTAGAATAATCCAGCTTTTGAGAGTGCATCGGCGAAATCGTAAAAATTACGGTAAATTACGGGGTTTTGTGTCAAGTTGCGCCCCTTGTGTCAGATTTCATTTTCAGACCATGAAACAATCTGTTAGATTTTTTATTTATTGTTTATGTATACTTAATGAGTATTGCATCGGATTCTGGTGAGAGGATTAGGTTTTCGCCACAAATCCATGTCGGAAGTTGCGCCAGTATTTTTGGTGCCAATTTAGTGTGAACGAGTTTAGTTGGAGTGTGAATTTCGCATATCGGCTTGAAAACAGAAAAACATTCATAGCCAAGCGAACAGTGATCTATGGACCCGTCTTGGAATAACATAAAACTGCCCGGACATCTGAGAAATCAGTTCCGTGAGCAATTCGAGCAACTGGCGTCCGACCATTTGCTCCCAGTTGATGATCAGCACAGCGAAGTTACTGTGCCAGACATCTTCAAGGCATTTGATCTTGCTGACAAACATATTGGCCTGCACTGGCCATTTCTTGCGCCAAACCTTTGGAAATATGGATCGCATATCCTGTTCTCAGCGTATTTTGAAACCTCGGGTACCATTGCAGATGCGATGCGGGGGCTGCTGAGCACATCAACGGCACTCTATCCCGTTTTCTCGGCCACCCCTGAAATGACACCCACTGGGTTGTTGATGCGAAGCCGCCCGACCTATCCAATGGATCCACGTCATTGGGAAATTTTTCAAACTCTATCCTTGTTGACCCAGACCGCAATGTTAAAGAAATTCGCCCCGGACGAGACCAAAGGCATGGTCTACAATTTTGTAGCACCTGAGAATGCGTTTTCGGAGACGCTCAGAGGTGTAGCAACCTGCAAGGTCAACTTTGGTGTTCCGCTTGAGGGGCTGTATCACGAATACCCTCTTGAGCTTCTGCAAAAGAAGATTAGCCACAAACAAATCGCACTGAACAAAGTTCTTTATGCCGAGCTTGAACGTCAAACTGCCCTGCCGATACCCGAAGACAACCTTTTCAACGATCTGAATAAGGGCATTTATGCACGTTTTCCTGAGCTCATGCCCGCCGAAGATGCTGCGCAGTTCTTAAAAATGTCTCGCAGTACGTTTCAGCGTATGCTCAAACGTCGTGGAGTGCGCTATACGGATATACTAAACGCATTGCGGCGGGAATATATCCTAATCTACTTATCAAAAGCGGATCCCGGGGGGGGGCACCACATTGCCCTTGGATTTAAGACGCCGCGCGCGCTCAGAGATTACTGCAGAACTCATTTTGGTGCACCGCTGACCAAATTACTGAGCTGATTTTTCGTAGGGGTATGCAAGCTCTAACTCAGCTCGGTGAGTTGCCAATTTTGTATTTGCAGCGCGGTGGTTGAACGGTGAATTTTCGCTCACCCGAGGTCAGCTTTGATATAAAGTACTGGGGGAACTCTATATGCAGTGAACGTCCAGCCCGCCCTTGTCTCCAACACGCACCTCACAGGTCCCCCAAGCTCAGCCCCTGAGATATCTTTGAAAAGCTTAGTACCTTCACAACCAAGAGCTCTCACAATGTGCACAAATTCGACGACGCCTCCCCGTCGCTCCCCGTTTTCGTATTTTGCGACAAATGATTGAGATCGAACTAAAAGTGCGGCTAGTTCGGTTTGGGTTAGATCCGCGCGCAAGCGTGCAGCTTTACCCCCACTCAAAATACGCATACCACATAGGATCAGAGCAAACGCCAAAGTCGTGTGACGTTCAACCGTCCTGCGCTCATGCGCGGCTTTGAAAAACCCGCTACCCCTACCTTTCATCGCAAGCGCCTTTTCTAAGACACGCGCCCATTCGGGTTTTGCTTGCAAAGTCATACGATTGGGACAACACCTGAGAGTACACTTCTATGAGGAAGCCACACATCCATAGAAGAACCTCTGAGCGGTACAGACGCTAACTTAGAAGTCCGTATGTTTTTTACAATCCGATTTAGTCACCCCTTATTAGCAAGGGCGGCCCTCTTCATCTAAATTGTGGCTATCGCATTTCTGTGAAGTGGCGTTTTCAGCCTCTACAGGCTCCTCACGAGGGGCCTGCGGGATGTCAGAAGGACCCGCCGAAAGCCCCCTCACGCGCGTAAATTGCCCCTTTTTCGCATCCCGCATCATTTTCTCCGCCAATGCCAAAAAATCATCATAGACTTTTTTTGCCTGCGCAGGATTCGCATTATAATTTGCATTAAACTCACATGCCCGATATGTCAGCTCTCTCAAAATCAAGACGGCAGGATCACGACCGCCCAACGACAACGCACCTTGCCCGGATTCGCCCGCTACACTCTCTCCGGAGACTTTATTAGAAGCCCCTAGAGAAAAACCGCTCTTCTCAGTTTCCGCGAAATCCGCTTCTCTCGGCGCACAATACAATTCCTGACTGCCAGGGTTTTTGATGAGAGAGGCTTTAATACCTGGGCGCGTTTGTATGGTTGCAAGCCCAGACCTTTCAATAAGCTGAGTATGATTTTCAATCCCGCTACAAGCACCGAGAACAAGCATACCCAGCAACAAATGGGTTTTATTCAAAAGAACCATTTAGGTTTTACTCCTTGGAAAGACAAGCCATGCCTCTGACGCAGATCCATCGCAGTCTGCCGAATAGATGAATGTTTTCGAACCGCTCTTTTTTTGTTCAGATTTCAGGCATTGCTCGGTTCGTTTGTTTTTCAACCGACCATTGCTCAGGATTTCAAACATTTGCGCATCCAGTCCGGCAGAACATTCAGAGAGATTTATATATCCCGTCCGTCCCCCGCCCGTTTTATGATCGCTGTTCAGGCAGTACCCATTTTTGTCACTCTGAATTTGATAATATGTATTATAAGCAGGGTCATTGTGATATTTATTCCATCGCTTATCACCATAGTTGGTCCAGGTAGAATAGTGATGGAAACTCCAACTTTGATATGCAGTTTGATTGCACTCCCAAAGTTCCGCAGTATGGTGTTTGCCTTCAACAAAATCCAGACAGCTAGACGAATATCTTGCACTTCTTAATGGAATATGTGCACCAGGGTCTGCATATAAAGCCTCTGCTTTACAATGTTTCTGTCCCCATTGTTGCCCCGCATGATGATCACCGAAAGCCATAACAGGATTTGTAATTGCTTTAATAATGAATGATCCAGAAAACTCTTTCTTGATGGCCTGCAAATTGTCTTGCAGCTCAAAATCACATTGAACTTTAAAGGTACCCGCTGTCGAATAGCATAAATCATGGGCATTGCAGGCGCCGGTCATTAACTTCAGATCTCTCTCACTAAACAACTTCCGAACATCTTTTGGGATACTACACCCATCGATGCGGGTTTTTGCACATTCTGCGCCAACGACCGAAGGAAGAGGCCAATGCTTGGTGCCACTTAGCTTTTTGCAGCCTGCATCAGTAAACGCCTTTTTTATATCCCCTGTATGATATTTATTCGTATGATAAGCGACGCTCGCATAGTCTCTTACATTTTTATAATTTACGGCGGGCCCGTTCCCCGCACCAGTATCATATACGCCGACCCTCTCGATTGTATCATCACAATCGGCCATGACGTGTGATGAGAACAAAATGGCGGCTACCGTCAGTGCTACTGTGCGTATCATAAAGACATCCTAATCGTTTCAAACCATACTAGATTATCCAAAGACCCATTTCGCAGTTAGAACTTCGGACAATTTTATTTCACTCTTTTTAATCGAAACTAAATCCATTGATTTCAGATCTGAACAGACCAGAAAAGATAATACCGATTGATAAACAAAGAGTTGTGCGAAACAGCCTGCTCTTAAGAGGGCCAACTTCACAACGGTTTTGGAGTGAAAAACGTAGAAAAGGAGTGAGCAACGCTGATGTCCGGTAGAAACAAATAAAATAACGCAGGCACTACGCCACAATTGCCCAACAAAGGACAGACGAACATCTAATTATAATAAATAATCAGTTAAAATAGAATTTTTCCCATTCACATATGTCTTCATATTGGATTGAGAACCAAGCCAGTCATTTGAGCTTTCCATTTTCCAGGATACCTCGCACGGCATCAACAGCAGACCGGCTAACTGGTAGCAATGTGCCAGATTTGTCCTTGATTTTTGGATTGCCATTTTCTGAAAATAGGCTGTGAATATGATCCTTTGAAACCCAATGTGATCGATGAATGCGAATGCCGTCTTTATGAGGCACCAACTTTTCAGCCTCTGTTAGAGCCATCCGTAGATGCGATGTCCCTTTATCCGTGACAACATGAATATATTGGTTGTCGGCTTCCACCCTAAGAACAAGACCACGCTTTTCTGACGGCAGCAGACTACTTAATCCACAAAAATGCTCAGGGCTTGGCATCCATAGTGGAAAATACTCAGGACTGTCAGTAAAAGTCCTGAGTATTGCATCCTTGAACAATAACATGGTGAGTGTAACAGCCAGCACCACGTTTATCATAATCAGCCCAAAATACAAAAAAACCTCAGATAACTCGAATGTTGGTGAAAACGTAAAAACCAGTGCAGAAGCCATTAAAAAGGAGACTGGAACATAAAACAGCAATTCTGTCCAAAGCCACGGAATATTTCGACTTAAACCCCAGTGTAGCGCCCATGGTAAACAAAAATATGTCAGCAACAAAAAATAGAGTGTAGACACGGAATTCGTCATTAATCTAGCCGCAAAATCCAAGTGGAATAAATACTGCCCAGGCGTTAGAAGACTGATAAAAAACAATAAAGTTGCAGTTGCGATTATACAGGTTTTGCTCAACAAGAGCGTGCGTAGCTCTTTCGAAATCATTTTATAAGATTTGATATCATGACGCATTTTTAAAAAACCCACTCATCTCCCAGGCATCCCACCCTCTATTTGCTACGTCTACGGATGCAGATTACCGGCCTGCTATTATGAGAAAAAATTGAAACACGTTGATATCCCCGAGCTTACGGACACAATTAATCATCTGAAAGACATCGCGAAGTTTGTTCAATCGAAAGGCACTGGTCTGCGAGCTGTTGTCGACTAACATACAGCCTTATAATGACACAACCAAGTGATAAATTTTCTTAAGCTTACTGGAAAATCCGCTGTATTCGGATATTTCATGAGCTCTGGCGCGACTTCAAAAGCCTTTGGGCTTCGCTTCGCAGAACACCCGCAAGAACATCACTGCCAGGTCGGGGCTCCGCCAGCTGCGGTTGAATAAGCGCGATGTCCCTACACGCAACTGGATCAGTGATCGCATGTAGACTTACGTCAGTTCCTCGGCGGGCTTCTGTCACGGCATAAATGCTCGGAAGGACGGCAATCCCCGCACCACTTGCGGCCATTAATCTAATAGCATCGAGGCTGGTTCCTTCGTATTCATCTGAAACGCGCCCCCCAAAGCGAGCGGCAATACCAGCAACAATATGGGCCAAACGGTGCGTGGCCCCCAATGTCAGCAATGTCTGCCCTTTTAGATCCTTTAGTTTCAGCATCTTTTTGTTTTGCAAAAGCACATTGTCGAGTGCCAGCGCCGCCCAAAAACCTTCAGTGAACAAATGGGTTTGCCGCGTCCTCGGATGGTCCTCAGGCGTCGATATAATCATATCTAAACGCCCACTGCGCAGACCCTCTTCTAGCCCGCGTGTGCTCTGTTCGCGTACAATGAGACGAAATCTTGGGTGTTCTTTGTGCAATCGTTTTACCACCCCAGGTAAAAGATAGGGGCCAATCGAAGGCAACACCCCCAAACGTAAACGGCCTTGAAAAATTCCGTCATTTTGTGCGGCAATCCGCAAATCTTGTAAGTCGTGCAAAATACGCCGCGCCCGGCGGACGATATTTTCACCTGTTGGGGTGATCCTTGCGCCTGCGCGCCCGCGTTGAAAGAGCGTCACCCCCAAATCCGCCTCAACTTCGGCAAGCTGCGCAGAAAGGCTAGGTTGGCTGACGTTGAGCTTTGCCGCAGCCAATCCGACTTGCCCCGTATCAGCAATGGCGACGATGTATTCAAGTTGCCGAAATGTTGGCCGCATTACATAGGCTCCGACTATTTTAATTACAATTAATGTATATTTTTAATTATACAGATAGCAACCTATACTCTGAAAACAACGCAAATTTCGGAGCCTATTATGGAAAAACCCCTGTCCCGCATTCAAGATTTTTTGAAGTTGGAGGCGAGCGCTGGTCTCATATTGATGGGAGTGGCTTTGTTGGCGATGTTGGCCGCAAACACCGCGCTGGCACCGCTTTACGACAACATTCTGGGCACCTACATCAATGTGGGCATCGGTGAATTCGAAATCGCAAAGCCCGCTTTGTTGTGGATCAACGATGGCCTCATGGCGATTTTCTTCTTTCTTGTCGGGCTGGAAATCAAGCGTGAGGTTCTCACGGGTGAGCTTTCAAGTTTTGACAAAGCGGTGCTCCCGATACTTGCGGCAATCGGTGGCATGGCCATTCCAGGGCTCGTATTCGTTGCGCTAAACTGGTGGACACCCGAAAACCTATCCGGCTGGGCGATCCCCACAGCAACCGATATTGCCTTTGCCCTTGGCATTCTGGCCTTGCTCGGCAGCCGCGCGCCTGTTGCGCTTAAAGTATTCCTTCTGGCGATTGCCATCATTGATGACCTTGGCGCCATTGTCATCATCGCGGTTTTCTACACCTCTGAACTATCTACAAACGCGCTGACCTTGTCGATGTTAGGCTTTGCGCTTGCGGTGGCTCTCAATCGTATGGGCGTGCAACGTGTGGCGCCCTATCTGATTATTGGGGTCTTTATGTGGGTGTTTGTGTTGAAATCTGGGGTTCATGCAACACTTGCTGGGGTTCTCATTGCCTTGACCATTCCGCTAAAGAAAAAGGATGAAGGCAAGGCGCTGTTGTATAGAATGGAACATGCGCTCCATCCTTGGGTTGCATTTCTTATCCTGCCAACATTTGCCTTTGCCAATGCTGGGGTTAGCTTGCGCGGAATTAGCCCATCGGACCTCATGCAACCGCTGCCATTGGGCATCGCGGCGGGGCTATTCTTTGGTAAACAAATCGGCGTATTTGCCGCCACATGGATTGGCGTAAAAAGTGGCCTTGCTCGCCTACCAGAAGGCATTGGCTGGCGACATATCTACGGCGTGGCATGTTTAACTGGTGTTGGATTCACGATGAGCCTTTTCATTGGGTCGCTGGCCTTTGGCGCGGATGACACAATGAATGCCGTGCGCCTTGGCGTGATCTTTGGTTCCATTCTCTCAGGTGTCCTCGGCTATGTGTTGCTACGAATGTCCGCCGCGCCCAAACCAAAACCAGCTGCGCAAAACTAACAAAGCGCCTCAGGGGCAGCAATGGAACGGTCAGTTT
Organism: Halocynthiibacter sp.; assembly: GCA_049609065.1. Taxonomy (GTDB): domain Bacteria; phylum Pseudomonadota; class Alphaproteobacteria; order Rhodobacterales; family Rhodobacteraceae; genus JBMYYE01. The sequence goes on from JBMYYE010000013.1 coordinate 9,770, forward strand.
TCGCTTCTGTTGGACCTTCTTGGCTCATTCCATTTGGCAGTGTCGCGCAATGCCTAGCCCTCATAAAAATCACAAGATGCCCTTAGGCTTCTCGTGATGAACGACCAAAACGGACCTTACCGCGACCAGCGGGTCACGCGTTTTGCCTGCCCCCCCATCGCATGCAACTCCCCCGACAGAATTCCATACATGGAGCGTTCGTTCAGCACGAAAAGAAAGATTTCGAAGTCCACACGCCCTTCGGGATCTTGAAATTGGCCTGACGTGTAAATCTGTGGCAACATTTGCCCCTCTTTGCAGCCAGCAATCAGTGCCGCTTCATCACTTGTCATAATATGTGGCTTTTCACCAAAAAGATGCTCACCCGCTTCCAGAATGGTTTGGCTAGGGGCATCAAGGGTAAAGCGGGCATCGTCGATGAACGTCAGCTCATGCGTGCCGGGAGCCATATCCCCGATCACGGCCAATCCGGTCTCAGTTGCAATAATCTGCGCCTGTCCCGTATTACCCGCCGGAAGCGGCATGGTCCGTCCGTCGAAGGTCAACGTGCCAAAACTGTTGGACACCTGCCAATCCCCGATAAGCGTGAGCATAAGTTCTTCCTTGCTTAAGGTGCAGGCGGCGACAGGCATGCCAATCGACACCAAAAGGCCCAGCAAAACGGCTAGCGGTTTTATCCATGTGATCATAGTTCAGTCCTCAGTTTCTAAAATACGTGCCCGTTACGAGTGCGGTGCAGGTTTCTGACCCACCCGCCATTTGGGCCAACATAGGTGTCAAATTCATGCGCACACGTGCCCAAGCATCAATCTGTGTTTTTGTTTTTGCGGCCAAAGCAAAGGTCACACTTAACGCCATACCAGAACCTTCGGCCTCTAATTTATAGGGCGCAGAATGGTACCCATTGATCCCACTTTCATTCCAGTGAAACCTCGCAAAGTCTGGGGTGATATCCGCTGGCACCCAGCCCGGGTGGCTGAACGCAATGTCCCTGTGACCTGAACGCATGGCCTGTGCTGCGGCCGCTTCGCCGACACCTGGTGGGCAGCCGGTGATCTGGGTTTTCATCATCCTTACACTCCATGTGCCATGTTGCGGATTAATGCGTTTGGTTCCTCCGCCAGAAAAGAAGTCCTTAGGGCCGTCAAAATTTGACCCTGTTTTCAAAGCGTCATCTGCCGAGAAACTCAAATCCTCACGGAGGTCCGATCCCTCATTCTCAGCAAACGCCAGATCATCACGAAGATCACTTCCTTCATTTTGGGTGAAGGTCAGATCGTCGTGGTGCTCTTTAACCTGCCCATCGGCACCAAAGACCACTTCGTATTCCTCAGGTGACGCGTAAACTGGGCGGGGCGCGCTGGTTTTGGCGTCTTTCACGATGATCTCAGGCACGCCAAAAATGTCGATCATGCCTCGGCCGCCGAACATATCATTGAGCTCTGCGTCATTCAGCATCATCCCTGTGAAACTCAGCTCCCCGCCGTGATCGATATAGAGCGGGATTTCTTGCCCAACTGCGCCAAATGGTAGTGTTGAAAACAGCATAGCGCCTATCATGTATCTCTTCATTGCACGGCTCCTTAGTAAAGTTTGACAAAGGCTGTCTGGTGGGTGGCGCTGTTGGTGATCTGGCCTGACCATTGATTGCTTGTGCCATCCCAGTTGCCTGGACGTGACAAGAGCAATTCGAGCTTGCCATCCCCAAAGGCAACGGTGCCTTCCATGCCGATCACAACGGGGCGGTTGTCCCAGCCAAGACGTAAGTCTGCTTCAGCCACGGCTTTGTCCTGTAGCCCGAACTGGCTGGGATTGGACAACATCATCTGAACTTTGATGGTTTGCGCCCGTTCGTCCGGCTCACCCATTTTCATAAGCCCAATCGTTGTGCCCATGATTTTATCATCAACGGTCCAACTGCGCTCCAGTGGCAGCCAGCCATCGGGTTTAGGCATGTCGCCATGGAAGCTGTTTCTAATCAGCTCAAAATCTGTCTGATCGCGTAGCACATCCGTCGTTTCGTGGCACAAGATCCCTTGTGGCACATCTTCACAGGGGCCAATCTGAGCGTCCCACTGACGTGGGTTAAGGGTCACATTGAATGCCCCGTCATGCGCCCGTCCCATATGAACAGTGGGGTGTTCGGCCTGTGCGCCGCTTGCGGTGGTGTAATAGAACGGCTCTTCACTGGCCCAACCAACTGGCATGGCCCATTCAAGGGCCACACGGCGATCTTGCACACGGCATGGTGCATTTCCCTCACAGGTTTTCCAAATGGTAAATGGCAGTGCCTGAGAACCGTTTTCTGCGGCCCGCTCTTCATTGCTCAGCATGGTGTCGGCGGCTTCCCCATTATCGGAGTGATCCCCCATATCTTGTATGCTTTTTGGCAAAATATCGATCACGGTCAGATGATGATCTGCCCCATCCCCGCGCAAAAGCTGAAGACGGTAGGTTCCAGGCTGGGTTTGTGGCGGCACAAGGACCAGTCCCTCTTCGGGCACCGCAGCCATCTGGCTATCCTGACCATCCAGCCCGATGAACATCACCTGATCATTGGCCGTGATCGGTCCTTCCACCCGAAGGCCGCCCCCCATACCAGGGCTGAGCGGTTCGATCAACTGTGATAGGGTAAAGCTTGGCATCTCCTCTTGGGCCGTAGACGCGGCATTTTCACTGATATTAACTGCGACCCCTGGCTCAACCAAAGTAATCGGGAAACGGCCAAGGTTATCCGCAAGGTCATACCCCTCACCCATGATAATGATGTCGTAGTCCCCTGCCGCAAGCTCATATTCCCACGGATTAAAGCTATGCGCGGTGGTTTCTGGGTCGCTTCCGAACCGGTAGGTAAATGTCACGTTCTGATCATATTCGGTGGCACCTGCAGGAAAGAGCATCACGCTATAGGTCGCATTTTTCTGTAAGGGTTTTAGGCTGCGTAACTCCAAAAGAATTGTGCCATCCGTGGCAAACTGCCCGATTGTTGTCAGCTCAAAGGCCGCATTGCTGGCGGCGAATGGGATGGACACCTCTTGCGTTTCTTCATTGAGCGAGGCAGCAACCTGCCCGGTCCCGCCATCACCTTGGGCCGCGAAACGCCAATCACCCTGCGGGAGATCAATTTTTAGCCCCGTCAGCACCTGATCCGCCCCAGAGAGATGTCCGATTTCGCGCGTCTCTCCGGTCCCCACATTCGTTGCGGTCAAGGTGACCGAGGCAGGTCGAACGGTTCCTTCGGCAAGAGATAGGGTCACATGCACAGCTGTGGCACTCGCGGAGGTATCTAATGTACGGGTGGCATTTGTCAGTGCGCGGGTCAGTGTTTTTGCGTCTCGTGCATCCACATAAGTGCCACCCGTCTTGTCGGCCAGACATTGCAACTGTAGCTTGTCTGTTTCTTCGCGAATATCAAACCCAATGACATGGGCGGTGAAATTGACGCCCAGCTTTTCAAGCTCCGCCCCTACGGCGCAAGGGTCAAGGTCGCATGTTTCCTTGCCATCAGACAGCAAAACAACAGTAGCAGCATTTTCGGTATATTTCAGTTCTTCCGCCGCCATGCGCACCGCTTGGGACAAAGGTGTTTTGCCCCTCGGAATAAGGCCTTGAACTTGTGTTGCCACGGAGTGCGCAGCATCGACTGATGGAGATTGCAAAAGCTCAATGTCAGAGCAGTCCCCTTTGCGACGATGCCCATAAGCAATGAGGCCCACCGCCTGTTGGGATACAGTCCAGTTTTTCGAAATATCTGAAAAAACGCGGCGGGCGATATCAATTTTTGCCACACCATCCACCTGTCCCCACATCGAGCCAGACGCGTCAAAGACAAACATGAGATCGGTTCTTAGCGCATCTTGCGCATAGGCAGCGGGGCCTATGAGTGTACAGACAGTTGTTGAAATTCCTAGCCCAATTGCCCGCGTGATTTTGCCATACATTCGTGAAGTCTCCAGTTCATTTAAAAACAGAACTAGAGCGTTTGGAATACAGTTTCATACCCTAACTGGTGTATGATCTCATCGGTGTTGATCGACGACCTTGATGATGTGGCTTAGGATGAACTCCGTTTGCTGATAAATCAAAAGATCCGCCGTGTTCTCAACAGGAACAACCGTGATGTTTGAATTGCGTTTTTCGAGGTTTTGGTACTCGCTTAGATCAAACAATCCATCCTCGGTTGGGACAAGGCTGTGCATTGGAACGGCCAAACGGTCGATGGCGCAGTCGACAGGCGCATGAAACATTTGCATATCTCGCACAAAGGTACGCGTGCCCTGAACGGCTAAATGCGCGCATGCGTCACGAACAAGTGTGGCCGTTTCGGGGTTGCGGCAGATTTGAAGATCAAGAGGCGTCGAAGCATGCGCGCGTTCCAAATACCAATCCAGCCCATATTTTTGCATCATTCTGAAGCCAAGTTTTGCAATCAACTCCAAGAGTTCTGGGGCATATTTTCCTAGGCGCAATAGGGTTGCCTGCGGCACGGGTAGTTTTTTGAAAGCGGCGCGGTTTAGACACCCGTTAAAACCAACCGACACCAAGGCGCAAAATCTATCAGGATGCAGATCTTGTTCTGCTAAAATCGGAATAATGCCATCAGATAGCCCAACCCCCACACAGTTGCTTAGACCTTGATCATCCATAAAGTCATGCAAAAGAACGCGGTTATCATCGAGCGGCGACAGCTCTTCATGGAGAGAGGAGTTCCCATAGCCAGGGCGCGACGGGATCAACAGTTTTATCCGCGCTTTGGACAAAGCGACCTCAGCGTGCGCCGGTAGCAAATACCCCATAGCCATACCGCGCAAAAATATCACGGGTGTGCCTTTGGGATCACCCATCCATGTCCAAGCGATCTTACGCCCCTTTGGTGTCACAATGATTTTTTCGCGGTCCAATGGATCACGCCATGTCGATCTGAGCCCCCTTGTTTCAAGAAGCTGTCGGCTTGCAACCATCGCAAACAGCCGGATCAAGTCCGCTTGTGAAGAGGCCCCCGTCTTAAACAAAATTGCTTTCATTTGTGTGCGAACCGTGTGGCGCGACACCCCCCGTTTCTCAGCAACCAAGCTTAAATCACATAGCTGAAAAAACTGTCGTCCAACCTCAACCTCTGCATCCGTCAGATCAAAGGCTTGTTTCAATCGATTTGACGTCGCAGGCGACCATGCCAGTTCCAGCGTCCGAATGGCGATATAGGGTTTGGGCTGGTTTAGCAGCCAGATTAGAAAAATCTCAGCGTGAAATGATGCATCCTCTTTTCCCTGATCAATGATATGGATCACAGATTGCGCAGCGTTGCCCCTTTGATTGGCGGCCCTTACAACCGCATCAAATACTTTGCGCGAAACCGAATCCACGCGGTCTTCAGAAAAGAACGCGCCAGAATTCGTGCCAAAACTATCGATACCTTCAACATTGATGGATGCAACGCGCAAATCAGGGCTGAGCACAACCGCAGGCCCCGCCACCTCTGAGACAATCCGTTCCAATGGATCGCTCAGTTCATTGATATCCAATCGATCGAGCGTGTCGCCCGCTGCGTCCAATTGTGCAATAAAGGCGCTGGCAAATCGGTTGCCCCAACTCCCATCAGACGTCTCAATTGTGTTCAGTTTCTGGTTCCAATTGAGGATCAACTTGTCGAAGGCATCCTGATCGACAATAGATCTGAACGTGTCCGAGACAATTTCAAGATCAAGACTGCTAACAGCTTGTGCGCTGCCGTCTTTTGTTTTCCAGTCATCACTCATTTAGATTAGCTGCTCACTTCCATAGGTCTCATGCCTCTAGGGGTAACCTAGAAATGGCAAAACGCAAAGAGACGCTATTTGTAGACCGCGACGCAGTACTTAAAAGCAGGACCTGTTCATCTCATAGCCTATTTCTTTCCGTATCCGCCACCACCTGGCGTGTTCATGACAAATATGTCGCCTGGCGCCATGAGCGCCTCATCATTGCCGCGCAGCGGAACAATGCTTCCATCCGCACGTTCCACATGGTTTTCACCTACCGCGCCAGGCATGCCGCCAGATGCACCGTGAGGCGGCACGTCCCGATGCGACGACAGGACCGTTGCGGTCATCTCTTCGAGAAAACGCAGTTTACGTGTGATCCCATTGCCGCCTTGCCATTTGCCATCACCACCAGCGCCCTGGCGAATTGAAAATTCTTCGACACGCACTGGAAAGCGGCTTTCCAATACCTCTGGGTCGGTCATACGCGTATTGGTCATGTGGCTATGCACCGCGCTGCTCCCATTGAAGCCGTCGCCCGCGCCTGTTCCCCCACAAATGGTTTCGTAGTTTTGCAACCGCGCATTGCCATAGACAAAGTTGTTCATCGTGCCTTGGGATCCTGCAATAACGCCGAGGGCACCATAAAGCGTATCCGCAATGGCTTGGCTCACTTCCGTGTTGCCCGAAATCACCGCAGCCGGGTGGTTTGGGTTAATCATGGACCCTTTCGGGGCCCGAATATCCATCGGCTTCAGGCAGCCTTCGTTCATCGGAATGTCCGCCCCAACAAGTGTGCGAAACACATAAAGAACAACAGCCCGGCAAATCGAAAATGGCGCGTTGTAATTAAACTGATCTTGTGGCGAAGTGCCGTCAAAATCGATGACAGCACTGCGCGTTTTCTTATCCACTTTGATCTTTACGGCAACTTGGGCACCGCTATCCAATGGATACGTGAATTCGCAATCCTTCAACACATCCAAAACACGGCGCACGCTTTCTTCGGCATTGTCTTGGACATGGCCCATATAGGCCTGCACCACATCCAATCCGAACTGACGGGAAATCCGGCTAAGCTCGGCCGCGCCAGTTGCGTTTGCCGCGATCTGAGCCGCCAAATCCGCCATATTTTCGTTAATGTTGCGACACGGATATCGCCCCGATGCCAAAAGCGCACGCGTTTCAGCCTCACGTAACGTCCCGCGATCCACCAATAAGAAATTGTCGATCAAAACGCCTTCATCATCGATATGACGGCTATCGGGCGGGGCGGAACCGGGCGTCTTCCCACCAATATCGGCATGGTGGCCACGTGATGCGGTCAAAAAGATAATCTTCTCACCCGCATCATCAAAGACAGGCGTGATCACCGTCACATCGGGTAAATGCGTCCCGCCATTATATGGGTTGTTCATCATGAACACGTCATCTGGGCGAATTTTGCCCTCATTTTGTCGCAAGACCGTACGCACGCTTTCTGACATAGATCCAAGGTGGACAGGCACATGCGGCGCATTCGCCACCAAATCACCATGCGCATCAAAAATCGCACAAGAGAAATCATAGCGCTCTTTGATGTTGACCGAATAAGCGGTGTTGGCAAGCGTCGCGCCCATCTGATCCGCAATTGACATGAAGAGATTGTTGAACACTTCGAGCATCACTGGATCAACGCTTGTGCCAATCGCTTCTTCGCGCGTGATTGCCACAACCCGCCGCAAGATGAGCCCACCACCAACGAGCCCTTCTGCCTCCCAGCCTGGTTCAAGCACATTGGTCCCTGTTGGTTCCACAATGATTGCGGGCCCTGAAACTGTATCGCCAGGTTGGATCGTTTCGCGCATGACAAGCGGCACGTCGTGCCACGCCCCTTTGGTAAACATACGCGCATCACGCGCGCCCAAAGTCGCTGTGGTGTCTTGTGAGAGCGTCACCCCTTCGCCCGTGCCTCCCACGGCTTCAGCAGTCAGCAAATCTATGATCAAATCATCGTAATCTGGAACGAAGCCGAAACGTTGCTGATGCGCCTCCTCAAACCCCACCTTCATCGCCACCTGGGTGCCAAAAGGCACTGGAAGCGTCTGATGGGATCCAGGCGTGCGGATATGCGCGGTTTTGATCAGCGTGATGCGCGCAAGATCAATGCCTTGCTTTAAAACTTCGTCTTTTGCATCTGCGCCAATTTTTGAAAGCGCCTCTTGGGCCTCTTGCAGCTCAGAAATAGGTTGCGCAAACTGATGCTCACGGATGGCGCGGATATCCGCCAACCCCATACCAAAAGCGGACAAGACGCCTGCAAACGGGTGGATGTAAATATTTTCCATGCCCAATACATCTGCGACCTGACAGGCATGCTGCCCGCCAGCCCCCCCAAAACAGTTCATGGTGTATTTTGTCACATCATAGCCGCGCTGCACCGAAATTTTCTTAATAGCGTTGGCCATGTTTTCAACCGCAATACGCAGATATCCTTCTGCTAACTCTTCTGGCGATTTAGGCGCCTCACCGGTTTCGCTGGCAATCTGTTTTGACAGATCTTCGAATTTTGCGCGCGCGGCCGCGACATCCAACGGGGCAGTGCCGTCAGGACCAAATACACTTGGGAATTCATCGGGTTGAATTTTACCCAACACCACGTTGCAATCCGTCACCGCGAGAGGACCGCCGCGCCGATAACTTGCTGGACCGGGATCAGCCCCTGCGCTTTCTGGGCCGACCTGCATGCGACCTTGCCTAAAGCTCAGGATCGAACCGCCACCTGCGGCCACGGTATGGATGCTCATCATCGGAGCCCGCATCCGCACACCGGCCACTTCGGTTTCAAATGAGCGTTCATATTCACTGGCATAGTGGCAGACATCCGTTGATGTTCCGCCCATATCAAAGCCGATCAGCCGATCAAACCCTGCCTCTTCTGCTGTGCGCACCATGCCCACAACGCCGCCCGCAGGCCCCGAAAGGATCGCATCCTTTCCTTGGAACAAGGACGCATCTGTCAGACCGCCATTGGACTGCATAAACATGAGGGAATTACAGCCGCCACGATCAGCGCCGAGCGCATCGCTCACTTGGCCAACGTAACGCCGCAAGATGGGGGAAAGATACGCATCAACAACCGTTGTATCGCCACGCGACACCAATTTGATCAAAGGGCTGACGTCGTGGCTTAGTGAGATTTGGCTAAATCCCTGGCTTTGGGCCATTTTGCCAATTTCTTGTTCGTGCTCAGGAAAACGGTACCCGTGCATAAGCGCCACGGCAATTGAACGGTATCCGGCCTCATATGCTGCGCCAAGTGCCGCGCGGACATGCGGCGCGTTTAGGGGCGTGACAATATTTCCATCCGCATCCATCCGCTCCTCAACCTCAATAACCTCTTCATATAGAAGTTCAGGCAGCACAATTTCCAAATCAAACAATTTAGGCCGATTTTGATATCCGATCCGCAGTAAGTCCCGCATCCCTTTAGAAATCAGCAACACGGTTCGATCCCCTTTGCGTTCAAGCAACGCATTGGTGGCAACCGTCGTACCCATTTTTACGGCTTCAATGGTGTCTGCAGGTATCGCATCCTCAGGGGACAGACCCAAAAGCTCACGAATCCCTTGAACGGCGGCGTCTTTGTAACGTTCAGGATTTTCCGACAATAATTTATGTGAGCGCAACGATCCATCAGGTTTTCGCGCGACAATATCGGTAAATGTCCCACCCCGGTCCACCCAAAACTGCCATAGTGCGTTGCTATCATTGGTTTTCATCGTGAATATCCTCAAATTTTGCGCGATTACCCCCAGCGGAAATCTTTCGCCAGATTCTGTCTCACCGGTCAACGATAATAAAACGTTGACAAAGTGTCAATGAAACATCAGAATAATGAGACAAACTCAATTTAGGGAGGAACCAAATGAGTTTTTTGAAGCTTCTAAGTGGCGCAGCAATTGCGCTTTCCGTTTCAGCCGCAGCTGTTCAGGCTGAAACATGGGACATGGCAACGCCCTATCCCGATGCAACTTTCCATACACAAAACATCACCCAGTTTGCGGCTGACGTCACAAAAGCAACGGATGGTGCACTGGAAATCAATGTCCATTCCGCAGGATCGCTCTTTAAACACCCTGAGATTTCCAAAGCTGTTCGCAGCGGTCAGGTCCCTGCTGGGGAGTTTTTCTTATCGCTTTTGAACAACGACAACCCCGCATTCGGCGTGGATTCCCTACCGTTTTTAGCGACAAACTACGATGACGCAGAACGCCTTTGGGCCGCTCAACGCCCTGTCGTAGAAGAATTGCTCGACGCACAAGGCCTCATGGTTCTTTATGCTGTGCCGTGGCCGCCACAAGGGCTCTATACTACGAAAGCCATCTCAACTGTTGGTGATCTGGCAGGTTTGAAGTTTCGGACATACAATTCGACACTAGAAACCTTTGCCACAATGGTGGGCGCCGCTCCAACACAAATCGAAGTTCCTGACATTGCGCAGGCATTTTCAACGGGCCGTGTTGAAGCCATGATTACATCCCCGTCAACTGGCGTGAACTCTCAGGCTTGGGACTTCTTGTCCAACTACACGGACATTCAAGCATGGATTCCAAAGAACATCGTTGTGGTCAACAAACGTGCATTCATGCGTCTCAACGAAGCAACACAGCAGGCTGTCATGAAAGCTGCTGCCGAAGCTGAAGCACGTGGCTGGGCCATGAGCCGCGCAGAAACCGATACCCAAACCGCAGCGCTTGCGGCAAACGGAATTGACGTTCAAAAGCCATCAGAAGAGTTGATGAACGGGCTGCGTGCCATTGGTGCCAAGATGCTTGCAGACTGGACAACCGCGTCCGGTGAAAAAGGCGCAGCAATTCTTGATGCGTATACTCAATAAGCTGCAAAATAAGTAAGTGGGGGCGTCATCGTCCCCACTGCAATCCAGGGGGGGGAAATCATGCGGCGACTACTCAACGCGCTCTATCTCTATAGCGGTATTGTGGCGGCTGTTTTTATCAGCGCCATCGTGGCCATCGTCTTTGCACAGGTCTGTCTAAATCTGACGGATAAAATCTATTCCGCCTTAATGGGGCGGGCGCTTGGGCTGACCATTCCCTCTTATTCTGATTTTACGGGCTTCTTTTTGGCGGCCGCATCCTTTCTGGCCTTGGCCTATACCCTTCGTGCGGGCGGCCATATTCGTGTGACGCTTGTCACTGGGCTCCTACCCTCTTCCATTCAACGTATCTTTGAAGCCTTAGCTCTTCTCATTGGTTTAGCAATGACAGGATATGCGACCTTCTACATGTTTGGGTTGGTGGGTGAATCCATTGAATTTGGTGACATGACGTCTGGAATGGTGTCCATTCCACTCTGGCTTCCTCAGACCCCGGTTTTGGCTGGCCTTGCCATTCTCACGATCGCCCTTGCAGATGAGCTTATTCTCGTTTTGCGCGGCAAAGCCCCGACCTATGACGGTCAGGGTGAAAACCTTCTGAGTGAATAGGAACATAACATGACCGTCGGTATTCTCTCTGTCATTCTTCTAATTTTACTCTTTGCTTTGCTGGGATCTGGGGTTTGGGTGGCTTTTGCTCTTATGGCGGTCGGCATTGCCGCAATGGCCCTCTTTTCGAATGCGCCGCTTGGTCTTGTTTTAGCAACGACCATCTGGGGACACAGCAACTCTTGGGCGCTGGCCGCGCTGCCTTTGTTCATCTGGATGGGGGAAATTTTATTCCGCTCAAAGCTATCGGATGATATGTTCACGGGCTTGTCGCCTTGGATGAATCGGCTGCCTGGGCGACTCTTACATGTGAACATTTTCGGCTGCGGCATATTTGCTGCGGTCTCTGGATCATCGGCGGCAACGGCCGCAACAATAGGCAAACTGTCGATCCCGGAACTTGCCCGACGTGGATATCCCGAAAAACTAATGATCGGCACGCTGGCTGGATCGGCCACTTTGGGCCTTTTGATCCCGCCTTCAATTATTTTAATCGTCTATGGCGTCGCAACTGAACAATCCATCGCACGTCTATTCGTAGCAGGTATCTTACCTGGGTTGCTTTTGGTGGCCTTGTTTGTCGGCTATGTCGTGGTTTGGGCCCTCCTCAACCGAGATCAACTCCCAGAGGAAGTATTTGAATTTTCTTTTAAAGAAAAGCTCCACCGGTCACGCCGTCTGATCCCCGTCATGCTTTTGATTGGGGGTGTCATTGGTTCAATCTATGCAGGTATTGCCTCCCCAACAGATGCCGCAGCCGTCGGGGTCGTTTTGGCGTTAATCCTGTCTTGGCATTCTGGTTCCCTCAATAAAAAGAGCTTTGCAGAGGGGCTCATGGGAGCCACAAAAACATCCTGCATGATTGCGTTCATTTTAGCAGGCGCATCTTTTTTAACTGTCGCCATGGGGTTCACCGGCATCCCCCGCAGCCTTGCGGAATGGATCGGCGGCATGCATTTATCAACCCACGCGTTGTTGGCCGCACTCACCGTATTTTTCATCATTATGGGTATGTTCCTTGATGGCATTTCTGTTGTGGTTCTCACCACCTCCGTCATCATGCCCATGGTTCAACAAGTGGGGATCGACCCACTATGGTTTGGGATCTATGTGGTGATCGTCGTTGAAATGTCGCAAATCACGCCGCCAGTGGGCTTCAACCTATTCGTTTTACAATCTCTCACTGGACGTAACATCCTCGTGATCGCGCGCGCGGCATTCCCGTTCTTTGTTCTCATGATCGTCGCGCTTGCAATCATTATTGCCGTGCCGGAAATCGTCACCTTTTTACCCAACAACATGTAGGATGTGACAGCTCGAAATTTTGTCCTTTTCACAAACGTGACAATGGCGCTTCTTGCGCGCATAGGGGGCAATCATTAGAGTGAAGGCAAATATATAATGAAAGCGAGGATAGCCGTGACGCAGGCAGATACCCAAGGCGGAACAAATAGCAGCGAAACTGCGATCGTCTCTTCTTCTCACCTCGCCGATTCAGCCGTTGGCTGGCAGCTAAGTGAACTCGAATACGCAATGACCATGACATATAATGCCTTTTCCCGTTGGATGACGCATTGCATGACATCCGCTGGCTATAAAGATTTCAACCCATTGGACATCCTGATTTTGCACAACATCAATCACCGGTCCAAAGAAAAGCGGCTCGCCGATATCGCCTTCATGCTCAATATTGAGGACACCCATACCGTGAATTATGCGGTTAAAAAGCTTGTCAAAGCTGGGCTGGTTGCGGGACTGAAAACTGGGAAAGAGATGTTTTACCACACCACGGACAAGGGTCAGCAGATTTGCCAAGAATACGGTAAAATCCGGAATACATGTCTGTTGGAAACGGCCGCCGCCGCAGGGCGCGACTTTGATGAAATAAGCCACGTCGCAAAAGTTCTTAGGAACTTATCTGGCCTCTATGATCAAGCCTCCCGCGCGGCTGCATCTTTGTAAAAACTGTCGTTTATTCACCGGCGAAAACAAATCGCTTTAGAATGCGCTTACGCGGTATTTTTTTGATCGGCACTGTCAGAGTGCAATGAAAGTGGCATGCGTTCAAGGACGGGCACTTCATTTTTGATATGCCGTGCGATCAGTTTCTTTGCACGCTTGCCACCAATAATTTGTGCCGCTGGCTGGACTGAGGCATGTAGATTGCCCTCGGGAATTTGCGAAAAGAGCCGACCAATTTCCGGTTGTGGCACAGGGCCAAGGGACTTTAGAGCTTGCGGACCCAGATAAAGTGATTCCGCAGCGGCCCCATTTGCATTCAGCACCTCATGACTCTCAAAAAGGATGTGATAATAGGTGATTTCATCCACATCGTGGATCACGTCCACGCCATCCAACTCAAGCAACATTCCCGCCGCTAACAAAACCTGCGGAACGCCGAACATGCGCTCCGCTATTTTTGACATAACAAGTATCCGGTGCTGCCGCGAAACCCATAAATCCTTTGCTGGGATATTTGGTCCTAACGATCCTTTGCGCAATCGGATCGGCCGTAGGCGCTCTTCTGCATCCATAACTTTGGAAGAAATAGATTTTTTCCCGATCCAGCGGACAGAACACAGGCCATTTCCAAGTGTTTGCACTTGGTCACCCACATTCAGGTCTTCAATTGCAACCTGACAATCATGTGCGCCAACCAAAGTCGTTCCACCACAAAAGCACGGCACATTAAGGATGTTTGTCCGGATACTCATGACGCCGACTGTGGCTCCGCCGCTGTCAACAACGTTATAACTGTAATCCGTCATGGGCGGGTCTTCGCCAGGCAAAGCAGACTCCGAAGTCAAAACCAACGTCCAGCCGGCTGGAACGTTCACGTTTACGGTTTCAATCCCACCGTCCAGTTGCAAAGAATCGACTGTGATTGATCCACCAAATCCCGCAGAAATATTGATCGTAACCGTGTCATCCACGGCCCCTCCGCCCACATATTGATAATAGGCATTAAAAGCGTTTGCATCGATAATATAGTCAGCCATCCATGCTCTCCATAAATCATATTTTACTGAAATTTAGCGGCGTTATTACAGCGCCCATACAATTACTCTAAGCTAGCAAAATTGACGAGTACATGACAGGGCATATTCCGTTTTTTAAGGGAAATTTACGGGGAAAATGTACATTTTTGACGTATCGATAAGTGCGCTTCGCCGCGAACAGATTGCCGCGAAATATTTTGCGTAATTCTTCCTATTTTGCGGCTGCTTGATCGCAGGCCTCTGCACGTATTGGCACGCTTGTTCTCCCGCTTAATCATCCTACTTTCTTTTGTGGATTGCGTTCAAGAGATCCCAAATGCATGGACCGCGAACAAGGACGCAAGCGCCGTAAACATCCGAGAGAATCGATTTAATAGCCCCTAAAATTCCAACACTGCAGCACCCAGATCGCGAACTTACAGACAGAATTCGCGACACCCGCCGCGCATAATATTGGATAGGATCGTTTAACATAAACACTCATTGCGCATAAAATATTGAGCGCAAAAACATGAGAAAATCTCATTTAAATTACAATTTAAGCCATATAAAAAAGGATAAATTAGCAATTTAATCCAAATCACTCAAATATATGTGCACATTATTTAAAGCAAAAAACACAAGTCATAATAATTATTTATTGCGCAAAAATGAAGTTTTCGTATATGAATATTTCCAAGCCAAAGTGGAGTTTTTCATTTTCGAATGAACTTCACACAGCTTAAAGGTACGGGGCATTGCCCCCAAAGGAGGAAAAATATGAAAATGACGTTCACTCGCCGCGCCGCTCTTGGTGCCATTGCTGGTGTAGCTGCGCTCTCATCTGTCGCGACCGCGGCATTTGCTGAAACCGTGCGCCTACGCTTCCATACATTCTATGGAACCGAAATTGACGATATCGCGAAAAAGTTCCGCAACACGGTTAAAGAAAAATCTGACGGCACACTGCGCATCCAATATTTCCGCGGAGGCGAACTTGTTGCATCAGATCAGTTTGCAGATTCCGTGTCCAAAGGGACACTCGACATTGTGCACGGCACTGGCGGCTACTGGTCCGGCCAAATCGATATCGGCAACCTCGAAGCAGGCCTTCCAGGTGCGTGGACAAGTGTTGAAGAAGCAAAAGAGTTTTTCAACTCTGAGCCAATCGATGCCATGCTCAAAGAAGCCTACGCAGAAGCAGGCTCCGTTTACCTTGGTAAAGGTTACGGCCACAACTACGACATCTTGACCAAAGAGCCGATTACATCTTTGGCAGATCTCAAAACGCGCAAAATCCGTGCAACCTCAAACGTTGCCAAAGTCCTATCCGCGTTTGACATTCCAACTGTATATCTTCCGTCTCAGGAACTCTATATCGGCATGTCCACAGGCGTGATCGATGGCGCGATTTATGGTGGCCCTGTTGAATACGAGCAGCTCAAATTGCACGAAACCGCAACACATTACACTTACATGAATATGTTGATGCCAGGCTGGACTGAAACATTCTTGGCAAATCCTGCAACATGGGAAAAGCTATCTGATGAGCACAAAGTGATCTTGAAAGATGCAATCGTCGAATTTGCGGATGACATCCATCAATGGCTTGCAGATGGCAACGCAGGTGTAGCCGAAGGCACATTTACATATGCAACACTTCCAGAAGCGGATTCCAAAGCCTTAACAGCTGCGTCCCAAGCTGTTTGGGAAGAAGAAGCTGCGCGTTCCGATCGCAACCGGGCACTTGTTGACGCCCTTATCGCGAATGCAAAGGCTAAAGGCCGTTTGTAATGGGTTTGGTGACAAGATATCTTGTCATTCAAGATGGCCTGTCCGAATATGTCGGGCGGGCCATTTCTTGGTTGACGCTTGCGATGATCGCCGTGCTCATGCTGGAAATCGTTGCGCGCTATTTTCTCAATTCGCCTACAATTTGGGCCCATGAACTTTCAACCATGCTTTATGGTGGATTCTGTTTGCTGGCAGGCGCCTACACATTACGCCACCGCGGCCATGTCCGTTCAGAAGTGATCTGGGGGCTCTTGGGACCACGGGGCAAAGCAGCTTGTGATACGCTTATTTTTGCCATCGGCCTCTTTGTTATGGGGGTGTTTTTCAAGATGTCCTTTGACTTTGCCGCTGAAAGCTGGACCGTAAAGGAATATTCAAACAAATCCGTCTGGCAACCTGCGCTCTATCCAATCAAAACGGTAATCCCTGTGGCGGTTGGCTTGGTTTGGTTGCAAAATCTCGCTGAATTCCTACGCGCCTTACTCGTGGCTTTGGGGATTGATTTTGTCGACCCTCGTGAGGGCGAAGCCCCCGATGATCCCGACCCTGGCAATGTGCCGATTTTGTTAGATGGGGATGCCGAAGAGGCCGTACACGGCCATCATGACACCCCACATAAACACTAGCCCAACCCTTTATCTGGGAGGATAAATTATGGCGGAACTCGATCCCCTTACGATCACCGCAATTTTGTTTTTGTCTATGCTCGGCTTGATGGCGCTTGGTGCGCCTTTGGCATGGGCTTTGACAATCGTAGGTGCAGGTAGCGCCTACATTCTCTATGGCGATGGCGGGCTTGACCTGTTGATATCGTCCACATTTTCAGCCATGGACAATTTCTTGCTTGTGGCGCTTCCTATGTTTATTTTCATGGGCTTGGTGCTCCAGAGATCTGGCATCACCGATGATCTCTTTGAAATGATCCACAAACTCATGGGACGTTTACCTGGCGGTTTGGGCATCGGCACAGTTATCATCTGTGCGTTGATTGCTGCGATGGCTGGTGTATCTGGGGCCGCGACTGTGTCCTTGGGCATCATTGCCCTGCCCGCGATGCTCAAACGTGGTTATGATCCCAAATTGGTAACCGGCACAATCATGGCAGGCGGCGCTTTGGGGTTCTTGATCCCTCCATCTGTCTTGATGATTATCTACGCGTTTTTGTCTCGGGATTCCGTGGGGAAACTCTTTGCGGCGGGCCTGATGCCGGGCTTAATGCTTGCGACGATTTACATCGCCTATATTTTGGTCCGTTGTCGGATCAATCCCAATATGGGCCCCCCTGCTGAAGAGCAATTCACACTCAAAGAAAAGCTCCTTTCGCTACGGTTTTTGATTGCGCCTGGCTTGCTCATCGCAACCGTTTTGGGGTGCATTATCGGTGGGGTAACGTCGCCCTCAGAAGCCTCCGCAATCGGTGCATTTGGATCGCTTGTCATTGCCGGCATCCAAAAACGGCTCAGCTGGGACATGATGCACTATGTGATGATGACCACCACCAAATTGATGGGGATGCTCATGTGGATCACCATCGCGGCGGTCTTCTTCTCAAAAATCTATGTGGGCCTTGGTGCAGGCATGATTGTTGGCGAATTGATCGAAGATTTTGACGTTCAGCCGATCATGGTGATCATTATGATGTTGGCCACTTATTTTGTCTTAGGCATGTTCTTGGATGATTTCGCGATTGTCTTTATCACGGTGCCACTCTTTGTGCCGATCGTGCGCGATCTTGGCTATGACACGACATGGTTTGCGGTGCTCTTTATCCTCTCCATGCAATCCGCATATTTAACGCCGCCCTTTGGCTACAACCTATTTTATATGCGCTCAGTGGCCCCGCCAGAGATCACGATTGTGGACATCTACAAAGCCGCGCTCCCCTTTGTTGCCCTACAAATCCTTGGGCTCGCATTGGTGGTGGCATTCCCACAAATCGCGCTGTGGCTTCCGAACTTAATCTTCTAAGATCCGGCAGCTCGCTAAAATAAAAGCCGCCCGCATGAAAATGCGGGCGGCTTTTTAATTCAGACGTATAGGTACGACTAGTCCCTCTTGGACGGCAAAACAGGCGCTGTTTTGTCAAGGGCGAGATCCGCATCTGAAAACACCCACGGGCCCCGCACACCTTTGATGCCCTCAGGTTCAATCACCAGGCCACGGGCCTGAATTTGAGGATCCTTAAACGCTTCACCAATAGAGTTAATCGGTCCAGCGGGCACCGTCGCGGCCTCAAGTGCAGCCAAAAGTTTCGCGGATGGCCACTCTGCAGTCGCGCGCTCAATTTCCGCTGTCAGCGCTACACGGTTTTCCACCCGCGCCCCATTGGTGAGGTAATCCGCATGGGCCGCCAAATCAGGGCGCTCCATTACGGTGCAAAACCGCTGAAACTGACCATCATTGCCAACGGCCAAAATTATATGACCATCCGCCGTTGGCAAAACTTGATAGGGCGAAATATTGGGGTGATCATTGCCTTTGCGCATGGGGCTTTCGCCCGTAGCAAGGTAGTTCATCGCCTGATTGGCAAGGAGCGCCGTGGCACAATCCAAAAGGGACATATCAATATGCTGCCCTTTGCCTGTGCGGTGACGTTGTTCAACCGCTGCTAAAATACCAATCGTGCCATAAAGGCCCGTGACCACATCCGTCACCGCCACGCCCACTTTTTGCGGTTGGCGATCTGGTTCGCCCGTAATCGACATCAGACCCGAAATTCCTTGGATCAAGAAGTCATATCCTGCGCGCTTTGCATATGGCCCATCTTGGCCAAAACCTGTGATCGAGCAATAGATCAAACGTGGATTGATCTCTTTGAGGCTGTCATAATCAAGCCCATATTTTTTGAGCCCCCCAACCTTAAAATTTTCGATCAAAATATCCGCATCCGCAATAAGTTCACGCACATAGGCTTGCCCTTCAGGGGTCCTGAAATCTGCAACAACTGCATCCTTGCCTCGGTTTGCTGCGTAATAATAGGCCGCGGTTTTGTCACCATCACGCTCAATAAACGGAGGGCCCCAGCTGCGTGTATCATCGCCCGTTTCTGCTTCGACTTTCACCACTTTCGCCCCGAGATCAGCCAAAGACTGACCAATCCACGGGCCAGCAAGAATACGGGCCAGTTCAACAACTTTCAAACCTTCAAGAGGGGACATATATGGTTCCTTTATTTCGCTATGAGAGCTTCAATTCACAGATAAGGTGGCGTACAGGCCGAAATCACTTCGGCCGGACGATCAGAGATATTACGGAACCGGTGCGGTTCACGGCTATTAAACAAATAGGCATCACCTGCCTTAAGGACGCGCACTTCGGTTCCAACGGTCACCTCGATTTCACCTGACACCACGATTCCACCTTCATTGGCATCGTGCTCAATCATCGAGGCACCTGTGTCTGCGCCCGCTTCGTACCACTCATGCAAAAGCTGCAAGCCATGCGCCTTGGCATCCCCCACTTGCTTAATGGCTATTTTTTGAACGCCGGGCTCGTCGCTTCGATAAAGAAGCGAAGTTAAGTCACGCAACTCCGATGGCGTGAAAAAGGGATGGGGGTTACTGAGGGACTCTGGCTCAAAAAATTCAGACATACTAATGCCAAATCCACCTAAAATCCTGCGCAAAGAGGCCACGGAGGGGCTACTTCTATTCGTTTCGATCATTGAAATTTGCCCATGAGGCACACCTGCCGCATCGGCTAACTGCCTTTGGGATAGGCCAAATTGTGCTCTCAGGGCCTTCAATCGCTCACCAACATCAAATTCTTCGGTCATAATACTGCTTTCGTTGCTTTTCTCTCTGCAGAATAGCCGATTCCCCCACATCTGCGCAATTTTTTACTAGTATAGATCAATATATTGAGCAATAGTGTTCAAAATTTAAAACAACCTCGTGGAGGAGATTCGCTTATGACCATCACAAATGATCTAAAAAAACGCCGGGATAGCGCCGTCGCCCTGGGCGTCTCAACCCGCGGTATTTACGCTGAACGCGCCAAAAACGCTGAGCTTTGGGATGTGGACGGCAATCGCTTTATCGATTTCGCAGCTGGCATCGCGGTGAACAATACCGGCCATTGCCACCCTGCAGTCATGGCAGCTGTGTCCAAACAAGCCGACATGTTCACCCATACCTGTTTTCATGTGGCTCCCTATGAAAACTATATTTCCTTGGCGGAACGTTTGAACCGCGCAACACCAGGGTCATTCGACAAAAAGACAATGCTGGTGACAACTGGCGCAGAAGCCGTTGAAAATGCAATTAAAATGGCACGCGCCTATACTGGCCGTTCTGGCGTCATTGCGTTTACAGGCGGGTTCCATGGCCGTACTCTTTTGGGCATGGCGCTTTGCGGAAAAGTCAATCCATACAAAAAAGCATTCGGCGCAATGCCACCAGAAGTGCTCCATGTTCCATTCCCAAATGAATTTCATGGTATTTCTGTTCAAGACAGCCTTGATGTTTTGGACAACATGCTGCGTTCTTCCATCGATCCAGAGCGCGTTGCAGCCATGATCATCGAACCCGTGCAAGGCGAAGGTGGGTTCAACATCGCGCAGCCAGAATTCCTAAGTGCCCTGCGCAAGATTTGCGACGAGCATGGTATCATTTTGATTGCAGACGAAGTTCAAACAGGCATCGCCCGCACAGGGAAGCTTTTCGCATTTGAACATTCTGGTGTTGCTGCTGACTTGGTGGCGATGGCCAAAGGCTTGGCAGGCGGTTTCCCCCTTTCAGCCGTGACAGGGCGCGCCGAAGTCGTTGATGCGGCACCCGTTGGTGGCATCGGTGGCACATATGCAGGTAACCCATTGGCCGTGGCCGCAGCAGATGCCGTTTTGGACGTGATTGAAGAAGAAAACCTCTGTGAACGGGCCACTGAAATCGGCGAACGGATCAAAAGCCGTCTCAATGATATCGCGGCACGCCCTGGCAACGAAACAATAGGCGACGTGCGTGGCCTTGGTGCGATGGTGGCGTTTGAATTGGTCACTGATCGCGTGACGAATGCCCCATACCCGACTTTAACGCAGGCGATCGTTGCCGAAGCTGAAAAACGTGGTTTGATCATCATTCCATGTGGCACACGCGCAAATGCAGTGCGCTTGCTGCCCCCACTGACCACGCCGATGACCATCATCGATGAGGCATTGGATATCCTCGAAGCTTCAATCGAAGCCGCCACAAACGTAACCGCCCAAGCGGCAGAATAAGGAGTTCATCATGGCCAAAGATCTAGCCCCACAATCCAAACCCGACCTCAACACGTTTGTTTGGGATGATCCTTTCCTTTTGGAAAACGAGCTTCATGAAGATGAGCGCATGATCCGTGATGCAGCCAAAGCCTATTGTGACGAAAAGCTCATGCCGCGCGTCACATCCGCCTTTGAAAACGAGGAAACCGATCCTGAGATCTTCCGCGAGATGGGTGAAATGGGCCTCCTTGGCACCACGATACCTGAGGAATACGGTGGCATCGGCGCAGGCTATGTCAGCTATGGTCTGGTCGCGCGGGAAGTTGAGCGTATCGACAGCGGCTATCGGTCCATGATGTCGGTTCAATCGTCTCTCGTCATGTATCCGATCTATGCCTATGGCTCCGAAGAGCAGCGTATGAAATACCTGCCGAAACTCTCCAGCGGCGAATATATCGGCTGTTTTGGTCTAACGGAGCCTGATGCAGGTTCTGATCCGGGCAGCATGAAAACCACTGCGCGCAAAGTTGATGGTGGCTATGTTCTAAACGGGTCCAAAATGTGGATTTCGAACGCACCGATTGCGGATGTTTTTGTGGTCTGGGCGAAATCCGACGCCCATGGCGGCAAAATCCGCGGGTTTATTTTGGACAAAGGGACCAAAGGTCTCTCTGCGCCTAAAATCGAAAACAAAGCATCCTTGCGGGCCTCCATCACGGGTGAAATTGTCATGAGCGATGTCGAAGTGTCCGAAGACGCGCTTTTGCCAAATGTTGAGGGTCTCAAAGGGCCGTTTGGCTGTTTGAACCGCGCACGTTACGGCATTGCGTGGGGTGCTATGGGCGCAGCCGAAGCCTGCTGGCATGCAGCGCGCCAATATGGACTTGATCGCAAACAATTTGGGAAACCGCTCGCGCAAATGCAGCTTTTCCAGCTCAAACTTGCCAATATGCAGACTGAAATTTCCTTAGGTATGCAAGCCGCATTGCGGGTTGGTCGCCTCATGGATGATGCCAAAGCAGCGCCAGAAATGGTCTCAATCATTAAGCGCAACAATTGCGGCAAAGCGCTCGAAATTGCACGCCACGCCCGCGACATGCATGGCGGCAACGGTATCAGCCTCGATTTCCACGTGATCCGCCATATGGTGAATTTGGAAACTGTGAATACCTATGAAGGCACCCATGATGTGCATGCCCTCATTTTGGGACGTGCACAAACCGGACTTCAAGCCTTTTTCTAAGACTCCCTAGACATGTCAGGGCAAC
>JBMYYE010000014.1:0-31422 GCA_049609065.1 Halocynthiibacter sp.
CGCCAAACCTAGAAAATATCAACAACTCTCTTCGATAACAAAAATATACATACCAATATGATACACTGGCAGATAAGTAAGTTTTCGCTTACTTAAAATTGTTTGCATTTTTGCTGTATTTTTCATGCTACTTCTTCTCCAACTGATATTTATTGGAGCTTAAAATGGCAGATACCCCTAAAAATACGCTCGGCTTGGCCATTTTGGGCGCATTCCTTGCTATTGGACTGGCGATTAGTGGTTACTTTGTGAGTAACACGATCCTTGTGTCGCGCATCGGTGCCAATACCGCGAGCGTCAAAGGTCTCTCTGAACGTATCGTTGAAGCTGGTCGTTTTGAGCTTTCTACATCCTTTTATGAGCGCCACAATGGCAAGGATGTTGATCGAAACGCGCTATATGAGCGGGCCGAACGCACGGCAGGGGTTTTGAAACGTAAACTCTATGCCGCGGGCCTGACCGAAGCTGAGATGAAGTCGAAACCTGTTGGCTATCGGCGAATTGTTCATACGGACCGCAATGGTCATTATACGGGCGAAACCCATCAGATGACGGGAGGTTTGTCGATCAATTCCAGCAATGTGAATATTGCCGAACAAATTCATGGTATTTTGATGGAAGCGGGCGCTCGTGAGTTTTCTCTCGAAGTTGGCGATCCACAATACCATTTTACAGGTCTTAACAAAATTAAGCCAGACATGCTCCGTGAAGCAACGGCGAATGCCCGAATTGCCGCGGATGAATTCGCGAAAAATGCCGGCGTATCAGTCGGGAGTATTCAGTCAGCGCGCCAAGGCGGATTTACCGTGCGCGACGCTTCAAACGAAAATAGTGAACGCTATGATAAGCAAAAAAAGGTTCGGGTCGTATCTACGATTACATTCTATTTAAAAAATTAGGGTTTATGTGTCGTTTGTAAAAATATGTATTGATATCCATAATATTTATTGACGAATAATTGATTTCACGGGAATGTCTTTTCATTAATTTTGGAGAGACAACGTGAAAAAACTAATACTTTTATCTGCAGCATTACTTGTATCGGCTTGTGCAACACCCCCAGCAAAGATTACTTCGCGGCCTGCGCAAGTTCAATTTTTGACGACCGCTCCAAATGGCCGCATCGTAGATAAGACAACGAAGACTACGGTCCGCGCTTTTGCGGCGATTGAAGGCTCAAAGACTAAGGAAGTTTCTGGCGCGCAATGTACTCTAACGTCTGATCACATTCGCGCAAATGTTGTGACACCACAGGTGGTGATGCTGCCTAAATATGACCAAGATAAGAAGCTAAAAAACCGGGGTGTTCCGCCGTCAATCTTGGTGACATGCCGTGCGGGTAATAAATCTGGTTCCACTTTGTTGGCTGCAAAGCCAGGTAAAATTATTTCTGGCTCGGGCAATTTATTCGTAGATATGGTTTTGATCGCAGGGAGCGCGGCAGCTGCGACAACTGCGGATTGGCGTTATTCTGAATTCGCGAATGTGGTGATGAAATGATCGCAAAAAGAGCGCTTTTCATTGCATGTCTTGGGGTGCCGGCCTGTACGACGATGTTGCCTCTGAATGACATGACGCATGTTTCGCGGATCACAAAACTGAGCAATGAGTATAATTGGACGGTTTCGACAATCCGCAGCTACAGAACCAACGCCGAAGGGAAGAAGGTAGAAGTCCCTGGTGCAATTTGTTCGGGTAGCAATGGTGTCGTAAAATTTTCGCGTGCAGTTACACCTGCAGTTGTAAACTTACCAACCTATCTACAAGCAGAGCGCTTCCCAAAAAATGGGCGCCCTCCAGCACTACGTGGAAGATGTGTGTATAATGGCAAATCTCTGCCGTTTACGTTGGAAGTTACATCTTCTGTGAGCAACGTCTCTACGACCAGTGGGGGGACGTATAACGCGCAGACAGGCCACTATACGTCTTCAACCGTTACGCATTTGAATAGCCGGTTAAGTTCAACGTTACCGTGGCATTACGGGTCCCTTGCTGTTGAGTATTAGATGCAACTATGAGCATGATTTTAGAGCTCTTCTTTGTTGCATTGGTGTGAGCGAAGGCAACAAAATAAAAATAGCTTTAAGGCTTTTTGCCTCTTGAGCTTCCTTAATTATGCTCCTATATACCCTCTATTGCCGCGGGATGGAGCAGCCCGGTAGCTCGTCAGGCTCATAACCTGAAGGTCGTAGGTTCAAATCCTACTCCCGCAACCAAATCTAGCGAATTTTCGCTTAACACAATGCCCGCCTTTTGGCGGGCATTGCTGTTTTAAACCTCATCTTGTGAAAAGTCATTTGCGCGTCCTAGCCATGCGAGGTTCGGCTAGCATCAGCATTGCGGGGGTGATCACGAGGGTGAGTATGGTTGCGATGATGAGGCCGCCTGCGATTGCGCTTGAAAGTTCCGTCCACCATTGGGTTGATGGCGCTCCTTGTATGATTTCACGGGTAAAGAAATCGATGTTTAGCCCAAATACCATCGGAAGAAGCCCCAAGGCCGTGGTGAATGATGTGAGCACCACAGGTCGGACGCGCAAGGCCCCCGCGCGAAGGGCCGCTTCGCGCGGGCTTTGGTTGCGTTTTCGCAGTGAATTATACGTGTCGATCAAAACGATGTTGTTGTTTACGACGATGCCTGCAAGGGCGATAATTCCAATTCCCCCCATGACAACGCCAAAAGGACGGCCTGTGACCAGCAGGCCAAGCAGCACACCGGCAATGGAAAAAATGATGGCGGACATGACGATTAGGGCTTGGTAAAAATTATTGAACTGAGCAACGAGGATCAAAAACATGAGACCAATGGCGGCGCCGAATGCACCGATCAAGAAAGTCATCGCCTCCGCTTGTTCCTCTGCTTCACCGGCGAAGAACCATGTTACGGTTTCGGGTAAACGGGTGGTTTTTATGGCGGTGCTCAGGGCGGTAATTTGTGTGCCTACCAATAAATCCGGTGCGATATTTGCCTCAATCGTTAAGACGCGTTTTTGGTCAATCCGTTTTAAGTTCCCCGTTGCGGGGGCAGGTTCAAAGGAGACAAAATTTGATATGGGCACCAACCCTGCGGAGGTCGTGATACGCAGTGATTGTAGCTTTTCTAGGGTGCGATCTTGGGCAGGGAACCGCATGCGGATGTCAACGGATCCTTCCGCATCATTGGGACGATATTTTGCAATTGCTACTCCTTGGGTGAGCATTTGAACGGTTTGCCCAAGAAGGTTGATGTCCGCACCTGAACGGGCGGCTGCGGTGCGGTTAACCTTGAGGCGCCACTCCACACCCGGCACGGATCCGGTATCCGTGATATCGGTGAACCCACCAATATCCTGCATCAGCATTTTAATCTGTGTGATGGCTGCCTGTTGGTCCTTTGGGTTTGAGGATAGAATTCGAAGGCTCACGGGTTTGCCTGCGGATGGGCCGTCATTTTCGGTTTCAACCTGCACGGTTATACCGGAAACTTTTTTCATATCTTGGCGAATTTGTTGAGCGATGGTTTCAGCAGGGCGCCGTGTGTTCCATGGCGCCAGTTCGAGTTGTAGGGCACCAATTGAACCGTCCTCACTCTCACCTGACAACGATGTATGGGCATAAATGCTGGTGATCTCTTCGTATTCGAGGAGTGTTTTCTCAACCTGACGGATGAGGTCATCGCGCTCAAAAATCGAAAAACTATCACGAGATTCGACGTTAACTTGCATAAACTCGGGTTCTATGGAGGGAAAGAATGTGATGCCATTTCCCAGCTGACTATAAAGCCCAAAAGAGGCCAACAGCATGGCTATTGCGCACATCACAGCAGAAAAAGGCCGTATGATTGCCCATTCTAAGACCTGAATGTAGACTCCAAGGAAACCTTTGCTGGTGCGTGGGTCGCCGTATTCTGCGGCGTGAAGCAAGGCCTTGGCATATGCGGTTTGTGGGGGGCGTTTTCCGATGAGACTGCCCAATACAGGAATAAAAATCAGGGCCATAAACAAGGATGCCCCAAGCGTGATCATGACGGTGATGGGGAGGTATTTCATGAATTCACCAATGGTACCTTCCCAAAAAAGCAGAGGCAAAAACACCGATAAGGTTGTTGCGGCAGACGCAATCACAGGCCACGCCATACGGTGCGCGGCATGACGATACGCTTCTTTGGGGGTTGCGCCATCTTGGAGCTGGCGATCGGCAAACTCGATTGTGACGATCGCCCCATCGACCAGCATTCCGACCACTAGAATAAGCGAAAAGAGCACGACAAGGTTCATTGTATACCCCATGAACCAAAGTATGGTGACACCTGCCAAAAATGCACCAGGAATGGATAAGCCCACCAACAGAGCAGAGCGAAAACCAAGTGCATAGACAATCACGATCATCACCAAAACAATGGCAGCAATCACATTCGCCTCAAGATCACTGAGCATATTTTGCACTTGTTTGCTTTCGTCTTGCAGGTAGGTGATCTTGATGCTGTCGGGCCAGCTTTCTTGCGCGGCCTCTATGAGGGCCCTCACCTCTGTGACTGTTTCAATGATGTTTGCACCAATGCGTTTTTTACCTCCAGCGCCAGCGCGGGCTGACCGTTGATGCGGGCAAAACTGGTTGGGTCTTCAAAGGTTCTGCGGACCGTTGCAACATCACGAAATGTCACAACAGTGGCCCCGCGGGTTTTGATGGGAAGGTTCAACAAATCATCCATATTTTCGATTAAGCCTGGAATTTTAATCACAAGGCGCCCTGCATCCGCTTCGATGGCACCTGCCGCCACGAGGAGATTGTTATTGCCAATCTGGCTGATCAATTCATCAAAAGACAAACCATAAGTTTCAAACACAATGGGATCTATGAGCACTTCCAGAAGCTCAGTGCGTGCCCCACCAACATCCACAGAAAGCACGCCTTCGATCCCTTGTATGTCGTCCTTTAGGCGCTCAGAAAGGCGGTTGAGCGTGCGTTCTGGAATAGGGCCTGACAAGATGGCAGTGAGGATAGGAAAGAGGGCTGTGTTGACTTCATGGACTGTGGGATCCTCTGCTGCAGATGGCAATTCAGGCTTGGCGCGCCCGACGGCTTCGCGCACTTTTTGCAACGCTTGGCCAGCATTAAATCCGGGCTCAAATTCCAGCGTTACGCTGGCGAATCCTTCCCCTGCGGTGGATCTCATTTCTTTTAACCCAGTGAGCGATGACAGTTCCGTTTCGAGCGGCTCAGCCAATAATCGTTCACTGTCTTCTGGGGAAATGCCGTCTAAGCTGGTGACAACATAGACCATGGGGATTGGGACTTCGGGCGAGTTTTCCTTGGGGATTTTGACATAGGACCAGCCGCCAATTGTTAAAAGGAAAATCAAAAGTAGCACAACCACGCGCGGGCGCGCAAAAGAGGCATCGATTAGGCTATTCAACGCGGCCTCCTTTTGTGTCGTGTTGTGTATGTGGGTTGACGATTTCGCCTTGGGTGACAAATCCTTGTCCAATGGAAATGACACGTACGGATTTGGGAAGCCCGCTTACCCAAATCCCATCTCTCTGCGCGCGGATGATGTTCACGGGGAAAGCAACGACCGTGTTTTTATCATCTACTGTTTTTACTTTTAAGACCCCATCAGAGGAGATTGATAAGATGCCAGATGAGATGAAATGCGCCTCTTGTTGTCCGGTTGGAATGCGGACTTCAACGCTGACCCCTGCGGGAATATCACCAGATGGGTTTTCGACGCTGATCTCTGCCAAAAAGGTGCGCGTTTGTGGGTTTGCATTGCTGGCAAGAAAGGACATCACGCCTGTTCTTTTCTCGCCTGTGATGAATGTGATGTCAGCGGTGAGCCCTTGCGATAGGCTCCGTACGGCGTGTTGGGGCACTTGAATGGCAATGGTGAGCGGATCATTATCCACCAGATGGGCAATGTTGCTATCTGGTGGGACATATTTTCCTGTTTCAAGCGCGAAAGTTTCTAGGCGACCAGAAAAAGGGGCCAGAATAGTGCCCGCATCCGCGGCCTGTTGTGCGGCCAGAACATGTGCCGTTGCGGCTGTTAGATTGGCCTTTGCTGCGGCGACCGCATCTTGTGTTGCGGAACCACGCGTGAGCAAATGTTTGGCATTTTGATATTTCTTTTTAGCCTGCTCTTGTGTGTGTCTTGCGCTTTTAAGTCTGGCGGTACGTTCGCGGGTGTCAAAGCGCGCAATGGGCTGGCCAGCTTGCACCATGGTGCCTTTTTCAGCAAGGACGGCGATCACATGTCCTCCCATTTCAGAGAGGATATGGGTTGTTCGATCAGGGAGCGCTTGTCCTTCGGCTACAAAAAACTGTGTGACTGGGCTTGCTGTGCTATGTGTGATTACAACGTTCACAAGGCTGGGTGTGGTGATTTCTTTTGGTGTTTCTTCTGGTGTGTCGGCAGGAAAAACAATGCCGCTTCCCATCCACAAAAGCAGGGCAACAACCAGCCCGCTGGCCATCCAGCCGGAACGTGTGGCACCGCGTTCGTCGGAAAAATCAAGTGACTTAACCTGAAAATCAGAGGGAAATTCATTCATAGGATATTCCGAAATATGCGATGTGTCAGAATGCGTGATTGGCCCGTCACGTGAGCAACGGGCCAGATAAGGTTTCGGTTCTTCTAAGATTAGAAGCTATACATCACCCCAATGCCCGCAGAATATGCATCATCACGTGAGACGAGCGGACTGTTGTGGACATCGTTGCCTACCTTTCGGTATTCGAGGCTCCCGACGACGGCTGCTCGATCACTAATTGGTGTCATAAGGGAAAGGCTCGCATAGGTTTCAACGGTGCTGCCCGCGTCATAGGCTGCGCGTAGACCATTGGCCTCGGAGGCTTTGACGCCATAAAGGTGGTTGCTGAGTTTGTCATCGCGGTAGCGTGCGCCGATACCGAAATCGAGGGAAAAACGGCCCAACTCAAGAGCTGTGCCGAGTTTTGCGTCTAGGCTATGCCCGCCATGTTTGTCGGTTACGTCATGCAAGGCGGTACCTTCGACATAAAAGCCGAGGAAATTATAGGTTGCGCCAATCCCGATATCCACGGAGGCGTCCCGTTTTAGCCCCGCATAGAGCGGCTTTTTATCCGGAAAATCGGGGCTTTCGCCCGGTGTGACCATTGCCGTGAATGTCAGATTGTCGGATTGAACGACGTCATAAGAAAGGCCAGACAGGCCAATGCTAAAGCGGTCTTTTTCATATGACAGATAGGGGAAAGCAAATCCCTTATCTTCGCTTTTGTCGTAAAGAGAGGTTGCGTAGCCTCCACCAATACCCAAGATGAATTGGCCTTTTGAGTTGGTGTCATCTGCTTTTGCAAGGGAGGGCACCATTAAGGTGGTGCTCAATAAAAGTGTGACTGTTGTGATTAGTTTCATTTTTGGTTCCGTTTCCTAAATCATCCATTGGGGAAAACTAGGAAAGAAGACGCCGCCTGTCGTCTCGTACGGTCGGAAAGGACATGTGTTTTGTCCCCGCGTGCAGGAAAGGACAAGTAAGACCTAGCTCTTGATGGGAATTTCATTGAAGAATACTGTCTTATAACGCTTGTGCATATTTGGGGAACGCGCGTGTCCAAACTTGAAACATTTGAACTTGGAATTGCTTGGGTCTTGATTGGGCTATCGCTATTTTGTGTGAACAGCCTTTTGCTACAGCACGAACATCGTAAGGTTGCTCTACGCTTGGCCGCGTTTTTTGCGGCGCTGGCATTCAACCTGTCAACAAGCTTGCTTGAGGTATTTGTGCCAGATGCTGAAAATAACTCCACTGCCCTGGCTTATACATTGGTCACATTTCCCGTGAACTTCATGTTGGCCCCCTTATTTTGGCTATATGTCAGGGCTTTGACGACAGAAGAGCCATCAAAGCCTGTGGCGTATAAATTTCTACACGCATTTCCAATTCTATTAGGGGTGGTCGTTGCGCTGGGGATATGGGTGTTTCCAGAAGAAACCTATGCGAAGCTCGTGGCGGGCGATGATGATATCTCAGGTTGGCCATTGGTCTTTGTGATGGGGATAGGGGTAATGACACTCTTTTTGCAGGTTCAGATCGTCGGCTATCTCTGTGTTACGGTTTGGATGTTGAAACGATATAGCACCCGCCTGCGCGAGCTGTTTGCAACGACAGAAAGCCGAGAGCTTTATTGGTTATGGTGGATTTCTGCGTCCGTTGTGTTTTACAGTATTTTCAATATTGCACTGACCTTAGAACATGTGTTGAATTTTTCTTATTTGCCCATATGGATTTTGAATTCAGGTTGGATTGATGCGATTATAACGGCTTCAATTATCTGGGTCATCGCCCTTTGGGGGCTGCGCCAAAAGCCTGGATTGTCCCGCGTGGCACAATTTGGGGACCTCGTTCCAGATGAGAAAACGGCGGAAAGCATTAAGTATGAACGCTCTGCCTTAACGCCGGAACATGCCAAGCGGATTGCAAAAAAAATCGAAGCTGCCATGGAGCATGATTTGTTGCATCGTGATCCGAATTTATCGCTTTGGGACCTCTCAAACCATATTGGTGTGACATCAAATTATGTTTCTCAGACGTTGAATGAAACACTAGGAGCGAGCTTCTTTGATTTTGTAAACCAAGCACGCATCAAAGAGGCGATGCGGAGAATTGCGGCGTCTGATCAGACAGTGTTGGAGATTGCCTTTGACGTGGGTTTCAATTCGCGATCCCCTTTTTACAAAGCGTTTAAGCGAGAAACGGGCATGACACCAACCCGCTTCAAGCAAACGGCGCGGTCATCATAGTACGATACCCTAATTCACCATTGGTTCTGGTAGTTTTTCATAAGGTATTCTGTGATGCGCGGACGGATTTTTGGTGTGTTGGGGGGTAAAAACCCAAGAGCGCTGAGGTCAAGTCTTGTGGTTGGTGTGTCCCCTAAATATTCAAGCACGATCGGAGACGTATAGATTGGCCGGCTGCCAAAGTTGGAAACGGTCACGTGCTTACCTGTTATGATGTCCTCTTTTGGGAAGCTGGTCGGGTAAAAAATAGAAGTCGAAATCGTCATGTGTGGGGTGTCGGGATTTTCGACAGAAATTAGAGAAATACGATCCCCAACGGGTAGAAAGAGGCTCTCATAGCGATGTGTTAAAACTTTAGAGGCCGACTCGGCGGGCAATAAATACCGCTCCAGCGTGCTGGCATAGCTATAGCCATTTTTATGGGTTACCAGGCTGAGCGCGCGGTTGATCATTGGTGGGTTCCGAGAGATCGTATATTGAAAATACTTCCCCAAAAAACTTTTAAAGTGCGGCGAACCTTTGGTAACGGATCGCTGGATCGACGCAAATGTATTTATAAGTTCCCGAGGAATGCTTGGGCTTTTTGTTTTGGCGCTGATTATAGTTTTTAGCTCGTCGTGGGGTAAAAATATTTCGGTCTCATCGATATCAAAAAAATCGCATATTTTTTTGATCGTGGCTAAGGACGGCTTACTGGTTCCGCCAAGGTATTTGTTAATTTGTTGTCTGTTGATACCAAGACCTGTGGCGGCGGCAGAAATGGAACCTTCCTGCATACACAAAAGCCGCAAGTTTTTGCTGAGATTGTTGTCACTACTGTTCGTCAATTTCATGTTTTCCGAAAAATGTATGCAAAAATAGCGATCTTGCAAATGCTATAGAAGCTGCAAGCCATGCACTAAATGCATAGGTATCAAGGGGGTAACAGGATGAGTATAGCCTCATCCCCCCCTATACTGTAAAGCGAAGACTATAAGTTTTCGCGTTTTCTGTATCGTTTAGAACGAATATGATACCCGAAGGCCTATGTCTTTTCTGTGTGCGTCCAAGCCCGAAATGTTGTTTAGGTTTTTGACCACATGCTTGGAATAGGTAAGACCAACCCGTATGGATTCTGTTGCTTGATAGGATAAACCAAGGCCGTAAACCGTCCCAGAATTGGATATTTTTTGACCCGTGGCGGAGCTCACGCTGCTTTGATTAAACAAGCCAACAGTTGCATATGGCATGAATTTTCCGAAGCTGTATCCTAAGATGGCTTTGATCGCGCGCTGATTTTGTTTAGATCGGCCCGCGGTTGCTCCTGATCCAAATGTGTATTTTGTCCGTGCGACATCTACTTCACCACCGAGCACAAAATTCCCAAAATCGTGGAGGTAGCCAGCATGAACGCCATATCCAGACGGATCAAAATCAAAATTAGTTCCCTTAAATTTCACATCAAGGTCGCTCTTGATAAAATCAAGGCCTGCATAAGCCCCAGTCCAGCTGCGCTCTGCTGTTGCGCTGCCAGTTGTTCCAACAAGTCCGACAAGGACCGCTACTAGTAGATGTTCCCGCATCTTAATTCTCCCATAACATCAAATTTACGCCCTTTGAGATGAGAAGCCTTAACGTTTTGTTAATACTATTGAGGTATACTTCCAGCCTGAATGGGCGCGCAGTGTTGATCGTAACACTCTGGAAAGCTTTGCCAATTTCGCTATTTGGAACTTTTTGTAGTCTATGTGACGTATATAATGCGACATATGTGACGCCATATTGACGCTTCCCCAAAAAAACACCCCAAGCCCCATCGCCTTTAACTACGGTGGTGTGAGGTGGATTTATTTTTTAAAGTTTTTGGTTTTGAATGGCTCGCTGCCGTGGCATCAATGGCGCGATGATACATGTGACTGATGACATAACGATTGCGGATTGGGAATATAGCGAAAATTTCGTGCGCGCCTCTGGGCCAGGGGGGCAGCATGTGAATAAAGTTTCAACCGCGGTTGAGCTTCGATTTGAAGCCGCACGCAGTCCCAATCTATTGGGCCCCGTTAAAGCCCGACTTCGTAAAATTGCAGGGCGCAAGTGGACGCTTGAAGGTGCGATCGTGATATACGTGGATGAAACGCGGTCCCAATCGCGCAACCGTGCCATTGCCAAAGAGCGTTTGTCACAAATGATTTTGGCCGCATTGGTAAAGCCCAAGAGACGCATAAAAACGCGTCCAACGCGCGCCTCACAAACGCGCCGCTTAAATAGTAAAACCAAGCATGGGCAGCTTAAGGCAAGCCGTCAAAAAAGCCGTGATTTTGATTAAACGATGACATCCATTTCGTCTTGTTGACCGATGCCAAATACGCGCTTGTAACGGTCGATTTCAGATTTGGGACCCATAGCTTTTTTAGGATTGTCTGAGAGCTTCACCGTTGGGCGGCCATTGGCAGCCACGGCTTTGCAGACCAACGAAAACGGCGCAAGGCGGTCATCAGGAACCAGCCCGCGGAAATCATTTGTCATAAGCGTGCCCCAGCCAAAGGAAATATTTGCGCGTCCCTTAAAGAGCGCGGAAAGTTCTTCTATCTTTCCAACGTCTAATCCGTCGGAGAAAATGATGCGTTTGTCACGCGGGTCCTCACCGTGATCTTTCCACCATTTGATCGCCATTTCAGCACCTGTTGCCGGGTCCCCAGAATCGACACGGATACCCGTCCAGCCCGCAAGCCAGTCGGGAGCATTGTCGTAGAACCCTTGCGTGCCATAAGCGTCGGGCAAAATGATCCGTAGGTTTCCTTCGTGTTCATCATGCCAATCTTGGAGAACCTGATAAGGTGCTTGGGCCAGCTCCTCGTCAGTGTCCGCCAAGGCGGCATACACCATCGGGAGTTCATGGGCGTTGGTGCCAATGGCTTCGACTTCGCGGTTCTTTGCGATGAGGCAATTGGAGGTGCCGCCAAAGGACGCGCCGAGCCCTTCGCCCATGGCTTGCACGCACCAATCTTGCCACAAAAACGAATGCCGGCGCCGGGTGCCAAAATCCGCAAGCTGCAGCCCATCGATATGTCGAAGACGTTCGATTTTCTCCCAAAGCTTGGTCATCGCACGGGCATAGAGAACTTGGAGTTCAAATTTCCCCATATCGCGCAACACTGCACGAGACCGCAATTCCATGATCACAGACAAAGCAGGAATTTCCCAGAGCATCACCTCAGGCCAACTGCCTTCGAATGTGAGCTCATATTGGCCATCGCGTTTTTCAAGATGGTAGTCAGGAAGCCGCAGTTTTTCGAACCATTCCATAAAGTCAGCACGAAACATTTGGCGTTTTCCGTAAAACATATTCCCG
The DNA here is from genome assembly GCA_049609065.1 of Halocynthiibacter sp. Lineage (GTDB taxonomy): Bacteria > Pseudomonadota > Alphaproteobacteria > Rhodobacterales > Rhodobacteraceae > JBMYYE01. The sequence goes on from JBMYYE010000014.1 coordinate 12,089, forward strand.
CGCAGCCACGTGCTTTCGCCGCGAGAAAGCGACAAGGTGCGGATATGGTCGAGCTGCTCTCGGAGTTCGCCTTCGTCGATCAAATTGGCAAGGGGAATGTGTTTGGATCGGTTGATTAGGCTAAAGGTAACATTGGTATTTGGCCGGTTGCGAAAGACCGACTGACACATCAAAAGTTTGTAGAAATCCGTGTCGATCAGGGACCGTATGATTGGGTCAATTTTCCAGCTGTGATTGTAGACGCGCGTTGCGATATCCATTTTATTTTCCTTCCAACGTTACGCCTGCTGCGGTCATTGCGTTTAGGGCGGCATCTAATGAGCCTTCCAAATCGATGGCGCGGCAAAGTTCAAGATCGACCGTGGTATCAAAGCCTGAGGCCACTGCATCCAGCGCAGAATATTGGACGCAAAAATCAGTGGCGAGCCCCACAAGATGCACTTCAGTCATTCCACGTTCCGTGAGATATCCCTTTAACCCAGTTGGCGTTGTTTTGTCATTTTCAAAAAACGCGGAGTAGCTATCGATCTCAGGGCGAAATCCTTTGCGGATGATCATTTGTGGCTGTGTGGTGTTGAGATCTGTGTGAAAGGCGGCACCTTGAGATCCAATCACACAGTGATCAGGCCAGAGAACCTGAGGCCCATAAGGCATATCAATGAGCTCAAACGGGTCTTTATCCGCGTGATTTGTGGCAAATGAGCTGTGGTTTTGCGGATGCCAATCTTGGGTCAGGACAACGGTACCATAGTCAGCCATCTTGGCGTTGATCCCCGCGACAATGTCATCTCCGCCAGCAACAGCAAGCGCCCCATCAGGGCAGAAATCATTTTGCATATCAATCACAATGAGAGCAACATGAGCGGGTCTTTGGGCAGCCATAGTCAGGTCCTTACAAGCTGTGTTTGGGTTGGTCACAACTTTAGAGTTAATTCCACGAAACACAATGCATGCGGGGGGTGCATTCCCATTGCTAGCCGGTCAGGTTTGTTTGCTCAATGTAGGCGCGCAATTCGTCGCATTCTTGGCGCGCATCGCGCAGCCCGTCCATTGCGGCGCGTAGCTCTGCTTCGGTTTGTGTGATTTGATTGGTCATCTCAACTTCGCGTTGCTGAAAATATGTGATGGCTTCGTCCCGAGTTTCTTCTGCTTCGTGGAGCGATTGGGCCATGCGATCAAGATCGCCAATATCAGCCTGGGAGACACGCGTAAAACGATGCAAAAGCCAATTTGCAAACCAGCCCATCGCAAAAGCCACAAAGAGAATGATCGCAGTGGCGATGATAAATTCTGTTCTATTCATCGGGTGTGTCCTTCTGTGCGCCTGCTTTTAGGCTGTCTACATCTTCGAGAAGCTTGAACTCAATACGGCGATTGGTTTCGCGGCCTGCTTCGGTGTCGTTCTCGGCAATGGGCTGACTTTCCCCATAGCCTTTGGAATTAAGCGCGGAGGTGATGACATTTTTTCCCAAAATTGCATTCAAAACGGCACGTGCGCGTCCCTCTGACAACCTTTGGTTGAACTCTTCGCTGCCTTGGCTGTCGGTGTGACCGCCAATTTCCATAGAAAACTCGGTGCAATCTTTCATGCCGCCTGCAAGTTTTGCAATCACGGGATCTGTGCCTTCTGCAAGGGTGGCTTTGCCTGGGGCGAAGGACAACTTAGTGGTGCTCAAAATCGTATTTAGGCGCTCAACACACTCTTTGGGTGATGGCAAATTGAGGACGGGATCCAGTTTCTTTTCATATGTTGTATCAACTGTGAAATCTTCGGCTTCGCCAAGCTTTTCCGACAAAATCCGTGAAATCGCATCCTTGGCGTTGGGGTTTCCGGTTTGCCCTGAAATGACGACGCGGTCTGTTGTGATGGTGACCACACCGTTGTTGAGTTCGCCTAGGGCGTCTAGTCCCGCCAAAACCCGGATGGACCAGCGCAACGGCAAAGCGTCATCCAAAACGGGGGCTGCGTAAATGTTATTGGCGCCAAATTCTGCTTTGGCAAAGGCGATGGTGGCTTCGCGCGCATGTACATTTGTCAGGCGGCCGCGCAGCTGGACTAGGCCTTCTGGGCTTTTGGTGGCCGTAAAATCGGGCGCTTCAGCCTTTTTTTCCTCTTTGGATTTCTGAAGCACGGTGTGCAGGGAGAAAAGATCAGGAAGGTTGCTTTCAAGTTCACCACGGATCCGATCAAAATCGGCATTTTTAACGGAAGCATCCGCAACCAAGGTGATATCGGCGTCTGAAAAGGTAATTGATCCCGTTGGAATTTTCTTGAGCGCGCTTAGCCCAACAGCCACAGCATCCCCCCATGTTGGCGATGGAACGCCGAGGCCTTCAACGCAAGTGAGGGTGTCATCAAAGCCCGCGGATTTTGCGGCCTTGATGATCTTTATGAGGGCTTCGGGGGAATCATACGCACAAGCGTCAAAGCTAATCGCGCCGTCTTGTGAAATGGCTCGGAGGGTGAAGGGGCTAATCACGGGTTTCGGGGCCGTAATATTGAGCGACAATTTGATGCCATCTGGTGCGCGATTTGTCAGCTGGGTTTCAAATTTCTTTTTTAGATCAAAGCTATTGGTGATGGCGGTGACTGCAATGCGGTCCGCCGAGATTGAGACTTTGGACTGCTCGAGCGCCTCAAGCGCGTCTAGTCCAAATTTAACGGCTTCATTCCAATTTGAAGGGGTTGGGTATTCCGCACTTTCCAAAAGGTCCGTTACCGTGCCAGCCCCCGCCAAGCCCGTGATCTGCGCGATCAAAGCGTCACGTGTTTCTTGGGATGGAACGAGACCAATAAGAGATATGCCAGAGGCATTGCGTAATATTTCGATGGAAAACTTTGGGGCGGCAATGGCTTTTGCGGCCTCGACATCCATATGATCGACGATGCGGTTGCTGTCGATGACACTGCCGACTTCGGTCATGGCGCGAAAACGGCTTACTTCATCAGGGGCTGTGCCTTTGAGCGTGACGCGAAGGCCAGATGTATCGACCTGCGCCCAATTTAGGCCTGCATCAAGAACGATTTCTTGCACCTGTTTTTCTGTGCGCTCTTCAAGGACCGTAGCTGCGAGATAGGCTGTAAATAGACTGGCCAATGCGGCGCCGCTAAAAATGACGACAAAGAGAAAAGCCGCTGCTTTTTGTATGTTCAAGAGAGCCCTCGCTGGGTTGAAGCTTCATCTGCTTTTTAATGTGGCGATTGAAAATACGCAATCATAGGAGCGCTGCAAAAGCAAAAAATAGCGCAATGAGGAGCCCAGCATCACGGTTCGATCGAAAGAGCCGCAAACAAAGGGCGGTATCATCAATATCGAGGCGCATGATTTGCCATTGGAGATGGGCTGCGAAGGCGACAATACCTGTCATGGCAACAATAACCTGTGAGGGCTGTAACGTGGTCATTACAAGGGCAACCCATGTTAGCATCGTGGCCCCGATCCAAAACCAATAGAGCCAGTTTTTTGTGTTTTCCGCAAAAAGACGTGCTGTGGATTTCACCCCGATGAGCGCATCATCTTCTTTATCTTGGTGGGCGTAAATTGTGTCGTAGAACAACGTCCAGATGATCCCCGCCGCATAAAGTACGATTGCAGGCATTCCAAGGGACCCAGAATGTGCCGTCCATGCCAAAAGCACCCCCCAGTTAAACGCGATACCTAGGAAAAACTGTGGCCACCAAGTGAACCGTTTTGCAAAAGGATAGATGGCCACCGGAATGAGGGATGCGGCCCCAACCCAAAAACTTGCCATATTGAACGTAAGTAAAATGCCCAGCCCAATCAAAAGCTGAAACACAAGCCAGATTGCGGCCTGCTTCACGCTCACTTGGCCAGACGGAATAGGACGTGACCGCGTGCGTTCCACATGGCCATCAATGTCACGGTCGGTGATATCATTCCATGTGCAGCCCGCACCACGCATAACAAAGGCCCCGATTGCACAGCCGACAACGATCCACAAATCAAATATCCGAAGACCATCGACCATTGCCGCCAACATGAGCCCCCACCAACATGGCAACAACAAAAGCCACGTTCCAATCGGCCGGTCCGCACGCGACAAACGCAAATACGGCCGCAGCCCCGCAGGGGCGTATCGGTCGACCCAGTTTCCGTCATAGGCGTCGGAAACTTGGCCGTTCGGCTCTGGCAATTCGGCATTCTGGGACATATGTTCACCCTATGACACAAGCAAAAATCAGGCTCTTTCTAGAGCACGACCTACCCATAGGGCAATCGGTTCCTTTAGACCGCGATCAGGCGCATTATCTTTTTGGCGTTATGCGGCAAAAAATGGGCGATCATATCTTGGCGTTTAATGGCCGTGATGGCGAAGTCCTGTGTGAAATCACCGAGGCTGGCAAACGCAAAGGAACCGTGACGGTTCGTGCGCAAACAAAACCATTACAACTCCCACCGGATCTGTGGTTGATGTTTGCGCCCATTAAAAAGGCCCGCACAGATTTCATTGTCGAAAAGGCCGCTGAAATGGGCGTCGCGCGGATTTGCCCTGTGCAAACCGATTTCACGAATTCCGAACGTATCCGCCAAGATCGCCTGCAAGCACACGCCATCGAAGCCGCGGAACAATGTGGTGGGACCTATGTGCCTGAGGTGTCGGATCTTAAAAAACTGTCAGAGATTTTGGCAAATTGGCCTGAGGATCGCGATCTTATTTTCTGCGACGAAGCCTTGGTGGGCGCGCGCGACGCGCTGGGGATCACGAAAGGGGCGAAAGCCGCGATTTTAATCGGACCTGAAGGCGGGTTTTCAGAAGCGGAGCGCACGAAAATCAAAGCCATGCCAAACGCCACAGCAATTAGCCTAGGTCCGCGCATTTTGCGTGCAGACACGGCGGCGGTTGCGGCGCTGACTTTATGGCAAACCATCTGCGGGGATTGGTGATGGATTTTATTCGCCCAGATGCACGTGCCAAAATCGCCCAATTTCGCGAAGTATGGGCCGCGATGGCTGTGGTGGTCGTGGGGTTTTGGATTTTCTGGATCACATTTGGCTTCGTGCAATATTTGGGCCTCGCATTGATGATGTTGGGGTTGCTTTTGTTATGGACGGGCTTCGTTAAAGCGCGGCTTCGAATATTGGGGGGTGCGCAAGGGGTGCTTGAAGTTGATGAACGTCAACTCACGTGGTTTGGCCCTTATGGCGGGTATGTGATTTCGCTCAATGAGGTTCTTAAAATTGAAGTCTCTGGCACGGGCGACCCCCAAGCGGCCCATTGGGTGTTCACCGACCCAACCCAAGGACCTATTTCGGTGCCAATGGCGGCGAAAGGAAATGAAAGCTTGATTGATGCCTTGTCGCTTTTTCGCGGGCTGAAATATGCGCGCGTACAAGAGCTCTTGCAAAAGGGCACACAATTTCGTGAAGTGGTCTGGCGAAAAGCGGATTGAACCTGCTTGATCCTTTCTTTACCGAGGGAAGGATAATTTTGAAAGGACGTGTCATGTCTATTCCCCAATCTGGCGGTGGCCCAATTGAACGCTATGAACAATTGGCTGACTATTTGGCCGAGGGCTGTAAGCTCAAAGAAAACTGGCGCATTGGCACGGAGCACGAAAAATTCGGCTATTGCAAAGACACGCTAAAACCTCTGCCATTTGAAGGGGAACGTTCGATTTTGGCCGTTCTTGAGGGTCTACGTGATCGCTATGGTTGGGCGCCTGTGACAGAAGCAGGGCATCTTATCGGGTTGGAAAAAAATGGCGCGAATGTCAGCCTTGAGCCGGGTGGGGCGCTCGAACTTTCGGGTGCGCCTTTGGAAACGATCCACGAAACCTGTGATGAAGTGAACGCGCATTTAAAGGATGTGAAAGCGATTTCCGAAGAAATCGGCGTTGGCTTTATTGGCCTTGGGGCAGCCCCTATCTGGAATCATGAAGAAATGCCTCTCATGCCCAAAGGGCGCTATACGTTGATGGATGATTACATGCAGCGCGTGGGCACCATGGGACGTGCGATGATGCGGCGGACCTGTACGGTGCAAGTGAACCTCGATTTCGGAAGCGAAGGCGACATGGTGCAAAAGATGCGCGTTGCGATTGCATTGCAACCTGTGGCGACCGCGCTTTTTGCAAATTCCCCATTTTTTGAAGGTAAAGTAAATGGCCACAAATCGTGGCGCTCACGTGTTTGGCGTGATTTGGATGCCGCGCGCACAGGCATGGTGCCGTTTGTGTTTGATGACGGTTTCGGGTTTGAGGCATGGGTTGAGTATGTGCTCGATGTGCCGATGTATTTTGTCTATCGCAATGGCGAATATATCAATGCGCTTGGCCAATCTTTCCGTGATTTTCTCAAAGGCGAACTCCCTGCGCTTCCAGGTGAAAAGCCAACGCTGTCTGATTGGGCCGATCACCTTACAACCGTTTTCCCAGAAGCGCGCGTGAAACAGTTCATTGAAATGCGTGGCGCAGATGGCGGCCCGTGGCGTCGCCTGTGTGCGTTGCCTGCGTTTTGGGTAGGCTTAACCTATGATCAAAGCGCGCTCGATGCGGCATGGGATTTGGTTAAAGATTGGGACGCGGAAACCCGCGAAGCCCTGCGCGTTGCGGCCTCAGTTGATGGGCTTCAGGCGCAAGTCGGTGACATTAAGATGATGGATCTTGCCCGTGAAGTTGTGGCGATTTCTGAAAGTGGTCTCAAAGCCCGCGGGCGCGTTGGCGCAGGTGGTATGGTGCCTGATGAAACGCATTTTTTGAACGCTTTGAAAGAAAGCTTGGAGACTGGGAAAACACCAGCGGATGAGCTTTTGGATGATTATCACGGCGCATGGGGCGGTGATTTAACGCGTATTTATGGCGATTATAGCTATTAAGCTTTGCCCATAAAGATATGAAAAACGCCGCCTCAGTTTGGGCGGCGTTTTTGGTTTATGCGAGAGGGTCGTTGCCAAAACGGTTCGGGCCATCGGTGCCTTTGTTCACAAAGAAATAGATGAGCACCAAGAAACCGATAAGCGGCACAAGCCCGATCAAAAGCCACCAGCCCGTGCGATCGATGTCATGCAAACGGCGCACGCCAACTGCAATGCTTGGCAAAAGAATTCCGAGGCTGAAAAGCGGCTCTAGCGCAAAAATGCCCAAACCCGCGTCGAGGACTGAAAATACCAGCGCCCCGAGCAAGGAAAAAAGCGCAAACCACCAATACTCGGACCGTTGCGCGCGTCCTTCAAAATCAACGTATTTGGAAAAACACATTTTTACTGCATCCATAAATCCCATGGTATTCTCTCCTGATTGTATGTTGACAGCAATATGCGACACTTCGTCACCCATGGCTAGCAAAACTATTTTTTGGTACCAATTTTTGGCTCTTCGCCCTTTAGGAGGCGGACGATATTGTCACGATGTTTCCACAAAATGAGGATTGCTAAACTGATCAGGAGGGCCATGAAATAGCCTTGCCCCATAAACCACGCCCAGCAAGGAGCCGCGATGGCGGCAAGGATCGCTGCAAAGCTCGACCAGCGAAATGCGGCGGCCACGATGAGCCAAATAGCACAGGTCGCGAGCCCCAAAGGCCAGTAAAGTGCCAGCGTTAGACCCACAAAAGTGGCCACACCTTTGCCACCCTTGAAGTTGAGCCAAATTGGAAATAGATGCCCCAAAAATGCGCCAAAGCCAGCAAGCTGCGTGGCATCTTCGCCCGCAAAATGTCGTGCGATCAAAACGGCGGCGGCCCCTTTGCCGGCGTCAAACAATAAGGTAAGCGCGGCGGCGGTTTTATTGCCTGTGCGCAACACATTGGTCGCGCCAATATTGCCAGACCCAATTGCCCGCAAATCGCCAAGGCCCATAACTTTGGCCAAGATCATACCAAAGGGTAAGGACCCAAGCCCATAGCCCACAAGCGCAAACAAAACCAAAATAGGCAGGGAGGTGGTGATTTCAGGCATGCTTAATCCGCTTCAAAAATTTGTGTGCCTGCCACATAGGTCGCAGTGACTTTACCTTGGAGGCGCGCGCCGTCAAAGGGAGTGTTTTTCGATTTTGAATTGAGCGCAAAGCGATCCAAAACAAAAGGTGCATTCGGGTTAAAGAGGACAAGGTCAGCAGGTGCGCCAGCCGTTAATCGACCCGATGTAAGCCCAAGACGTTTTGCTGGGTTATACGATAGGGCCCGCCAAAGCGTTGGCAAATCCATATGCTCCCCATGCACAAGTTGGAGGGCCGCAGGCAAAAGCGTTTCAAGCCCAACGGCACCTGACGCGGCATCCGCAAAGGGCAAACGTTTGCTTTCTTCGTCTTGTGGGGTGTGCATGGAGCTGATGATATCCACGAGCCCCGATGCCACGGCCTCAATCATTGAAAGGCGGTCGTCTTCGGATCGAAGAGGCGGTTTGACCTTAAAGAAGGTGCGATAATCCGCGACGTCAAATTCATTGAGCGTAAGGTGGTGGATCGACACGCCACCGGTCACATCAAGCCCCGCCTCTTTGGCGCGCGCCAAGGCAGGGAGGGATTTCGCAGTCGAGAGGCAATCCGCGTGATAGCGCACGCCAGACATTTCCACCAAGGCCAAGTCGCGTTCAAGGCCCATGCGTTCCGCCATGGGGCTAACGGCAGGGATCCCTTTGAGTGAGGCAAATTTGCCAGAGGTCGCAGAGGCGCCCGCGCTTAGACCAGGGTCTTGGGGGTGGGCCATGACGAGCACATCCAAAGAGCGCGCGTAGGTCAGGGCACGTGAAAACACTTTATTGGAGGTCACGACGTGATCACAATCGGTGAACCCAACCGCGCCTGCGTCCTTCAAGAACCCGATTTCCACCATTTCACGGCCTGCGCGTTCTTTGGTCAAAGCGGCCATGGGTAAAACGTTGACGGGGGCGGCTTCATTCGCGCGGCGCTTCACAAATTCAAGCGCCTCTGCCGTATCAAGGGCGGGTTTTGTGTCAGGGCGCGTCACAATCGTCGTTACACCACCTGCGGCGGCTGCGCGTCCTGCTGTGCGGAAACTTTCTTTGTGGCGTTCACCCGGTTCGCCGATTTTAACGCCAATATCAACGATCCCAGGCGCAAGGCAAAGCCCGGCACAATCGATGATCTTTGTGTTTTGAGGTGGGGTGATATCTGGCCCGACCTCTTGAATGATCCCATCGTCAACCAAAAGCATCCCGATGGTTTCGGTTTTGGTTTCCGGATCAATAAGACGGGCGTTTTGAAAAAGAAGGGTCATGGGCGCTTCGCCTCGAATTTATCTTTGGTGGCTAAAATTTCGTCACGCACGGCTACAGGTGCGGACATATATTTCATGAGATGTTTATCACCGGTTTTTGTGATGATCTGGGCAGCTGAAAAAATGGTGTTGATTTTGGTGATGTCACGCAGATGAATGTTGCGCAATGCGGGACCAACCACACGTTGATCCGTGAGGTGCCATTCCATTTCCATGGCTTCGCTGAGAACATACACCCCACGAAGGCCGATGGCCGCGATCGCCCCAACGATGCCAACCCAAAGGTTCGGGTCCCCCATCCATTTTAAAACCAAAACCGCAATCACCGACCCGATCGCTGCGAGCATCATATGTTCTTTGATATAGGTCGCGCGACTTGGGGTGAATGTGGTCAAATGCGTTTCGCCATCCAGCAATTCAAGGGGGGTCTTAGACATCGATCTCTCCGCTTCCTTGTGCTGTGTCTTGTTCGGTGCGTAGGTTGCGCGCCAGCAAGTCCATGGCTGCCATGCGAACAGCAACACCCATTTCGACTTGGTCTTGGATCACGGAAATATTGATGTCATCGGCGATGGTACCATCAATTTCCACGCCGCGATTCATCGGCCCTGGATGCATGACAATCGCGTCGTCTTTGGCATAAGATAGCTTTTCAGCATCGAGGCCATAAAGGTGGAAATATTCGCGCTCTGATGGGATGAAACCGCCATCCATGCGTTCTTTTTGCAGGCGCAACATCATGATGACATCCACATCCTGAAGCCCCTCACGCATATCGTGATAGACCTCAACGCCAAGGGCGCTTGCCTCTGACGGGATGAGGGTCGGAGGACCGACAAGGCGCACACGGTTTTCCATTTTCCCCAAAAGCATCATGTTAGAGCGCGCCACACGCGAATGGGCGATGTCGCCGCAAATTGCGATATTGAGGCGGTGTAGACGGCCTTTGGCACGGCGAATGGTGAGCGCATCCAAAAGCGCTTGTGTCGGGTGTTCGTGTTGACCATCGCCTGCGTTCAAAACGGCGCAGTTTACCTTGGACGCCAGCAAATCCACCGCGCCTGAGCTTGGATGACGCACCACCAAAATATCAGGATGCATCGCGTTCAAGGTCAAAGCCGTATCAATGAGAGTTTCACCCTTTTTGATCGATGACGCCTGCATCGCCATATTCATGACATCCGCGCCTAATCTTTGACCCGCGATTTCGAAACTGGCCTGTGTTCGGGTCGAATTTTCGAAAAACATGTTGATCTGCGTGAGCCCTTTGAGCGCATCCCCATGTTTCACACGGCGGCGGTTTAGATCCACATATTGATCAGCAAGGTCTAATAGGGTTGTGATCTCATCAGGACCGAGATGTTCGATGCCAAGAAGGTGACGGGTGCGAAGGGTCATGAGGGCGGTTCCGAACTTGTTTTCCTCCTTATATCCTATGCCAGATGTGTCGCAATGGTTTTCGCAGGGTTGAACGGGCTTTAATCGCACCCAAAACTGGGATAGGTCTTTGGTATGGATTCTGCTCAACACGCATATGATGATTTTGTTGCTCTCGACTGGCAGGTCGATTTGGGCGCGGATGAGGCGATACAAGACAGCCCCGTAAATCGCTATGCGCTAGAAGATAGACCTCAAAAAATAGCCAAATCCGCCCCTGCCGCGGCCCCGAAAATCGAAGAGGTGGAAACACCCAAAATTGATGTTATCGCAGAGGCGAAAGCGCAATCAGGGGGTGCCGCAACACTTGAGGCGCTGAAAACGGCGCTTTTGGCGTTTCCGCATTGTGATTTGAAACGCGGCGCGCGCAACATGATTTTTGCTGAGGGCACGCCTGAGGCCCGCGTCATGGTGATCCATGATTTTCCAACCCGTGACGAAGACCGTGCAGGGGTGATGTGCGGGGGGCGCGACGGGCCGCTTTTTGATCGCATGTTTGCAGCAATTGGCTTGAGCCGCACGACGCCTGAGGCAAGCCATGCGCTTTACCTTGTGAATGCGGTGCCGTGGCATGTGCCGCGCAACCGGAAATTGACCAAAGATGAGATGGGTATTCTGTCCGCATTTTTGGCGCGCCACATTGAGATCGCGGATCCTGATGTGATTGTGGTGGCGGGAAATATCGCCTGTGAAATGGTGTTGCAAAAAAGCGGCGTATCGCGGCTACGCGGGACATGGGATGAGGCTCTAACACGGCCCGTTTTGCCATTTTTGCCCGCCGCGCGGGTGCTGCAAAATCCGTCTTTAAAACGCGAAGCATGGGCGGATCTTTTGGCGCTCAAATCAAAATTAGGGATATCATAAATGTTTGGCATTGATGACACGCTTGAATTTACTCCGATGCGTATTGCGGTTTTGACCCTGTCCGACACCCGCGATCTAAGCCAAGACAAATCAGGTGACACGCTTGAGGCGCGCTTGGTGAAGGCAGGCCATATTTTGGCCGATCGCAAAATCATGCAAGACGACAAAGACGCGATTTCAACGCAGCTCATGGCATGGGCGGATGATGCGGCTGTGGATGTGGTGATTTCGACGGGGGGCACTGGGCTCACGGGGCGCGATGTTAGCGTCGAGGCCCATAGATCCGTTTACGAAAAGGAAATCGATGCATTTTCCACGATGTTCACCGTGGTGTCGATGCAAAAAGTGGGTACGTCTGCGGTGCAATCACGCGCCACAGCCGGCATCGTGAAGAGTACCTATTTCTTTGCTCTTCCGGGATCGCCTGGGGCGTGCAAAGACGCATGGGATGAAATCCTCGTCTGGCAATTGGATAGCCGTCATCGCCCTTGTAATTTCGTGGAAATGATCCCGCGCCTTGAGGAACATAAAAACCGAAAATAAATCGACGGATATACATGCAGCATGCGTTTATACTTCGATTGTGGCACTCATTGAATAGGTCAGCACAATGCGAATTTTGAAACGATCTTTGATTGGTCTTTATCTGTTTGGCCTTGTGATAGCGCTTTTGCTCATGGCGGCAGGGGTGATGCTCAATGCGTTGCGCGCAGGGGATGACGCAGACGAAAACAAACGCCCGCAGCGTGAACGGGTGATTGCAACAAAAGTTTTGAAAATGGTCCCTACTTCGGTGACGCCTGAATTTGTGGCGTTTGGCGAATTGCGAAGCGAACGTGTTCTTGAACTCAGAACGAGCGCCTCTGGCCGGATCCTTTATATGGCAGACGCATTCAAAGATGGTGGCGTTGTGAGCGAAGGCACGCCGCTTCTTCGGATTGATAAAGCTGACGCCCAAAGTGCCCTCACACGGGCGGAAGCGGACCTCAATGATGTGCAATCGGATGAGGCAGAAGCGTTGCTTGCCTATGACATCATTTCCCAAGAATTGACCGCCGCAAAAGCGCAATTCACCTTGCGTCAAAAGGCACTTGATCGCCAAGTGGATCTACAAAGCCGCGGATCGTCCACGCGGGCCGCAGTAGAAACGTCAGAACTTGCACTGTCATCGGCCAAGCAAGCGATGCTCGCCAAAGAAAGCGCGCTGTCCAAATCCAAAGTGCGCGTTGATCAAAGTGCTGCGCGTTTGTTACGCGCGGAGCTTTCCGTGTCGGATGCACAACGCCGATTGGATGATACGGAAATCACGGCCCCTTTTGCGGGGGCGATTACCAATGTCATGGTGCTCGAAGGGGGGCTCGTGTCCCAAAACGAACGGATCGGGACGATCTTTGCGCCAGACATGTTAGAAGTATCCTTTCGCGTATCCGCAGGTCAATTCGCACGGCTTTTGGATGAGGCGGGCCAGTTGCTGAATTTGCCGGTCGAGGTGCGGTTGGAAAGCGGCAATACACGTTTGCGCGTTACGGGAAAAATCACCCGCGAAGACGCGATGGTCGCAGATGGCACATCGGGGCGTATGATTTTTGCAAGCTTAGAGGCCGCTACAAGATTACGCGCAGGTGATTTCGTCAGCGTCCATGTCCAAGAGCCCGTTTTGGAAAATGTCGTTGCACTGCCCTCGGCGGCGGTGTTTCCAGATGGGACCGTTTTGGTCATGACGGATGAAGAGCGGCTCGAACGTAAAACCGTGCCCATTTTGCGGCGTTCAGGAAATACGGTGATTGTTTCACCAGATGGGCTCGAAGGGCGCTATGTGGTTGCGGCGCAAAATGCGCGCCTTGGCTCTGGTTTGAAAATCAAACCTGTGGGTCCTGATTTCACCGATGTAGCACCGTCAAAACCCGCTGCAGGCAAAGGCCAAGACAATGGGCATTAAGGCACCGCGTGTTAAAGGGATGGGCATCCTGTCGTATTTCACGCGCCACGCAACGGCCGCCAATCTTATTTTGGTCATCATGATTGCACTTGGCGCGGCGGCTTTGCCCCGTATGCGGACCCAGTTTTTCCCAGATGTCATTTTAGATAGCGTTTCCGTAAATATCGCCTGGAGCGGCGCCGGCGCCGAAGATGTCGACCGCGCCATCGTCCAGTTGGTTGAACCCACATTGATTGCCGTCGAAGGGGTCGAAGATGCGACATCGACAGCCCATGAAGGGTTTGCGCGGGTGTCGTTGGATTTTGAGGCCGGCTGGGACATGGCGCGCGCGGCCAATGACGTGCAGGCTGCGATTGATACCATCACGGATTTGCCCGAAGACGCCGAACGCCCCGAGGTGCGCCGTGGCGTTTGGAGCGACCGCGTCACAGATGTGGTGATCACGGGCCCCGTTGGGGCAGAACAGCTCGCGCGCTTTGCAGATGAATTTGTTCTTAGGCTGTTTGCCCAAGGCATCACACGTACAACCTTGCGCGGGGTAAACGCATCCGAAACTGTGGTGGATGTGCGCATGGTTGACCTCATCAAACATGATGTGACGATGGCTGCGATTTCATCGGCGATTGCGGCTGAGGTAAACACATTGCCCTCAGGCGAAGTGAAAGGCGCAAATATCCGCATTCGCACGGGCAAAGAAAAACGAAGTTCCGAGGATATTAAAGATATCGTTTTGCGTGTGAATGCTGACGGTTCACAGCTCAAAATCAAAGACGTAGCAGGGGTCAAACGATTTGGAAGCACCCATGATAGGCAGTATTTTGTCGGGGATAACCCGGCAATTTCAATCCGCGTGGATCGGTCCGCGACGGGGGATGCCATTCAGATCCAAAAGGATGTGGAAAAGATCGCGCGGGATCTTGAACGTGAGCTCCCCGAAGGGTCAAGCATTGATCTAATTCGCACACGCTCTGAGGCGATTTCTGCGCGGCTTTCCATGCTTTTGGGCAATGCCGCACAAGGGCTCATGCTTGTGATGCTTTTGTTGTTTTTATTTCTGAATGCGCGCACGGCTTTTTGGGTGTCAGCGGGGATCCCAGTGGCGTTGATGGCGGCTGTGGCGCTCATGTATATGTCGGGGCTGACGATCAATATGATTTCGCTTTTTGCGTTGATCATCACACTTGGCATTGTGGTGGATGATGCCATTGTGGTGGGGGAACATGCCGATTACCGCGCCCGCGTGTTGGGCGAAGACGCCGCTACTGCGGCAGAGAACGCAGCAATCCGCATGGCAGGGCCAGTGTTTTCTGCAACGGTGACAACGGTGATTGCCTTTTTCGGCTTGATGGCCATTGGCGGGCGATTTGGGGATCTCATTTCGGCCATTCCATTCACCGTGATTGCCGTTTTGGCGGCCTCTTTGGTGGAATGTTTCTTACTGCTGCCGCATCACATGAAATCCGCGCTTTCGCATGTCGGCGAAGGGCATTGGTACGACTGGCCGTCACGGCAGGTCAATAAAGGGTTCACATGGGTGCGCGACGGGGTGTTTCGCCATGTGGTAGATGTGTTGATCAAAGGGCGCTATGTGGTGGTGGCCGCCGTGATTTTTGTGTTGTCAACACAGGCGGCTCTGGTGATTTCAGGTTCGGTCAATTGGCGCTTCTTTAATGCCCCAGAGGCGAGCTCGATCTCAGGCAATTTTGCCATGCTCGATCGCGCAACCCGCGCCGATAGTGTTGATATGATGCGTGAATTGCAGCGGGCCACCCGTGTGCTCGCACAAGAATATGAAGAGGAATACGGAGCCAATCCGCTTGATTATGTATTGGTGGAAGTCGGCGGAAATGCAGGGCGGCCGCTTTCTGGCATGGACAATAAAGACAAGGAGCTATTGGGATCAATTTCGATTGAGCTGATTGATCCCGATCTGCGTCCATATTCATCGTTTGATTTCTTACGGGACCTGCAAAAAAACGTGCAAAAAACCCCTCTGGTTGCGGTGTTGAGCTTCAGAAGCTGGCGCCAAGGCCCGGGTGGTGATGCGCTCTCGGTTGAACTTTATGGCGCCGAAAGCACCATTTTGAAAGCTGCGGCAGAGGGTTTAAAGGCGCGCTTAACACAGTTTCCTGAGGTGTCCGCACTCGAAGATAGTTTGGCCTATGATAAGGATGAATATATCCTTGAATTGACCCCCACAGGTGAGGCGTTGGGGTTTCGGATCGAACAAGTTGGCCGCGATTTGCGCGCGCGTTTGGATGGGATTGAGGCCGCAACATATCCCGAAGGTGCGCGGATGGCGTCCATACGGGTGGAATTGCCCGCAACGGCGCAAAATTCAGATTTTCTCGATCAGTTTTTGATGCGCTCGGATCGCGGGGAATATGTGCCGCTCGCAGATATTGTGAATGTGAAAGTGCAATCCGGGTTTTCCGTCATTCAACGTGAAAATGGTGTGCAGGTTGTGACGGTTTCTGGGGATATCTCCGAAGATGATCCCGCCCGCGCCGCGGCTATTTCGGAGCTGATCCAAACTGAGATTTTACCAAACCTCGAACGGGATTTCCCAGTTCAGACACAGATGTCGGGCCTTGCCGAACAAGAAGACGAATTCTTGAATGATGCAAAGGTTGGATTTGGGCTTTGCCTGTTGGGTATTTACCTTGTCTTGGCGTGGATTTTCAAAAGCTGGGCGCGGCCGCTGGTCGTGATGATTGTCATTCCTTTTGGCGTGATCGGTGCCATTTTTGGTCACTGGTTGCTTTCTGTGCCTTTATCGATGTTTTCGGTCGTCGGGCTCATTGGGATGACGGGGATTATCATCAACGATTCGATTGTTTTGGTGACAACGGTGGATGAATTTCGTGAAAAATTGACCCTAAAACAGGCCATCATTGAAGGGGTGACCAACCGGTTGCGCCCTGTTTTGCTCACAACTCTCACGACGGTTTTTGGGTTGATGCCGCTGCTGTTTGAAAAGTCAGTTCAGGCGCAATTTTTGAAACCAACGGTGATCACCCTGACATTTGGTTTGGGCTTTGGCATGGTGTTGGTGTTGATGGTTGTGCCCGCGTTTTTGATGATTGGGCGCGACATCCGGCATTATTGCACGGCAAGCTTTAATCTCTTGCGCGCGGCCACGCACACGGAACGCTCACGCGCCGTTTGGTTGCATAGTGTTGCGGCGGCTATTGGTGTCGTATTTTTGGGACTTGCCGTGTTTCCCCGCCTGTTGCCCGTGTCTGGGATGGCGGGGCTAGCCATTTTTGCTCTGGGCACGGGGCTGAGCTATCTTTTGATTTATGTTGTTGGGCGCAAGAAGCCCCTCTAAAGGGCGTCACAGCCGCGATATTCCACTGCGCCGGCCTTGCCAATCACCGTGATGAGGAGATCAGATCGGTTGAGCGAAAAGGGTTTATAGGTCGGCCCGATGATGTCTGCCGTGGATTGTACGCGGCCTTTTTCACGGATGGTGACAGCGTTGGACACCCAATAGGTGTCGGGTTTCATTTCAATAGCCGTTATGGCGTTTTTATCGTTGCCAGCAGGCAAATGAACGGTGATTTTAAGCCCGTCTGATATCGGTGAAATTTCACATTTTGCGCGGATTTTCGCGGCGCGAATAGTGGTTTTTAAAGCGGACCGAATACGTGTATCTGGGCGCGCGGGTTTTTGTGAGAGTTTCGCAGAAACGTTGGCGGTTTGTGGCACGCAGATGTCCCGACATGTGCCAAAATCAATCTTTGATTTGAGGGAAATTGGCGCAGATTTATCCTTGGGGGTGAATGTGATCGGCAAAATCAATTCATCTATGTAACCAATCGTGGTGACCCCATTTTGGGTATAGGCTTTGGGTGCGGGCCAATGGATTTGCACCGCTTTGAGGTTCTTGGATTTGGACCAATCAAATTGGGGTGGAAAGCCACCTTCGCCCGGTGCACGCCAGTATGTTTTCCAATTTGGTTCAAGCTGAATGTGGATGGCGGCCAAATGTGTGCCATCTGCCTGACGGTGGCCTTCAAGAAGACGCAAAAACGCCACCCCTTTTGCCGCACTGCTTTGTGTCGCGGTGATGGCAAGGGCTGTGGTGATCGTGGCTGCGATCGCAAAGAGGGTCGAAAATTTTGTCATATGCCATACATAAGTAATAATCGCCTTTTGTGAAGGCACATTTACGTGATCATTTTTTGCCGATTTCATGGAAGGTGCTTGCGAATCTGACCTGTTAGACGCACATAAGGCCCATGATTGATACATCCAAACCGACAGATCTGACGGGAAAGATCCTTATCGCGATGCCCTCCATTGGGGATGCGCGGTTTGAACATTCCGTGATTTATATGTGCACCCATTCAGAAGAAGGCGCGATGGGGCTTATCGTGAATAAGCCCATGCCAAATCTGAATATGGTGCAGCTTTTTGATCAACTTGATATTGATGTCATGGATGAAACCATTGCTGAAGCCCCCGTATTTTTTGGTGGACCTGTGGAGCGCACACGCGGATTTGTGCTCCATAAAGGGGCGCTAGAAGACGAAGATGCAGAGGCAATGGAACTCGAAGATGGGCTCTATCTTAGTGCGACACGTGACGTCTTAGAGGCACTGGCCGAAGGGCGCGGGCCAGAGGCCGCCGTTCTTGCACTTGGATACACAGGCTGGGGACCAGGGCAGTTGGAAGATGAAATTCAACAAAATGGCTGGCTAACGGTTGAGGCGGACGAAGCGCTTCTCTTTGATCTGGATGTTGATCCGAAATGGCAAAATGCCATGGCAAAAACCGGTATTGATCCGCGGCTTCTTGCGGATGCGCAGGGGTCGGCCTAGCTACGGTTTTGGTGCCGCCGCCCGTTGAAGCCGATCATTGATCGCCGCCCCAATCCCCACCATTGGGATGGGAGAAACCGCAATATGCGCCACATTTTCCCGATCACAGTGATGCAGCGCCTCAAAGAGATTGGCCGCCGCTTCCATCAAGTCGCCGCTTGGGGATAGATTGATATGCGCCCCTTCAACGGCCCCAAACCCGATGAAAGTTTCATGGGCTTCGGGTGCCGTGACATTTAAACGCACGCGGCCTTTAGGGGCATAATGGGATGTCATCTGCCCAGGTGCGGTGATGGGATCGCTACTTTGATGATCGGCAATTTCACGCCCAAGTGCCGCCTCAAGCATGGCTTTTGAAATACCGCCGGGGCGCAATAAAACGGGATCCGGTAAGAAGCCAATGATCGTGCTTTCGACGCCAATGCCGCAATCGCCCCCATCCAAAATCGCGTCAATACGCCCGCCCAGCCCATCCATCACATGGGTAACGCGTGTGGGGCTAATGGCGCCTGACGGGTTCGCGGATGGCGCCGCAATTGGATGGCCGAGGGCGGCAATAACGGCGCGCGCCAAAGGATGTGCCGGCAGGCGGATGGCTACTGTTTCAAGCCCCGCTGACACAAGCTTTGAAAGGCCGTTATCGGCATGTGTGGGCACCACAATCGTTAGAGGTCCTGGCCAAAATGTGTCTGCAATCATGCGCGCGTCGTCTGAAAACGCCCCGATTTTGAGCGCCATATCCAAATCCGCCACATGGGCGATGAGCGGATTGAACGTCGGACGGTTTTTCGCCGCAAAAATTTTGGCGACGGCCGCATCTAATGTTGCATCCGCTGCCAGCCCGTAAACCGTTTCGGTTGGCACACTCACGAGCCCGCCTTCGCGCAAAATCTGCGCGGCGTCTTCGTGTTGATCAGGGTTCAGTATCGTAGTCATATCGTCGTGACGCTGCGTCTTGGTTGCTGGTATTTGAGGAGGCACTAAGCTACATAGCCAGAAATGCTTTTTACGTGAAATACCCTTGGAACGCCGAAATTCCAAGCCATAGCTTCAAAAGGATAATAATATGCC